>NC_009615.1:2502500-2867500 GCF_000012845.1 Parabacteroides distasonis ATCC 8503
CATACATTCGTCCTAATTACGCCGCTCGCTTGGTAAGCCTGTTACGTGAATTAGGCGCAAAACCGTTCCTTACCGATTGTAACACCTTATACTCGGGCCGTCGCTCCAACGCTGTCGATCATCTTCAAAGCGCCATGGAAAATGGGTTCAATCCCATGTCCGCCGGTTGCAACGTTATCATCGCCGATGGCGTGAAAGGTACGGACTACCGGGAAATCGAGATTGACGGGCAATATTGCAAGGCCCCGAAAATAGGTGCCGCTATCGCCGATGCCGATATCATCATTTCCATGAACCATTTCAAAGGTCACGAGCAAGCCGGTTTCGGCGGTGCGCTGAAAAACCTCGGGATGGGATGCGCCAGCGTAGGCGGTAAACTGGAATTACATTGCGCCTCACAACCCCGTATCGATACGGAGGCTTGTAAAGGCTGTAACATCTGTGTAAAGCACTGCGCTCACGATGCCATCCATTTGAATAACAACCGAAAGGCCGAAATTGATTACGAGCGTTGTGTAGGTTGCGGGCAATGTGTGGCTCTTTGCCAGTACGACGGTGCCGTAATGGGCGAAGGTGATACTTCCGAGCGATTGAATTACAAGATCGACGAGTACACGAAAGCCGTATTAGCAGACAAGCCCCATTTCCATATTAGTTTTATCATGAACGTATCTCCGGAATGCGATTGCTGGAATCATAACGATGCCGCCATCATCCCTGATTTGGGGATCGCCGCGTCTTTCGATCCGGTGGCCTTGGATAAGGCTTGCGCCGATATGGTTATCAACGCTCCTATCATCGGAGGTAATAAATTAGCCGAGACTCATCCTCACGAACACCTTGAGGGAGAGGATAAATTCCATTTGATTCATCCGGATACGAACTGGCAAGCCGGCCTACGTTATGCGGAAGAAATCGGACTGGGTTCTCAAGCGTATGAATTAATAACGGTTTAATAGACGGAATGAGTACAATTTGCGCTATATCTACAGCTCCGGGAGTAGGAGGAATCGCAGTGATTCGTGTCTCCGGACCGGATACTTTCAAGATTTGTGATCGGATATTCCGGCCGAAGAAGGCAGGTAAAAGTTTATCTACCCAAAAGGCTTATACCTTAACGTATGGTTCCATCGTCGGTAACAATGACGAAACCATAGATGAGGTGATCGCCGCTGTTTTCCGTGCCCCCCATTCTTTCACGGGGGAAGATACGGTGGAAATCACCTGCCACGGCTCGACGTATATCCAACAACAAATCCTGCAATCCCTTATCTCCAGCGGATGCCGTATAGCGCAACCGGGTGAATATACGCAACGTGCTTTCATGAATGGCAAGATGGACCTTAGCCAAGCGGAGGCCGTTGCGGATTTAATCGCCTCCACTTCGGCCGGCCAACATCGTTTGGCTCTAAGCCAGATGCGAGGTGGTTTCAGCAGGGAACTCGCCGAACTTCGAAACCAACTGCTCCATTTCACCTCTCTCATGGAATTGGAACTGGATTTCAGTGACCATGAGGAATTAGAGTTCGCTGATCGTAGCGAGCTTCGCACGCTTGCGGATCATATCGAACAGGTCATCTCCAAACTCGCCCAATCTTTCAGCGTAGGTAACGCTATCAAAAACGGTATTCCTGTCGCCATCATCGGTGAGACGAACGCCGGCAAATCTACTTTACTAAACGCCTTGTTGAACGAGGATAAAGCGATCGTCAGCGACATCCACGGAACGACCCGTGACGTTATCGAGGATACGATCAATATCAACGGCCAACTCTTCCGTTTCATCGACACCGCCGGTATCCGTGAAACAAGCGATGCGATCGAAGCTCTCGGTATTGAACGTAGTTTCAAGGCTCTAGACCAAGCGCAAATCGTCATCCTCATGTACGACTTAACCCGTGACCTCAAGGATTTCGAGGCTTTCTATCAAGAAATAGCTCCGAGATTAACAAATAAGTCTGTTATCTTAGCGATGAACAAATGCGATGTATTACCCACATCCTCTCTCCCAACCTTCTCTTTCCCCACCGAAGGCTGGCATCAAATCGCTATTTCCGCCAAGAGCAAGCTGCATATCGCAGAGCTACAACAACTCCTCACGGAAGTCTCTTCCATTCCCACCCTCCACCAAAGCGACATCATCGTAACGAATGTCCGCCACTTCGAGGCACTTACGCATGCGCTGGAAGCTATACATAGGGTACAAGAAGGTTTGAACTCCAGCCTTTCCGGGGATTTCATCTCGCAAGATTTACGAGAGTGTATATTCCATTTATCGGATATCGTAGGAGAGGTTACGACAGATCAGGTGCTGGGGAATATATTTCGGCATTTTTGCATCGGCAAGTAAATACCTGATTATTAAATAGTTAGATTGATTATAATCGATTAATATGGCGCTCTTTACGGGCGCCTTTTTTGTTGCTCAAGTATCGTTGATAATCGTTGCTAAGCCTTTTTACGCCATTTTTTGTACCTCCTGTGTACCTCACCACGAAAATCCGAGGATTATCGTTGGCAAGGTCGTGGAGAAAGTTGAATATGGTTGAATATAGTTTAAGATGGTGGAATAAAACTGGAGAAATCAAGGAGAAATAAACCCTAAAAATTCAAGTAAAATGGCAAAGAGCAACATTAGAATTAAAAAGATTTGTGAGTGGTGTGGTCAAGAATTCGTAGCCCAAAAAGTAACTACGAAATACTGCTCACACAGATGCGCGAATTTGGCTTATAAACAGGCCATACGAGCAAAACGGATTCAGCAGGAAGAGCAAAGGATTCAAATCGTTAAGAGTGAAAAGCCTTTGATGGATATTAAAGACAAAGAATATTTGTCAATCGCTCAGGCTGCTACTTTGTTGGGGCTTTCACTGCAAGCTGTTTATAAAATGATTTATACAGGACATCTTGCTGCTTATAAGTTGAGCAGTAGGCTTTCATTTGTTCGGCAGAGCGATATAGAAGAGATGCTTAAAAGAAACCCATACAAGAAACGACAACCTAAAGACACTCTTCCTATCACAGACTTCTATACTACCAATGAGATTAAAGAGAAATTCGGTGTCAAAGATTCCTGGATATTTCATATAGCTAAAGAGCATAATATACCCCGGACATTTAACCGTGGGAAAACCTATTGGAGCAAAAAGCATATTGATGACTATTTTGCAAAAAAAGCTCCTGATCCTGAAATCAAGGAATGGTACAGCACGCAAGACATGCAAGAGAAGTTCGACATGACGCTAACGGCCATTTATTCTTTTGTATCAAAGAATGCTATTCCCAAGAAGAAGGTTGGCATCATGGTGTACTACTCCAAGAAGCATGTGGACATTGCCAAAGGTCTCATAGCTCCAGAAGAGCCCAAATACTACACCATTGCCGAAGCGATGGAGCGATTCAATCTGACACGAGACCAACTCTACCATTATGTGAAATACCATAATATTCCCCGTATCAAAGTCGGTAAATATACCAAGATCCTGCGGGTAGAGCTGGACAAGTTCTTTGAGCCTCCAAAGATAGAATGAGCCGAAAGTTATTTTCCGGTGATAAATACCACCATTAGAACACCTATTTTATTTGCAACAAAAACAAGTATTAATCAAAAAACAATATAGCTATGACACTTACATGCACCAACGTAACTTTGAGACAAAAGCCATTGCGTAACGACCGCATATCTCTTTATCTGGATTATTATCCTGCCATACGCAATCCTTATACGATGAAGATGAGTCGCCGGGAATTCCTCGGCATCTACATCTATGCCAAGCCTAAGAATGAGCAGCAAAGAATGTTCAATCAAGACATGTTGAACAAAGCAGAGGCTATCCGCTGTATCCGTGTCCAGTCGCTTATCAATGAAGAATTCGGGTTCCTGGACAAGAACAAGCAAAAAGTCGATTTCCTTGCCTACTTCCGGACTAAGGCACGGGAAAAGTATGAGAAATGGGATTGTGTTTACAACCACTTCGAGAAATTTGTCGGCGGCAAATGCACCTTTGGCGATGTCACCGTGGAACTGTGCGAGAAGTTCAGGGATTACCTGCTCAAATGCAAACAGATCAATCATCCCAATGCTTACATCTCACGCAATTCGGCAGCCGGTTATTATTCTACCTTCCGAGCCCTGTTGAAGATAGCCTATAAAGAAAAGATGTTGCGCGAGAACTTGAACGACTTTCTGGAAAAAATCGAATGGAAAGAAGTCAAGAAAGAGTATCTGACACTTGATGAAGTCAAAAAACTGGCAGCAACACCATGCAAGATTCCAGTCTTGAAACAGGCATCCCTGTTTGCCTGCATGACTGGCCTCCGTATCAGTGATATTCTGAAACTGGACTGGCGCGATTTTGAGGTTGGCCCGGACCAAGGCTATTACATCCGTATCTGTACCGAGAAAACAGAAACCGAGGCCACACTCCCCATCAGTCAGGAGGCACTGGAGTTGTGCGGCGAATGGAGTACCGGAAAAGTCTTCAAAGGCTTAACCCGCTCCATGACCCATCATCCCTTGAAACAATGGATTACCGAAGCCGGAATCAGAAAACACATAACCTTCCACTGCTTTCGTCATTCATACGCCGTCATCCAAATCTCTTTAGGTACAGACATTTACACAGTGTCGAAGATGCTAACGCATAAGAATGTCACCACTACTCAAATCTATGCTGATTTGGTTAATTCCAAGAAGAGAGAGACGGCGAATAAGATTTCACTGAAATAGTATAAAGCTCTGTAACGTAAGACGAGTCCGACATGTGGTTAAAACCTAGTTGGACTCTTCTTTTTTATTCTATTGTGGCATAGATGGTATAGAAATAAGTACCATATCGAGGACAAATGCTGCCACTTTCTTGGATTTATAACATGGTATTTATGAAATGACATATATTTGCGCACAAACAATTAGCAAATATCACTATGAATCAGAAAAGTATAGAACATATAGCACTCTATTCCCTTGTCTTGGTAGGCACTCTTGTCGTTGGCGTTTTAGCTCGGCAGTTTGTTTTATCCAAAGGCGTTGACGATTTCAGTAGTAGTGTTGCATTTTTTGCAACAGTAATTGTCTTGATGGCGATTTATGCCAGTTTACAGACAACTTTTAATCAGTTTCTACTGTCACGCATAGAAACTTTTCTATTGCGTTTCTCTGCTTTTCAAACGATGAAAAATCACAATGATACCGTTTCTGTTCCGGAAGTCCCTACAAGCAAAGATTCAAACCAAACTACGTCTGATATCATTGAGTCTGCTCCTACCGCTGAAGAAACAATCTCTAAACCTTCAGAATATGAAGTTTTGCGAACCAATTCTATCGCAAAAAAGAATCGTGCTATTCAAACCAAATTGGAAAAGGTCATTAGCTATACGAAGCAAACAATGGTTGCCTATATGAGTGAAGAAGATCTCAACCGCCTATGCGCATACATTACTGAATATAGTACAGGCGATACCTTGCAAAAGATATCGCCTGTAAAGGTGGACTCTCAACTTAAAAGTATTGATATTATGCACTTTGGTTGGAATATTGGTAAGGCTTTTGGCAGAAAGCGTATTCATACTGCTATCTTTATCAAAAAGGTCTTTGCCGATGCCCTTCGTGACTTGGAAATTTCGACTATTGAGCGTAAAATGTCACATACAGAATCTAAATGTAAAATTATATTGAATAAGAAAATAGAATAATTATATTTTATTCTTTACATATACATGCTTAATACTTGGAATGTTAGTGTCCCTTTTTTCAATTTCGAATTTGTCACTGTATTTCTCTATCAATGCTGTCAACTTAAGGAAACCATAATTTCTTGAATCAAAATCAGGTTTTTTCTTCAACATTAAACTACCAACATTAGCTAAGAATGCCCACCCATTATCATCGGCTAAATCATTAATTGATTGCTTCAATAATTCAACAATATCTTCCTTAGGCGCAATTGTAGACTCATTATCCGTAGTATCTTTTATATCCCCACCAAGGATTTCAATATAAACGAATTTATCACATGAAACTATAAAAGGATTAGGTGTTTTCTTCTCCCCCATACCAAGAACGAACTTTCCAGATTCTCGTAATCTGACAGCCAAACGTGTGAAGTCGCTATCACTAGAAACGATACAAAAACCATCGACTTTATCTGTATGTAAAATATCCATTGCATCAATAATCATGGCAGAATCTGTAGCATTTTTACCAGTGGTATAACTGTATTGTTGAATCGGAGTAATTGCATAATCCAATAATATAGATTTCCAACCTGCAACTGTAGGTTTTGTCCAATCTCCATATATTCGCTTAATTGTTAATATCCCATACTTTGCAATTTCTTCTAACATTCCTTTAATATTGGCGTATGGAACATTGTCTGCATCAATAAGTACTGCTAATTTTTGTTCTTTACTATTCATAGCTCTATAAATTTAATGGCATGTCAGTTACAAAGTTATGAAAATAAATAGTATAAACAATCTATCACCACCAAAAGTTATCTCACAGTTATATTCCGGTGATGTTTCCCACCATCAAAACACCAATTTCCTTTGCCAGCGAACAATTAAAAACGAGTACGTATGGCAAACGAACAAATCACATTTGATAAGCTGCCGCAGGCGGTAGGTTATCTCACAGAACAGATGGAACAAATCCGGCAAATGGTGGCGGCACTGCAACCGCAGGCTTCTTCCGACAAACACCGTCTTATTGAAATTGACGAAGCCTGTAAAATCACACGAAAGGCAAAGCCTACCATTTACACGCTTGCGCGTAAAGGACTGATTCCAGCCTATAAAAAAGGTAAGAAACTCTACTTCTATGAAGATGAGCTGCTGCAATGGATTGAGTCAGGACGCAAGCAGATGCAGGCCATCTCACTTCAGGAACAGGCTGCGGAGATAGTACATGGAGCGAAACGCAAACCAAAGGGAGGTTATAACTTTTGATCTGCACGGCTATGGAAACCTCCAAATTAACAGCAGAAGGTATTATCGGCGAGGCTGTGCGCATCGGAGCCAAGATGTCCGGCGGTAAGTTCCCGATAGAAGTCTTTCCTATCAGGATTCAGCGTATCATCAGCAGTTTGCACGATTGTCAGGGCTATCCCGTGGATTATGTTGCTGCGGCTATCCTTGCAGCCATTGCCGTGGGGATTGGCAACTCCCATCTGGTGCAGGTGAAGCGCAACTGGCTGGAAAGTCCTATTCTGTACATGGCACTGATTGGACGTCCTGGAGCCAATAAAAGTCATCCGCTGAGTTTCGCTTTCCAGCCGTTCATTGAACATGACTATTGTCAGAATCAGGAGTATCAGAAATTGTCTGCCGAGTATGAACGCACTATGTCCATGAGCAAAAAGGAACGCATGGAAGCTGGTTTGGATGAGTTTCCGCAGGCTCCCGTGCGCAGACGCTTTCTTGTTTCGGACATCACTCCCGAAGGATTGAGCCTGATACATGCTCAGAATCCTAGAGGACTCTGCCTTTGGTCGGACGAGCTATCTGCCTGGTTCAAGAATTTCAACCGTTACAACAACGGTTCGGAAGAACAGTTCTGGCTTTCAGTGTTCAATGCCAAGCCTACGATTTCCGATCGCAAGAGTACGCAAAGTTCCATTTTTATCAGACGTCCCTATATCTCCGTTATCGGTACCATCCAAAAGAAAATTCTAGGCGAACTGGTCAAGGGCGAGCGTTCGAGTAACGGTTTTATTGATCGTATTCTTTTCGTGATGCCTGAATCTGTCTTGAAAAGCAGATGGAACGACCGGGAAACTCCTGAAGAATTGGAAATCCAGTGGCAACAGATTATCGATAAGCTGATCGCACAAGATTGTCCGCATGACGAGAATAATGAGTTGCAGTCTCAATGCCTGCCATTTGATGAAGACGCCAAGCAACGGCTTTACGGTTGGCAGCATGAAAATGCCCGCCAATGTGATATGGAAACCAACGATGCTTTGGTCGGTATTTACTGCAAACTGGAAATCTACATTATCCGGTTTTGTCTGATTATACAGCTTGCCCGATGGACTTGCGGAGAGTGCGATAAGACTACGATTGACCTTGAAAGCGTGAACCGTGCCATCCTGCTGGCCGAGTATTTTCGGACAACAGCCGTAAAAGTGCAGACTGCCGTCAGTCAGGAACAGTTGAGCGAATTGCACCGCAACATATACCTGAATCTGCCTCACAGATTTACAACGGCAGAAGGTATCAGCATTGCTGAAAGTTACGGGATGAAAGAGCATGCTTTCAAGATGTTTCTAAAACGCCATATCGGAACATTATTCAGAAAAGAGAATCATGGAGAATACAGTAAATAAACCTGTTACTATGCACATTTTCGCAACCGAGGGGTTTGTGAAGTTGCGAAAATGTGCATAGTAACATCCAAACAGAAAGAAAAATGAACTACAGATTCACATTAGAACCATACAAAGGTGTCAGCACCCGGCACACATGCCCAAACTGCCACCGTAAAAGTTGTTTCGCCAAATACATCGATACGGAAAAACAAATCTGTTTTCCCGATTATGTAGGGCGATGCAACCATGAACAGAAATGCGGCTACAACTATACGCCCAAAATGTATTTTGACGAGAACCCGATGGCCAAGGAACGATTGAGAGAAGAGTTTGTGCCGATGTCAAAGCCACGCATCAGTCTGCCTCCTGTGCCTTCATTCATTGAGCCGGAAATCATGAGGAAGTCCCTAAAGCTGTATCACACGAACAAGCTGTTTCAGTTCCTGAGTTTCCATTTCGGGCAGGAGGCTACCGAAGAGCTGATGTTACGCTACCATGTGGGAACCTCGAAGCATTGGCCTGGAGCTACGGTCTTCTGGCAGGTGGATATTTCCGGACGGGTACGCACCGGAAAAGTGATGCTCTACAATCCTGAAAACGGAAGACGGATTAAAGAGCCATACAACTACATCACGTGGGTACATTCCCTTTTGAAGAAAGAGAATTTCAATCTCCGGCAATGCCTGTTTGGTGAACACCTTTTGTCCTCCGACCAGCAGCGTCCGGTTGCCCTTGTGGAGAGTGAGAAAAGCGCTTTGATATCCAGCTTCTATCTGCCGCAATACCTCTGGATTGCTTCGGGCGGAAAGAACGGAGCATTCAATCGGGATGCCATGAGCGTATTGAGAAACCGACGTGTTCTACTATTCCCCGACCTAGGGGCAACCGACTATTGGAATAGTAAAATGGAGATGATCCGGAGCCTGGGAATAGAAGTTTCTCTCTTCGATTTTATGGAAAGAAATGCGACAAAAGAAGAACGGGATGCAGGTTATGACATCGCCGATTTTCTGCTGAGAGAAGAGACAAAGGAGGCTATTTTCAATCGTCTTATCACGTTAAATCCGACCTTGAAAACGCTGTAGATACTAATTGAAAAGTGCACCGTATTTTAATTGAAAAGAGCTCCATCCATACTTGTTACAAAATTACATATAAGTTTAAAATCTTCATTTATCTTGTCTCATTTTTTGTGTTTCTTTGAGCCTATAAGAGAGTCCGGTCATATTTACCAGATAGGCTTTATGTGTAAGCCTGTCGACCATTGCCGCTACAAGCACCTTGTCCTTTATGATTTCATTCCATCTGTTAAAAGCCAAATTAGTAGTAATGATTGTAGCTTTTTTCCCGGCCCTTAAGGACAAGTGGTTAAAAAGCAGTTCTCCTCCTTCCTTGTCACAACTGACATATCCGAATTCATCACAGATAACCAGATCGTATTTTTCAAACCGTAATTGCAACGCCCGCAGTGTCTTTGCGGATTTGGCTTCCCTTATCTGGGTAAGCAAGACAGGGACTGAAGTAAACAATACGGTAAAATCCTGCTGGCAGGCCTTTATTCCTAAAGCCGTAGCAATATGAGTCTTTCCCGTCCCCGGATTTCCATACAGGACTATGTTTCTTCCCTCCCTGATGAAGTCCAGTGTTTCCAATTCAGGCAATATTATCTGTGCCTCTTTGGGCATGTCTTCCATGACAAGTTCATGCAGATACTTCATTTGTGGGAATCCCGCAGATTTTATCCTTGATTTTCTTCTACATTCCCTTCTTCTGACACTTTCCTTTCCAAGCAATTCGGTCAAGAAATGCAAATGGCTCCAGTTTTCTCCGGCTGCCAATGAAAGGGTGTATTCCAGTTCCTCTTTGAAGGCCAGCAGCTTCAGTTCTGTCGCATAGTCATAAATGGTTTCTTTTTCTGATTTCATATATTATAAACTTAAATGGTTGGTATTATATCATGCGCTTCATTGTATCCTGTCATGAGTGCCGTAATGCCTTCAAGCATATCCACGGCTTCTCTTTCTATATTCTCTTGTTGTGCCGGAAGAACAGGCGACTCCATGGATTCTTCCATCTCTTCCTGTGCGTTGCCATGCAACATGGCCTTTACCTGTTCCGGAGATATCTTTCTGACACCACGTCCGGTCAGTTCCCTGCATGCCCTGATGATGTCTGTCCCGGAAAAACCATTTTCCCATGCATAGTCCAGCAGCAGGACGAATGCCCTGTTGTCATTCTTGAAATAGCTGTCATACAGTCTTTTCAGTTCTTCCGGTGCTCTTTGCCAGACCACAGAATGAGGTAATGCACCCGGTTTACGGGAAAGTGTACGCAAGTAGTGCTCCAGCTTGATGCACCAGTCGCCACCACAATAACTGCGTTGGTGCGAGGCCACTTTCTCCTTCCCGTACAGGATGACGATTTTTTCACTGTAGACCTTGACATGTACTTTTTCTCCTACAAGGGAATCAGGTACGGAATAATGAACATTTTTCATGCTGACAGTCGACCACTTGTCCACGATGTACTCATTGACCTCAAAACAGCCAAGGTTGCCGGGAAAAGGCTTCAGCGATGACAAATCAGCCTCCAGACGCGATGATTTCTCCGCTGTTGAAAGACTGCCCTGCTCGTTGTTGACCTGCGTACACATTCGGTTCAAATGCTCCTGGGCGGAACGTATGTCATTGAAATGGTCAGTCAGGCAGAAAGCTTTCCTCCTGACATATTCCACGCTGCGTTCCACATGCCCTTTCTCCCATCCGGCCCGTACATTACAGAAACGGTACTCAAAACAATAGAAACCGGACATCTTCATCAGGGCTTCCGTAGGCTTCTTGTCACCACCGACAAAGCTCTTGACGGCTACACGCATATTGTCATAGACCATCATGGCGGGGACACCATGTATATCCCTGAAGAAGTTGCGGTGGGATTCCATGAAGGCAAGCGTATTCTGATGCCTGAAAAGGTAGGCGTATCTGCCATTGCTATGCCCGAAAGTGAATACGGCCAGATAAAACTTGGTCTTGACACCGTCAATAAAAAGAAGGACTTCACCCCAGTCAAACTCAACAATGCATCCCGGCTCATAGAACAACCGGATAAAGGCTTCGCTCTTTTTCTTCTCTTTGTATGACTCTATATTTTTTATATAACTGCACACTGTGGCATAACTGATGGTATATCCTTTGGATAACAGAAACTGGTGGATATCCTTCTTCAGCATGCGCTGCTTGCGAAGCCCCGTAGCTACCTTAACGGCATTCTTCTTCAGGCAAAACCCGATCTCGTCCTTAATCTCTTGTGTAAGGCGGCGAGGGCGGCGTTTGGAACTGTCATACTTGGGCTGGACGGTAAGCAAATCACTCAAAGCCTCTTCCGGATTATCAGTACGGATGGCTGATTCGTATTCTGAAAGAATATTGTCAACGGTATGACGGCTGACATGAAGTTCACGAGAGATACGCCGTTTGCTATAACCGCATACTCTATACATGTGTATTATTGATTGTCTTTCTACCATAGTCTTCATTTTACCTTTGTATTTGGATGATACAAAGGTCATTATACTTATCCTATGGCGGCGCACTTTTCAATTGGAATATTGGTGCACTTTTCAATTAGTATCTACAGAAACAGGCAGAAAATCCATTTTTAGCCAAACAACCATCAAAAAAGAAGATAGATGGCTGCATAGGTGGCACAAAAGCTGAAAAATAAAAATAGATTGGGAACCCAAAGAAAAAGGATTCACAATCTATTTTTTGTGTATTAGGGAGAGACTTATTACAAGTGGGGAACTTTTTCAGTGCCCTCGGATTTTCCTCTCCTTTTTCTTTTCTATGCTTATACCTTTAAAAGGTCGCAAACAATATAATATATTACTAAACTTCCAAGGAAAGATATGGATAAAAAGCAGATTGTGCTAGAAATACAGAATATTTTATAAAGCGAATTCTGGCGTTGGTCGAAGCTCCAGCGTGTAACTGTATAATGTGCTCAGCAGAAGTCCTATATAATTAGCAATATAAGACAGATACACCACTGATATTCTTTAAAACCCAAGGATAAATATGACTAAATCTATATTTTAATTATTGATGCGAAATTCCTAGAGACCCCTTAAAATAGGAATATGTTGTAATGACTAAGGAAATTCAATCGTATAAAATAATATTGTTACTTCTTATTTTCTATTTACAGACTGGATAAATAGCTCTCAAATTCTTTCAAATCAACCGACTTTGCAGAAAAAACTTTGATATTATACTCGTCATCTATATTTAATTTTCTAAGACAGTTTTTCCATTTACTATCGCAAAGTAGTATATCACAATATGGTATAGCCGATGATATCCTCCTTATATCAAAAAGGTCATTCTTAAAAGTTATATTGTTTTTTACTTCTTTCTCTGAAACGAAGATATATGGTTCTAACAGATTTTGAATTCTCAATGTAGGACAGCAACGAAAGTCACCGTATTGAATATTATTTAATAAGGTTTGAAAATCAAATTTAGTAAAATCAAACTGCTCCACCAAAATTCGGCAAATTTCAGCGTAGATATCATTTGATTGATTACCAGTAATATACGATTCAATCGAGTTAAAAAACATTCTTTTCCTATTATCATACAATATTTTTACAAAACATGTAATTTGCTTATCAGACATTTCAATGGGAAAAGAAGGAATATCTTTAGAATCGAATTCATATTGAATAACTTTTTTCAAGCTAGAATTAAATTCATTCGAAGTAAAATTATGATTAACATATAAGAATGGGTTGGATTCAATATCTTTAATATCTTTTGCTATTTGCTGACAAATAATGGTTCTAATATCATTCAGATAACAATTATCTAATAACTTTGAAATGATAGCATAGTTATCAATCACACCCATACAATGCCTTTGCGATGTTTCGAAAATTGTTTCTGGAGAAGTGCAACAGCATATTTTATTCTGACTTTTTAGATCAAATAGAATATTACGAATTTGATACCATAAATTATTGGTGGGTTCAGACATTCCACTAATAGCAAATTGGTCAAAATAAATAGTTGTCATATTATAACTCTGTTTAATGTTTCTACAAAAATAAGCATAGTTTGCGACTTTGCATCTTTTTAGTCTATATAATTGAACTAATTCGCAAATCTTATTGCAAATAGTCCTATTGAAATGATGAAAAATAGATAGGCTTTCTTATCTTTGCATGGAATGAAAGAAAATCCTTATGGAAAAAGAAAAAGACATAAACCGCATCAAGGTTGTGCTTGTGGAGAAGAAGCGGACCAACAAATGGTTGGCCGAACAATTGGGCAAGGACCCTGCCACGGTATCAAAGTGGTGTACAAACACATCACAACCCGGACTAGAAACACTGTTGGAGATAGCACGTGTTCTGGATGTAGATATTAAAGAACTGCTGAACTCTACACGTGACGATGTTCAGTTAGTCAGAATTCAAAAACAGTAAAGCCAAGTAATGTTATGAACAGTAATGATAGAGCCAATCTTATAAAACGTGTCAACACTTTAGAAGGACTGACCGATAAGGAACGTAGTGCCCTGTTAGGTTTGCTGCGAGAGAATAAAACTTATGGTTTGGTATGGGAAGATAAGCCCGAAGTCGTAGAAGAACGTCTTCGTGATGAACTGCCTATCTTGACAGAGGTGCCGGAACGTACCATTATCAGTGAAGATAAAGATGCACCAAACCATATTCTGATTGAAGGAGATAATCTGGAAGCCCTTGCTACCTTAGCTTATACGCATGAGGGTAAAATTGATATAATCTATATAGATCCCCCATATAATACAGGTAATAATGATTTTATATATAATGATAGCTATGTAGACAAAGAAGATTCTTATCGCCATTCTAAATGGTTGTCATTTATGAGTCGTCGTCTGAGAATAGCAAAAAAATTACTATCTGATTATGGAGTAATATTCATTTCGATTGATGATAATGAACAAGCAGATTTAAAAATATTATGTGATAGTATATTTATGCCATCAAATTTTTGTGGACAATTTATATGGAGAAAGAAAAGTGGAGGTGGACAAACGGACAGATACTTTGTAACAGAACATGAATACATATTAGTTTATCAAGCAACCAATAAATTTTGTTGGAAAGATATTCAAATTGAGAAATCCAGAAAAAATTACAAATACCAAGATGAAAAAGGATCTTATAATCTCATTAAATTAGAAAAATGGGGTAGTTCAGCTCATAAAGAAGATAGACCTTCCATGTATTTTCCTATTAAGAATCCCGACGGTGAAGATTTTTATCCAGTGGCTCCTGATGGAAAAGCTGGAAGATGGAGAGTCGGGGTAAAGAAAATGCAAACTTTAATAAAAGACAATTTAATAGAATGGAAAAATGGGATACCGTATGAAAAAGACTATT
Organism: Parabacteroides distasonis ATCC 8503; assembly: GCF_000012845.1. Lineage (NCBI taxonomy): Bacteria > Pseudomonadati > Bacteroidota > Bacteroidia > Bacteroidales > Tannerellaceae > Parabacteroides > Parabacteroides distasonis. Next base: position 2,517,237 of record NC_009615.1, read on the forward strand.
ATAGTGAAACCGAAGTCAAAACAAAGACTCAAAAAAGTAGAAGTATCTTATATAATGTTGGAGAAACTGGAGATGGCAGTAATTTATTGACCAATATTTTTAGAGAAAAGGATGTTTTTCAAAACCCAAAACCATTAAGTTTAATAAAAGAACTTATATCACATAATAGCGCAAATTATATTCTTGATTTCTTTTCTGGAAGTGGTACTACACTTCATGCGACTATGCAACTTAATGCAGAAGATGGAGGAAATCGTCAATGCATCCTCATAACAAATAATGAAAACAATATTTGTGAAAATATCACTTATAAAAGAAATCAGTTAGTAATTAATGGATATACAGATCTCAACAACGAAGAAGTTCCGGGATTAACGAAAAACAATCTCCGCTACTACCGTACCGGATTTGTTGGTCGCAGTCGCTCGATGCAAAATATGAGGAAACTTGTTAATCTTGCTACAGATATGCTTTGTATCAAGGAAAACCTCTATACGGAGCAAAATACCTTTGGAGGTCAGAAGACTTATAAAAATGTTTTCCGCTATTTCGATGACGGGAAAAAGCAAATGCTTATTATTTATCGTGAAGAAGCCATCGATGAGTTGGTTGATATAATCTATGATATGAACATACCTCAACCAATAAAAGTTTATGTGTTCTCACCCAGTGAAGACCCTTGGGAAGGTTCGTTTGATGATGTCAGTGACAAGGTGGAACTATGTGCTCTGCCACAAGCCATCTACAATACTTACCGAAGAATCTTGCCAAAGAAAAAGGATGCAGTAGTCATGCCGGAAGAAGATGCGCTGGCAAGCACTCAAGAAGATAAAGACCTGTTTGATGGAATGTTGAACTTTGAATACGATGAGGAAGCATAAACATATATCAGATAGAAACATGATATGTGGTTTAAGTTATTCGAAATTTTCGAATAATTGCTTCTGGAAAAAGGTAATTCCATAATAAACACTTAAAATAAAAAAGGAATAATGAAAAATATACCATACCAGCAGAACGCTATCAATGAACTGACAGATAAAACGATCCGTCTGTTAAACCTCGGTGGAAAACGACACAAAATTGTGTTTGAAGCGCCAACAGGTGCGGGAAAAACGGTCATGACCTGTCAGGCTTTGGCAAATATAACCGACGAATTGAAAGAACGTGGTGACAGCCGTTATCAGGAAGTTGCCTATATTTGGTTTGCACCTCGTAAACTTCACCTGCAAAGTTATGCCAGCTTAAAGAATGCCTTTGGCGAAACACGGAAACTTCGGCCTGTAATGTTTGACGAGATTGACCAGAGTGAAGGCATACAACCTGGAGAAATATTGTTTGTCAACTGGGAAAGTGTGAACAAAGAAAGTAATGTCATGGTACGCGAAAACGAAAGCTTTGCTTCTTTGTATGAAATTGCACGACGGACACAAGAAGAATACGATTTGCCCATTGTTGCCATCATAGACGAGGAACACATGTTTTGGTCAAAAACTGCCGATAAATCGGCAGCAGTGCTGGAACGTATCAATCCGGCTGTAGAACTGCGTATTTCGGCCACTCCCAAGACACTTCATCCTGATGAAAAAGTAAAAGTTTACCGACAGGATGTTATTGCGGCTGAAATGATTAAGAAAGAAGTCGTGCTGAATCCTGATATAGAACTGGATTTCAGTGAAGAACGCACACTGAACGAAAATCTGATTAAGGCGGCATTGGCAAAACGTAATCAGTTGGCTGAGCTTTATCAGGAATTGGGCGTCAAAATCAATCCCCTATTACTTATCCAGCTGCCCAACGATGTGAAGGAAACCATGACTTCGGAAGATCAAGCTATCGCAGAACAGGTGAAAACCTATTTGGAAGCTATATGCGGGATAACCGCCGAAAATGGATTATTGGCCGTATGGCTCGCCAACGAAAAAGAGAATCTCGCCGGACTGGAACGTCCCGATAATATGACGCAAGTATTGCTATTCAAAGAAGCAATTGCTTTGGGTTGGGACTGCCCTCGTGCAGCTGTACTGCTAATCTTCAGAAAATTGCAAAGCGACCAGTTTACGATACAAACTGTAGGACGTATTCTGAGAATGCCGGAACAGAAACATTATCCGAAAGAACAGCTTAATATCGGTTATGTTTATACCGACATTGCAAAAGATAAAATTCAGATTGTCACAGCCGATTCCGACTATATCTTGAAAAATACGATTAGGGCATGCAGACGTGAAAATCTTGAGAATGTATCTCTACCGGCTTACTATTCAGAACGCCCTAATGTGGAAAGAAATTATTTAGGACCCGACTTCAAAAAAACATTGTATGAAGTGGCTGATGAATTCTGGAAACTGGAAAGAGGTGCCGGATTGTTTTCTATCGCTGAATTGGCCGCTTTAAGAAATGATAATGATGAATTTACTCCGTTGCCAGAAAGTGATGACGATTTAGTAAATGAAAACAGAAGACGGGTAAAGAATTCAATTCGTTTGGATGTCAAGACAATCAATGTGGAGATTCCGAAAGATGTACACTTCCAGAATGAAGAACAGATATTGAAAGTAGATCAAGTGCGCTTTGCCCGTAAAGCATCTGAAATAGACCGTGTATTTATGGCATATATAAGCGGTAAGGGACATCAATTTGAGAGTAAAGGTAGAGCCGATAAAATAGCCAACTATCTGCTTGAAATGCTCGCCGACTATTTTGGAATTTTCGATACAGATGCCAAGAAGGTCGTTCTTTATTATGATAACAGACCCAAATTTGACCGTTTACTGGACACTGCCTTAGAAACATATGCCCGTAAAAGAGAGCGAGCAAAGAAAAGATCTGCGGCAGCCAGAGAATTAAAACAATACAACTGGGAAATTCCGGAAGAAAGAGTATATGACAGCGAGACTAACCATATCGAAACAGCAAATAATCATGCTTTGCTGCCATTCGTACAACTTAACGAAGCTTCTAATCCGGAGAAGGAATTTGTGAAATATTTGGAAGAACATTCACAATGGATTGACTGGTGGTATAAGAATGGGGACAAAGGAAAACAACATTATGCCATTGCATACGGAAAATCTTTATTTTATATTGATTTCGTTATCCGTATGAAGAATGGACATGTATATCTTTTCGATACGAAAAGTGCCGGAAGTGATGTAACTGCTCCGGAGAAACATAATGCCTTGTTGCAATATATCCAGGAATATTCAACTAAAGATACACCTCTTTATGGAGGAGTTATCATTCAAGATGGAAGTAACTGGCTATATTCCAAACTACCTATTGAGAATACTACTGATTTGTTAAACTGGGATGCTTTTTATCCTGAAAACGCATAAAGATTATGGCTAAAGGTATAGATCCGAAATTTGTTCACTACGGCATCCGCAAAGATGATTTAGCTATGATAGAAGCAATCTGTGAAGCGGAAGGTGTAGATTTTGACTGGTTAAGTGAAGATATTCTGAAGGCCTATCATGCCAAGAAGGTTGACGTGATAGAAATGAGTGATAATGAAACGGAAGACATCATCCGTAATGCAATCCAAAAAATACGTCAATAAATACGATTATGCTGATACAGAGAATTAAAATAAGCAATTATAAGACTTACTTGTCACTTGATCTGGATTTGACAGTCGATGACGATCGCCCTATTATTCTGATTGGCGGTGCAAATGGTGGCGGTAAGACTACTTTATTCGAGGCCATAAGCGGAGCTCTTTATGGTCTGAAAATTGAAAACAAAGAGCATTTCATGGAATTGCTCAATCAGGGAGCCTTAAACACAGCCAAACCTGAGATTTCCTTACAGATAACATTTGTAGGGAAAGTACTCGGTCAGCAACAGAAGTACATATTAAAGCGTGTTTATCAGTTAAATCCGCAAGGAAAGCCATTGGAAAGCGTATCGCTGAACATGAACGGTAACATGTATGTTTACGGTACAATGACTACTCCCAAAGACCGGGTAAAAGCAGAACAGGAAATCAATAAAATCATCAAAGCCAATCTGCCTCAGGAACTGAGCCAGTATTTCCTGTTTGATGCAATGCAATCGAGTGAACTGCTGAAGAAAAATGTATTTGCCCAAACCATTCGTGATAATTTTGAGAATGTATTGGGCTTCAAAAAATACCTTCAGTTAAAGCGTGCTGCTGAAAAGCTACAACAGGAATGGGCTCAACAACGTCTTGAAGCAGAAAAAGAAGCCCAGGAATATAATGAACTATGCGCACAAAAAGACAAGCTGACCGCAGACTTAAATACGTGTATAGCGGAACAAGATGCAAAATATAAGTATCTTGCGTCGGTAGAAGTGGAATATAAACGAGCAAAAGACGGTGCCCAGGAAGCTTCTGCCCTCAATAAGAAGATACAGGAGCTTGCCAGTAAAATTGACGATATTGTAAAGCGTGCAGCAACTTATGCTGAGGACTTGAAAGCATTTGTTGACAATATAGAAATTGATTTATTCTTACCTAAATTAGCTGCAAACCTGGCACAAGAAATCAATAAATCTCTGGAATAACCTCGAAAAACGGGAGAAATGGCGCTAAACGACTTAATATCAGAGTTGTTACGGTGTCAAATAATGACAAGCCGAAGAATCGGAAAACGCAAAGAAAAGCGGATTTAAGAAGAAGAATGGTTTGCAAATCATTACCCGTGAAAGAGTAAGATTTAACATATGAGAGATGCTATTGCACCGTTTGTCACCGATTTGCGTATCAAGGTCTAACTCGTTGATATTTAACTTTGCAAACAAAAAAACGAGTATGGCAAGAAGTACATTCAAAGTGCTGTTCTACGTGAACGGCAGCAAGGAGAAAGACGGTATTGTCCCCATCATGGGACGAGTGACAATCAACGGTACTGTGGCGCAGTTCAGTTGCAAGCAGACCATCCCGAAAACCCTTTGGGATGCGAAAGGCAACCGAGCCAAAGGCAAGAGTGCCGAAGCACGGAACATCAATCTGGCATTGGACAACATCAAGGCGCAAATCATCAAGCACTATCAGCGCATATCCGACCGAGAGGCATACGTAACGGCTGAAATGGTGCGCAATGCCTACCAAGGGGTAGGAAGCGAGTATGAGACACTGATAAAGGCTTTTGACAAGGATTGCGCCAACTTCCTGAAACGTGTCGGCAAAGACCGCAGCATCGGCACATACAAGGTAATGGTAAGGGCAAGGAACTATGTCGCAGCCTTTATCAAGTCATTCTACAGACGGACGGACATGTCCATGCTGGAACTTACGCCCGACTTCATCAAGGAGTTTGCGGCTTATCTTACGGCTGAACGGGGACTGAAAAACGCCACCATCTGGCTGAACTGCATGTGGCTGAAAGGCGTGGTCATGCGTGCGCACTATAACGGACTGATACCGAGAAATCCGTTTGCGCAGTTCCATATCAGCCCGAATGTTAAGGAACGGGAATATCTGACAGAGGACGAAATCAAAAGAATCATGGCGCACGAGTTTGACAACCCCACCCTCGCATTGGTGCGAGACCTGTTCATTTTCGCCTGCTTCACCGCCTTGTCTTTCGTGGATATGAAAGAACTCACAACGGACGAAATAGTGGAGGTGAACGGCGAGAAATGGATATTGTCGAAACGGCACAAGACAAATGTCCCGTTCCAAGTGAAGCTGCTTGATATTCCCTTGCAGATAATCGAACGGTACAAGTATCTGTCGGAAGACAAGCTGGTTTTCGGGAAAATCAACTATTGGACGATGTGCAAACAACTGAAAAAGGTAATGGCGGAATGCGGAATAGAGAAGCAAATCTCCTACCATTGCGCACGTCATACGTTTGGAACACTGGCTCTTAGCAAGGGGATGCCCATTGAAAGCGTGAGCCGTGTTCTGGGACACACGAACATTGTCACGACTCAAATCTATGCGAAGATAACCACACAGAAACTTGACAATGACCTGACGATGTTCGGCAACAAGCTGAACGCATCGTTCGGAAGTGTAACCCCATAACCAAGCATAGCCATGAAACGAAGCATCATCACAACGGACGGCAACGGCAACATCACCTTGCCGACCGACATTAGCGCAACCGCCATGAGCGAATGGGAACTTTGCGACCTGTTCGGAGTAACCGCCCCGACATTCCGTGCAGGGCTGAAGGCTCTTTGCAAGAGCGGAATTTTAAGGGAATACGGGATAAGGCGAAGCATACGGGTATCCGATAATTGCTGTATGGAGGTTTACAACCTTGAAGCGATAGTTACCCTCGCTTTCCATATCGGCACATTCGGAGCGGAACGGGTACGCAATGCTGTTCTTGAAAGACTGTACCTGCGAAAAGAGAAAACAAGCATCTTTTTCTCGCTGAATACCAACGGTATATCCAAATCCGAATACTTCTCGTAGCTGAATGCCTGACATTATTCACTCGGTAAGTCAGTAATTCATTAAGTCAGTACGACAGAACGACAGACGCTCTGATTTTTTCTCCCGAAAAGCGTAATCCGACATTTGCTTTTCGGGAGTTTTTCCGTTTGCACAACCCGTTTCCTGCCCCAAGCCATTGAAAGTTTTTGTTTCGGGGGCTATTTGTCACCATTCTGCCGTGTTTTGCATAACAACCTATCCGATAATTGATTATATTTTTGCAGCTGGTAATTTTCAAACTTAAAACCATTTGATTATGTCAGCTATCGAACAACAGGACAGCCACAGACCGCCATCGGATGGCGGCATGGCAAAGGAAGAATTTATCCGTGTCGGGACAACGCTCTACAAGATTGTGGAGCAACCGAGACTGAACGGAGGGTATGTGAAGAAACGCATCGCATGGAACAACGAGACCCTGCGACAGGATTACGGCAAGGATTACATCGGCAGCGTTCCCAAGTATGACGGCTTCTGCACCGTACCCGAACACATCGGCTACCGTTCCGTGGTCGGCAAGTTCCTTAACCTCTACGAACCGATAGACCACCGACCGCAGGAGGGCGATTTATCGCATATCCAATCTTTGGTACGGCACATCTTCGGGGAACAATACGAGTTGGGGATGGACTATCTGCAACTGCTCTACCTGCAACCGATTCAGAAGTTGCCTATCTTGCTGTTGGTGTCGGAAGAACGCAACACGGGCAAAAGCACCTTCCTGAACTTTCTGAAAGCCCTTTTCCAGAACAACGTGACTTTCAACACCAACGAGGATTTCCGCAGCCAGTTCAATTCCGATTGGGCCGGTAAGCTCCTTATCGTGGTGGATGAGGTGTTGCTCAACCGCAGGGAGGACAGCGAACGGTTGAAGAACCTCAGCACCACACTTTCCTACAAGGTAGAAGCCAAAGGCAAAGACCGTGACGAGATTGCGTTCTTCGCCAAATTCGTGCTGTGCTCCAACAACGAGCATCTGCCCGTAATCATAGACGCAGGGGAAACACGCTATTGGGTACGCAAGATAGACCGCTTGCGGTCCGATGATACCGACTTCCTGCAAAAGCTGAAAGCGGAGATACCCGCCTTTCTCCATTTCCTGCAACACAGAAAACTGTCCACCGAAAAGGAAAGCCGGATGTGGTTCAACCCCACATTGCTGCATACAGAAGCCTTGCAGAAGATTATCCGTGGCAACCGCAATCGGCTGGAGATAGAGATGTCGGAACTGCTGCTTGACATTATGGTTGCAATGGATGTGGATAGCGTTTCATTCTGCCTTAACGACCTTGTCGTACTGCTGGTGCACTCGCAGGTAAAGGCGGAAAAGCACCAAGTGCGTAAGGTGGTGCAGGAGTGCTGGAAACTAACACCTGCACCAAACGGGCTTACCTACACCACCTATCAGGGCAATTACAACAGAAGTTGTCACTATGAGCCGATAAAGAGGGTGGGACGCTTCTACACCGTCACAAGGGAGCAACTCGAATCCCTGTAATACTATCATTTTTCTGTTGAATTGTTGAATATGGGTATAAATACAATGACAATAAACGATATACATTCTCAACAAAATCTCAACAAGCCAAAAGAGAAGTTGAGAGACCACCGACACCCGTTTGTGGATTTCTCTTTTGGCGAGCGGTTTGTTGAGAAGATGTTGAAAGTTTACAGGTCTGTATATAAACATATTACATCAACAGTTCATCAAATCAACAAATTTTCATCAACTTCAAAACCGTATGTAATATGACAATCCAAGATGTAAAGCAAATCAAACTGGCAGACTATCTGCAAAGTCTGGGCTATACGCCTGTAAAGCAACAAGGCAAGAACCTGTGGTATAAATCACCGCTACGGGAAGAAACGGACGCATCGTTCAAGGTAAACACTGAGCTTGAAAAATGGTATGACTTCGGCATCGGCAAAGGCGGAAACATCCTCGCATTGGCAGCGGAACTTTACTATTCGGAAGATGTAGCCTATCTGCTGAAACGCATAGAGGAGCGGACAGCATACATCCGCCCTGCATCGTTCTCTTTTGGCAGACAGCATTCCGACAATCAGCCTTATCAGGGATTAAGGGTTGGTGAGTTGTCCTCTCCTGCTCTTATAGCCTATCTGCAAGAAAGGGGAATAAACATCGGACTTGCCAAAAGAGAATGCAGGGAGCTTCGGTTTATGAATGCCGACAAACCCTATTTTGCCATCGGCTTTCCGAACATGGCAGGAGGATATGAAGTGCGCAACAGATACTTCAAGGGATGTGTCGCCCCGAAAGACATCACCCATATCCGACAGCAGGACGGACAACGATGTATGTGTTACCTGTTCGAGGGGTTCATGGATTACCTCTCATTCCTTACCATCCGAGTAAGAAACAATCCGCAACACCCGCGATTGGACACACAGGACTATGTCATACTGAACTCCGTTTCCAATCTTGCGAAAGCGGAAAGCTTATTGGAAACCTACACCCAAGTCGGCTGTTTCCTTGACAACGACACGGCAGGACGGAACACCTGCAAGAAGCTGAAAGAGAAGTTTGGGGAACGGCTGCTTGACAAGTCAATGTACTATCGTGATTATAAGGACTTGAACGACTACCTGTGCGGTAAGCCCTTGTCCCAATCGGCAGAGCCGATAAAGGAGAAGAAGCAAGTCCAATCCGCAAGGCGGATGATGCAGCCACCGAAAAAGAAAGGGGGATTTCATCTGTAATATGCACGTCCGCTCTCCCAAGGTATTTAGACAGAAATACCATAGCTCAATAGGGCGTTTTCTTCACGCATTACTCCGTAACGCTAAAAACACCCTATCGAGCCAAAGGGAAATCCCTTTGGAAACCCTGTGCAAACGAGAGCAGAAGCCAAACTCGTTTGGATTATGCCGAGTGCTGCAATGGTTCATTTGCATAATAAACCCTGTGAGCCGATGCCACAGGCAGAGAGAAGAAACATAACGATAACCGCAAAAACAGTAATGATATGGGATATTTTTCATTGGACATTAAGAAAGCAAAGGGTACATCGGACACCACGCAGTCCGACCATATAGAGAGAAAGATAATACCTAAAAATGCAGACCCGACAAGAACACATCTGAACAGGGTGCTTGTCGAATACCCCGATGGCGTTCACGGCAGGGATGAAGCGATTGCCCACAGGTTGAACACGGCAGGCATCAAACGGAAAATCACACACGACCAAGTCCGTGTTGTCCGGGTGGTTTTGTCGGGTACGCACGAGGACATGATGAACATACAGGAAAAAGGCGAACTCGATGAATGGTGCAGCGACAGCATCCAATGGCTGCAAGCCACATTCGGCAAAGACAATGTGGTTGCCGCCCATCTGCACATGGACGAGAAGACTCCGCACATCCACGCAGCCGTTGTTCCCATCGTGACGGGTGAAAGGCGCAAAGCCAAGAAAGAACATACGGACGGTAAGCGCAAGTACCGCAAGAAAACAAATTCCGTCCGTTTGTGTGCCGATGACCTGTTCAACCGCCAGACCTTGATTGCCTACCACGACAATTACGCAAGGGTGATGACGAAATACGGATTGCAACGTGGGGTACGGGGTTCGGAAGCACGGCACACCACCACCATGCAGTATTATCGGGACTTGAAAAAGAAAAATGAAACCCTTGAAACCGAAACCAGACTGTTGCAGGAAAAGAAAGCCGAGGCGCAGGAGGAACTCAAACGAGCCAAGAAAGAGGTGCAGACCGAGAAGCTGAAAGGCGCAGCTACAACAGCAGCAACCAACATAGCCGAAAGTGTGGTTTCTCTTTTCGGGAGTAACAAGGTGAAAGCATTGGAATGCAGGAACGAGGATTTACAAGACCGCATACTTGAACTTGAAGAGGAAGCCCGACAGAGGGAGCATCAACAAGCCAAGCAGATACAAGAGATAAAAACAGCTTATGAACAGCAGAACAGTAAACTGTCTGAGTTTGTGGATTTTGTCAAACGCTACTTCCCTTATGTGGAAAAACTGATGCCGACCATTAAATTCTTGCGTGACCGTTTGAGATTCAAGGATAGCACCATCAGAAAACTTTGTGAATTCAAGAATGTAACTGTAAGTGGCAGCTTCTATTCTTCGGAGTTCAACCAAAACTTTGAAGCCAAACATTCCGTTTGCTCCATCAAGCAGAATGAAAGCGGAAGTTATGATTTCAAGATAGACGGTGTTTCACACGTAAGCTGGTTCAGACGAAAGAAAGACGAGTTTATGGAAGCATTGGGAGTGCCGACAAGGAAACAAAATCGAGATATTAGATTGTAAATCAAAATAAAGTCCGTGTTATAACATTCAACTATCACGGATTTTTTGTACTTTTGTATTCGGATTGGGGAAACCCTTTCCAAGACATACGAGAAAAAGAAGAAGCGTTATGCTTATCTTGTAAGTTGGAAACGTAGGAAATTTCGGACTTAGTACGAGAGAAGGCATAGTGGTTCTCACGCTATAGCGTGGGCTGCTATTACTACATCCGTACTAAAGGTTTCCTACGACCTCCAACTTAGATGTGGTTGCATTGCAGTTCACGCTTCGTGCATCAATAAAGGGTCTTTGAGGGCTGCCAAAGACATATGTACGATTATGGCAGAGATTAAATTTCCTATTGTGGAGCTTGCAGCAGATAAGTTCCAAGTTTCTGTAGATACGAGCCTGTATGCCAAAGAAGTTATAACAGCAGCTATCTATAAATTTTCCCACCTGTTTTATATCCACCAGCAAACGGATACTTGTAACCAAACTCTTGTGAATGTTATTTTTGAGTCGAAAGACAACAGCAAGGTTGCGGAAGACGTTCCTAAGCAATTTTGCAATGAGCTGATAGACCAACAGATTCGATATAATACAAATGCACAGTTTGGGCATATTCGTAATATGATAGTTCAAGAAGCGTTCAAACCTGTAACAAAATGATGAATTATGGCTTATCAATTACTACCGTTTCGTTTTGAACGATTCAATGATAATCAATATCTTCTGACAAATGAAGTTGGAGAATACATCTTCTTGGCAAATGACGATTTTCACGCCTTTGTTAATGGCGAGTTGGATGAACATAGTGATTTATTCTATGACCTTGCTTCCAAACAAATAGCAACAACTGACAAGGTCGAAGATGTGGTACAGATGCTTGCCACCAAGTTTAGAACGAAGAAAAGCATCTTGCGTGATTTCACTTCGTTACACATGATTGTACCAACGCTACGTTGTAATTCAAGCTGTATTTATTGTCAGGTTGCCCGTAAGAATATGGATGACCATTCTGCTGATATGACTAAAAAGACAGCAAAGAATGTAGTGAAAACCATATTTCAATCTCCATCGCCTTGTATCAAAATAGAATTTCAAGGTGGAGACCCGTCGACAGACTTCAATATGGTAAAGTATATCATCGAAGAAGCTGAATGGCAAAACTTGTTCAAGAAAAGAGAATTGGATTTTGTTATCTGTACTAACCTTACTCTACTTAATGAAGATATGGTGCAGTATTTGAAGAAACATAAATGTATGATTTCCACTTCTCTTGATGGTCCTAAAGATTTGCACGACATGAACCGTCCTTTGCAAAACAAGGATTTAGACCACCATGCCATTTTTGAGAAGAATCTTGCCATGATAAGAAATATATGGGGAAATAATGAGTGTGTTTCTGCATTGATGACTACTTCCAAATATAGTTTGGGACGTTTCAAGGAGATTATAGACGAATACATCAGATTGGGATTCAATAATATATTTCTACGCTCTCTCAATCCTTATGGATTCGCAAAGCAATATAAGGATAAGATAGCCTATCCTGTGGAAGAATTTATTGCGAATTACAAAGAAGGACTGAATTATATTATAGAATTGAATAAACAAGGAATTTTCTTTGTAGAGGGTTTCGCTGCATTGTTGCTAAAAAGAATGCTAACCCCATTTGCAACAGGATTTGTTGATTTGCAATCTCCGGCAGGAGTGGGTATCGCAGGGGTGATATATGATTATGACGGCAATGTGTATGTTTCGGATGAAGCACGAATGATGGCTCGCTTTAAAAACTACTATTTCAGATTGGGTAATGTGAACGAAAATACTTATCAGGAAATGTTTAACGGAGAGTTGCTACATCATATCATTGCTTCTGCTTGTAATGAATGTTTGCCTGTCTGTGCTGAATGTGTTTTTCAACCTTATTGCGGAGCTGACCCTGTTCGTAATATGTCAGAACAAGGAGATATGATAGGTTTTAGACCCACAAATGAAATGTGTAAGAAAACAAAAGCTATTATACACTACTTATTTGAGTTATTGCAAAAGCATGACCCTGAAATAAATAGAATTTTTTGGTCTTGGTTAAATTGATTGTATTATGAAACAGATTCAAGGTACTTCATACAATATTGAAGATGATATAGTTGGACGCATAACCTTTGGAAAAAGGAATTTGTTTGGTCGTTCCAATGATATACTGGTTTGTAAAGATAGCGACAAGCCTGCTTTCGGTTATTTGGCTACAATCACGGAGAAAACAACTTTCTCTGCCAAAGACAAGCCTTATTGCGTTGTTAATAGTGTTGAAAATTTCAACGAGGGAGATGTGGCTGTTATCAATAAAAAAGGTGAAATCATTTTTGTGTACGAGATAAATTCTAATCACAATGCGCTGATGGCAACAGAACGCTGTAACCATCGTTGTATCATGTGCCCACAACCACCTATCTTACAAGAGAAAGATAAAACTCCTTTCAACTTACAACTCATATCACTGTTTGACAAAAACACACAAGAGATTGGTATAACAGGGGGAGAGCCAACTCTTATTGGAGATAATCTTTTTACATTGATACGCCATATCAAAAAGGAATTACCTCAAACAGCTATCAGCATTCTGTCGAATGGAGTAAAATTTGCAGACAAAGAATTTGCAATGAAATTAGCCAAGTGCAGACATCAAGATTTGCAAATAGACATTCCTTTATTCTCAGATATAGCCGAAGAACACAATCGTATTGTAGGCGCAAAAACATTTTATAAGACTGTTCAAGGACTATATAATTTGGCATTATTCCGTCAGCGCATCGGATTGCGTATAGTAGTCCATAAGCAAACTTATAAGCGGCTTCCTCAATTTGCAGATTTTATCTACCATAATTTTCCTTTTGTCGCCCAAGTAGCTTTTATGCAAATGGAAACAACTGGATTGGCAAAAGAGAATTTTGAGAATTTATGGATAGACCCATATGACTATAATAATGAGTTACGAGAGGCGGTACTATTACTTGCGGATAGGGGAATGAAACCTTATATCTACAATGCGCAATTATGTGTACTTCCCGAAGATATACGTTGCTATGCTCAACGGTCTATTTCAGATTGGAAAGACATATACATAGAAGAATGTGACGGATGTGTGCTAAAAGGGCAATGTGCAGGATTTTTTGAATCCAACAGGCAGGCTCATAGTTCGCACATTAAGAAAATAGAACATATATCATCCGATATATCGTGTTAGATAACTGAATGTTTAACTTAAAAATGGAGGTATCAATGAAGAAACTCTTGTTTTTTGCGGTTTCTGCAATTCTTGCAGGTGCAAGCTACTGTTCCTCTGTTAGCGAAAAGATTGTTGCTAAGGTAACAAACAGCGACACTCAAATCGAACAACAGCAGGAGCAGACATTGGTGCTGGAGCAGTCCTCTGCCGAGTTTAAATTACTCGCAAGTCACAGTTCTCACAGCAGTCATAGCTCGCATAGCTCACACAGTTCTCATCGTTCTCATAGTTCCCACTATTCGAGTAGATAAGAACTGAATTTCTAAAGGACGAGCTAATATAAAAATAGTTCGTCCTTTTTTAGTCTCATTATTTTATATTACTTTTGTACTCAAATTAATACGGGTATGTCAAGCAAAGGATACAGACGTTTTAAAAGCCGTTTAGAGTATTTCCGAACGGATAATGAAGTCGCTGAGATTATAGTTCAGAACAAGGAATTACTGAAAGGTTCTGATGTCATTTTCAATAAAGTGACAATGGAGAAACATCCACTGCTATACAATAGGACTAATAATGCCAATAGTAGAAAGTTAGTTGTAAACCATCTAAGAAAAACCATATATGTATCTTTTATAAAAGATATGTATGAGGAGGTTACTGAGTACATTAGATACATATTACAAGAAGGGGCAATGAATGGCGTTGACCCTCGCAGACTTGTCGGTGAGCATAATGTAAACATGAAAGCCAACGAGATTTTGTCAATGAGCACCAAGAGAGAGATAATCCAATCTATTATGGATCAAATTTTCCAGCAATTAGAAAATGAGCGAAGTACTATTACCCTTATCTCTAAAATCAAGAACAAATTGGGACTAACAATAGAACAACAACTCGTAGATGATGCTTTACCTTTTCTTGAAATTAGACACATTTTTGTTCATTCAGATGGCAAACCTAATAGTGCATTCTTAGAAAAATATCCAACTATTCAATTAGACGAACATCATAGAATTTTATTAAATTCAACATTTGCAAAGAAAGCATACGATGCTGTCAATAATTTATTGATAGCTATTGATAACGATATGATTTCAAAAAATTATATCTCTGCTTCTGAATTATAAAAACGAAGTGATGAAACACCAAAAGAATACTTTTCCATTCTTTTGGTGTTTACATACAGATTTAGTATTTTTGTACTCAAGAAGAGTTATTTGAACGCAATTCATAGCAGAACACTGCAAATAGCACAGTTGCCAAATCATTACCTCAAAATCGGGTAATTCTCCCAAAGTCCTTATTATAAAGAACTAAGAAAGCTATTCCAAAATTACAAAAATATCCTGCACATAAAGGAACAACTTCAGAAGGAGAATACAGGTGCCTATCCGTTGGAGACATTGAAAGATGTGACAAACAAAATTATAACTTACTTAAAAGATTTGTCACTATGCAGTGAATCTGTGGATGAAGAACAGGTCGTATCTCATATTGTAGCTATCCAAAATAGCACTAATAAAGAAGATCCTTTTGGTTATCTTGACGAAGCAGAAGTAACCGCTTTATCTAATTTGGTAAAACGAACTGGTTCCAATCAGTTCATTGCACTTGACCGCCAGCGCCAGGAACTGGAGATTCAACTTTCGACGTTGGATAACTTACGTTCTCAAAAACAGACCTTGGAACAAACGCAAGCCGGTGGTAACGAATATCTAATTCAAAATTATGAAGCCGCTCAAAAACAGATAGAGAAACTGAAAGGTCAGGAAGCGACTCTGAAAGCAGACATTCAACGTCTTGAGAAACGGATTCATCAGTTTGATGTACAAATCCAGCAAGAACCTGATATTAAATTCGACACTTTGGTCAAGCTTAAGCCTCTGTTTGAAAAGATTGCAGACAGTTTGCTGAAGAAGAAAAAAGCCCAGATTGAAAGTGAAATGCAGCAGCAACTCAACAAGTTACTGGTTTCATATAAAGGTCATGTAGCCAAAGTTGAGTTGTCCGACAGCATTGAACAATTCAATATAAAACTCTATCATACTGCCGGAAATGAGATTTCATTGAATCAGCTTAATGCTGCATCCAAACAAATCTTTATCCAAGTTTTATTAAAAGTATTGCGAAACCTGGGAGATTATAATCCACCTGTAATGATTGATACAGTAATGGGTGTTCTTGATAATGAAAGTCGTGATGCCTTGATGGAAGAATATTTTCCACAATTGGCAGAACAAACGATTTTGCTTTGTACGACCTCTGAAATCAGAACAGACAGCGACTACATCAAACTGGAACCGTTTATTTCCAAAACCTATACACTTCATCGCAATGTAGAAGCACAGAATACTACGGTTGAAGACGGTTATTTTGGTTTAACTCTTAATCAGTAAAAGAAATGAGCATCATAAATTTTTCAAATACGCGCCAGATGGAAGGATTGTTTGATGCAATCAATCCAATCAAGGAACTGATTGAATCAAAAATCAATCTTTCCAGAACGGCTGATCGGGAGAAACGTATAAACTTGAATCAGAATAAAGTAATGCGTATCTGCTTTATCGTGGGACTAAGCTTGCCTACAAAGCGTTCCATAGATGATTACAAGGACATACAATTGTCAGTGTCATCCATAAGAATTACTCCCAGTTTTTTCACAATGCACGATTTAAGCACCTTATATTCGGCATTGTTAAAACTAAGATATGCAGACTTGAACATTGATTGGACTCAAAACGCTACTCTTTCTCGAATTATCGCAGCAGAAATGCTTCGTGGACGTGACTATCTGATGTCTGACAACAATCTGGATTCCTTCTTATACGCAATGAACAACAAAGTAGCCATGGCAAAAGATATTCCAGTTCTAAATCTTCTGATTGGAAACTATGGTGATGAAGAAATGGAAGCAACTTTGGATATAAATAGTCGTTCCATTACTAACTCACAGATTATTATTGCGGGAGCCACAGGTTCCGGAAAGACCAATTTGCTGGCAGTTTTGATTCAGCAATTCAGAATGTTATCCACAGAATCACAATATCCCGTGAACTTCCTTCTGTTTGATTACAAAGGAGAGTTCAGCGATATACAGAATAGCCATTGGTTGGCACTCTTCGATGTGGACCGTTCTTGTATTCTGGATCCATTGACACAACCATTGCCTTTTACTCCATTTAAGGATTTCACAGGACGCTCTATCAATGAAATCAATCTGTATTCTACAGAAATGTCTTCTGCTTTATGTTCTATAGACCGAGTAAGTGCGAGTGCCAACATGAACAACCGTCTTAGTGAAGCTATTGTAGAAGCCTATAAATCGACAAATGGCACCCCTATTTCATTTGAATTAATGCTGAAATGCTATCAATCACGAATGAAAGATGCAAATAATGATGATAGTATTTCTTCTGTTCTGAAGCAATTGGTTAATGCGCATATCTTTGAATCAGAAGATAAAGTATCCTTGATTGATGACAGCTACATCATTAAGATGGATGGATATCCAAAAGATGGACCTATTGCCAAAGCTATTGTATATTTCCTGATGTCTAAACTTAATAACATTTATGAGCTACTGGATAAGCAAGCAGTAAATGATGAAGTAGTACAAATACGTCATTTCTCTATTATTGATGAAGCTCACTATATGCTTGACTTTGACAATCGCCCCCTGCGTAATTTAATTGCTGTAGGACGAAATAAAGGTCTGAGTATTATCCTTGCCACTCAGAACATGAGTAGCTTCAAATCAAAAGGTTTTGATTTTTATGCCAATGCTCAGTATCCTTTGATTATGAAACAGCAGACTATTGATGATAAGGTCATTAAAGACTTGTTTGGCGTGAGTGGCCAGGAACTTCAAGAAATCAGAACTGCTATAGCCGGACTTCAGAAAGGTGAATTGATTATTAAAGACCAGATGGCTTTTGCTCTTGGCATGGGAAATAAGTATAAGAAAATTAATGTGACACATTTGATATAATAAGTATGGCTTGCAAAAATAATATAATACTCAATTCAACTTGTATAATAAGTAGTATAACTTGTGTCGCTTTGACATTCTGGGGGCAAATAAAGAATAATGGGACTATAACGACTGATTCATACATAGGGATTATAGCTTCATTAATTGGTATCTGTGCTACAATAGTTGTTGGTTTTCAGATTACAAGTTTTTTTGAACTACGTAATTTGAAACAACAAATTGATCAAGTTGAAAAGCAACGTAAAGATTTAGAATTATATAAAGCGACCATTTCAAATGAAATACATTTATCTAGAACTGGTATTTCAAATGCATTCGGTATTTTATCTGTGGTAGAAAAAAAGTCTTTACTAGGCTTTGCCGCACGTGTTAGTTCCATCGTTTGTGATGATCTGCAAGCTACACCTGGTAATATATTACTAACTAGATACCAACAGTTGTATGATGCGACCTCTTTTTTCTTAAAAACAAATGATTATGTAGATTTAATGTATCCTATAACAGAAAATCTTAAATATATTCATATACCGCAGAACAAAGAAAATTATAATGAGATTATGAAATTGCATTTCGATATCATCACAATGATGGAGAAAGCGAAACAGAATTTAGCTAAATAATGAATAGAACATGGCTGAAAAATATAATGCATCAAATATTGCCTTAGAGCAAATACTGAACTTTATCAAATCAGGTGAAATTGCGATTCCTGAAATTCAACGTCCTTTTGTATGGAAGCCAAAACAAGTAAGAGATCTGATAGATTCTTTATATACTGGTTATCCTACAGGGTATCTTATCATCTCTCAAAGTCCAAACATCAGGCTCAAAGATGGTACACTTGCTGAAGGAAAGAAAATTATGATTGACGGTCAGCAACGTGTTACTGCACTTATGACTGCCATTATGGGGATGGACATTATTAATGCTGACTTTCAGAAAAAGCGTGTTAAAATTGCCTTTAATCCATTGGCGAATCCGGAAAACGATGAAGAACGCTTTAAGGTGCAAGACAACGCTATTTTGAAAGATAAAAGATGGATTGCCGATATCGCAGAGGTATTTAAACCGACATTTGATATGTGGCAATTTGTCAATGATTATTGCGAAGAGAATCAAGAGATAAAAGGCAGCGCTTTAAATAAGATTCTGATGCAACTATTAGATATAAAGAACAGACAAATCGGAGTTATCATGCTTGATAAAGAATTGACTATTGATGAAGTTACAGAAATATTCATTCGTATTAATAGTCAAGGAGCAAAACTAAATCAAGCAGACTTCGCTATGTCTAAAATAGCTGCCAATGTTACTTATGGAGGCAATATGCTTCGAAAAGCTATTGATTACTTCTCTCACTTATCAGTTCAACCAGAATGGTATTCTGATATGATTAAAGATGAAGAATTTATGAATTCTATTTTTGCATCAAAACTGAAATGGTTGAAGGATGATCGTGAGGAAATCTTTGATCCAGATTATAATGATATTTTGCGTATAGCATTCATGTATAAGTTTGGTAGAGCTAAGATGAAAGATCTTGTAAGTTTACTTGGTGGACGTGATTTTGAAACACGCGAATATAAAGAAGAGATAGCGGAGAATTCATTCGGACAACTTACGAGTGGTGTCATTGATTTTATGAATGAATACACTTTCTCTAATTTTGTTCTAGCTATCAAGTCAGCAGGATTCATTGCCAGCAAGTTAATCAATTCTCAAATGACCCTTGACTTTGCCTACACTCTATACTTACTATTGAATGCAGATCCAAATATAGACAAGACGCAAATCAAGCATTATGTGGTTAAATGGTATGTAATGACTACTTTGACAAGTAGATATATAACATCGCCAGAAACTGTAATGGATATGGATATAAAACGTATCAAAGAAAGAGGGTTCCTAAACTACTTTAGTGAAGTGGAAGCTGCGAATCTTTCCGATACTTTCTGGGATATAGCTTTGGTGCAATATCTTGAAACATCTGTGATAAATAGTCCATACTTCAATCTTTATTTGGCATCTCAAATACATGATGCAGATGATGCCTTGTTTACATGTGGATACAAAGTCAATGACCTTATAACTGTAATTGGTGATGTACATCATATTTTCCCTAAAAAATACTTGATTAAGAATGGAGTAAATGAGAAATCAAAATATAATCAGATAGCCAATTACACATATTTAGACACCCAGGTTAATAAGGCTGTGCGAGATGATTCTCCTAATATATATTTCTCTAAAGTCTTCGAACAGTGCGAAACCGGTATTGCTGTTTATGGAAACATAACAGATAAAGCATTACTGCTCAAGAATCTCCAGCAGAACTGTATCCCTGAAACTATATTACAAATGGAACATACAAATTATGAAGAATTTCTTGCAGAGAGACGTAAGCTGATGGCGAAGAAGATAAAGAAGTATTATTATAGTTTATAGACATATTATTTAATTCTTTCTTTTATTATGTGTGATTTAAAAAAAAGAACTCATATATTTATAGATACCTCTGTGTTTCAAGCAGAAGGATTTCTCAAGGAATCGAGCCGAGTGTCAAAGTTATTTGGTCTTGCTGCAAAAGGCCACCTGACTATCTTATTACCTGAGATTACAAAAGAAGAATGGCGCAAACATTTTTGTGAGGCGACTCTTTTACCAGTTGATGAATTCAAACGAAGAATGATGGTTATGGGTAGTCCAGATGAATTATCTAAAGCTCTAGAAATCATTTCTGCAATTGACAGTGAATCAATATCAACAGCAGTTCTTGACTCAAGTATTGCAAAAGCCAGGATTCAGATTATAGGATACGACTATTGCAATGACGTCGAAGGGATATTCAAGAAGTACTTTAATAGCGAGAAACCTTTTGGGAAAAAGGGAAAACAAAAAGAATTCCCTGATGCATTCGTTCTAAGTGCTCTTGAACAATATGCTAAGAAGAATCGTATTGAGAACATTATTCTCTTGAGCCATGACGGTGATATGTTTGACTACAAAAGCGATGTTTTAATCCAAAAAGAAATTGGTGAATATTTGAATGGAATCCTGAAAGAGATAGCTACATCCGAAGCAGAAAAAAGAGATATCGAAAGACTATATGCCTATTTTCATAAAGGGAAGATTTCATTTGCTGCAGACCTAAAAGAGCAATTGACAGATTACCTTCTTGATTATAGTGTATACGATAATCGAGTCCAATGGCAAGAAATTGAAGACGTAACAATTAAAGAAGAAGTAGCACTCTCATTCAGTGATAAAGATATACAACTGACTGAAATTAATAAGGAATACCTTGAGGCTATTTGTTTTGTTGATGTTGATGCTATAGCGGATGTCGAACACGTCGATGAATCAATGAGCTATTGGGACTCTGAAGAAAATAATTATTTATTCAAAGAGTACACGACTAGTGAAGTGGAAATATCAGCATCCATTAAATTAACAATTCGAATGGATAGGACCGAATTAGTGATGGGACAAGATCCCGCTGTAGAACTCTGTGAAATCGAGTATAGAGATTTACAAGAGGCAATAGATGGGGAGACTGAATACTAAAGTGTGTCTGTAAAGTTATAATATCTTTTTTCATTTACTTAACACACTCGGGACGGGTAGTCCCGCCCCTTGGTGCTGACCGTTCCCCGACCGATGAGTTTTCTGGAGAGAAATAATGCATGACACAGTTTATTTTACACAACCAACACACTTTAGCTTACAGTCTCTATTCTATCTTAATTAATTGTTTTTCAGATCTATATCTAATCATTTTTATTAGTTACAACAGGTTTCTTTTGTGAGATAGGAACAAACTTCATTAAAGAATCAATGTTTGCACTTATCGAATGTATTTCTTTCAAAATTTCATCTTGCCCCTTTTGAACGTCTTCAATGCCCTTATTAGTTTGCTCTATCAATGGAGAATAATCTTTCTCTTTTTCTTTATGGCATTGCTGAACTGCAAGTAATAAAAAACCACTCAAACCTACAGTCAAGACAAAAGTAACAATTTTTTGAAAGTGCATATGTGCTCTGATAGACTGCTGCACGCCATCAATACATAATGGACATGAGTACTTTAGCCAGAATATTCTTAACCTTTGCCAAATTGAAGGAGTGCCAATCAGAGACGTACATTCAGTATATGCCATAAAGTCTCGCCATAATGATTTCTGATTCTTTTCTTTTAGTAGCCAAGTAGCTTTGATGAACCTATGTAAAAGAATACAATCCTCTAATGGTCGTATAGCCTCTGTTTGTGCCGGATATAAAGTTATTGTCACATGGCCATCTGGCAAAAGGTAGAAAAACAGTGTTACTCCAGATTCAGTAAGTAGCTTGGAGCCGTTTTTCTTGTCTATTCTTTTTACTGCCTGCCCACCCCAGAAGACTTCTATCACATCTGGGTTATTACCACCAGCCCTACTTCCTGGACATACTTGAAGAATGCATCTATCTTCAAAAGGCTGTGATAAGGGATCTGACTTCTGTAGTTTACTAAAGATATCCTTAGCACTATTATAAAACTCCCTGAAAGCATCTTCATGCTTCTTAATTTTATCGAGCTTTTGCTCGTGCTTTGAATTGTTTACCATTTGCTTGAAATTATATGTTTTGCCTTTAATTGACTCTTTTTTCTGAAAATGTTTATAGGTATGTTTTGCTGCCATTACTATGCTGTATAAAAAAACAGCCAAAACAATAAGTAGTATTAAATTATTCCAGCATCCAATATTTAAAAAATAATCCCTTGCCCACAACAGCAGTAAGGGCACACCGATTCCAGAAACGGACACTATAATTGTATATCTGATAATTGCAATCACATCACAATCAATGGGTTTGTGTATCTCATATTGTAACACTTCCATATCCTCAATCACTTCGCACTCTACGTTTCCGGCGATATTTCCAAATTCCTTATCATCCATTCCTTCATCTGAGAATCTATTACCAAATGATAGTTCTTTTCGAATAGTTGTGAAATAACCTGGAGATATGCCCATTGGACAATCCAGCAACTGACTGAAATGCACCTCTTGATAGTTCTTGTGAATAAGGTTATACCAAATGCTATTCACAAAAATTTTAATCCTATCCAAATCCTCCTCGCTATAATCTATGTAGGGATTCTGTTTATATTGTTTTAGCTTCAGGTCCCTATGTAAGGCATCAATAGCGTGCATAAAAGATTTGACGTTTCCATCCTCATCTAATGCAGGTTCATTCGCTTTTAGTTTACCTCTTTGTTCGTTTAAACAGTTGCTATTCCAGATAAATCCACATAACTGTCTAAAGAGTGTAAGCTTTCTGCCTAAAGTATCAAATTTTAGTTTATTCTCGTCATATTCCTTATTTCGAGCAGTTAGATAACTACTAAGGAATGCAACGAGAAATCCAGCAAAGATAGATGCTGTTGTTATTATTGCTATACAAAGATTTTCATTCATTTTATTTTATGATATATAGATTAGTATCAATGGGATTCTCTTCATATCAATTTATATTCATGTATTTCGTTTTCAGTATCAACCTGAATATAATTAACCGGAATATGATACTTTTTACGAAGAGCATTCAAATACTTCTGTGCATCGTCAGTAAGCACAATACTGCCTACGATATAGTAATTACGGACCTTGATATCGGTATGGTATAGACCGTATTCAAGCAGTTGTGAGAGTGATTCACGAATACATAGACGAATATCTGATATTGTCTTGATTTCATAAAGATCATATTCATTACCATGCTTCGCCACGATATCGATTTCTGTTCCAATAGGAGTAAGATTTTCTGTACCAACATTTTCTTTCCCGTATTCTTTTACAAGATAATCGTAAAGAGCTTTTTGGATAATTGGATGACGTTTTGAAATATGAGAACGACGAGAAGAACCATTTTTGGCATCTATATCAGTTTCTTCTGTTCGGAAACCGGGTTGAAAGACGAAATGATCTTCAAGTTTGAAAATTGTCTTAAGGTTATAAAGTGATGTATAATAGCTTGTTTTAACATTGGGTTCTTTTCTATCAACAGGCTTCAAAACATCAAATTTTCGGAGATTTTCAGGTCTATATCGGAGATTAAAGGCAAATCCACTAGGTATTTTTTCTATGTAGTCTTTGAGTTGTTCCTGCATTTCTGCATACCAACCCTTTTTCTTGTATTCACTAAGAATAGTCTTTGCCTCTTTATTGAAAACTGGTTCTACATCAAGAATCTCCCCTACCCAGTAACGCTGTTTTGTTTTATCGTTTATCGTAAAGAGAGAGAGATCAAAAGATAAATTTTCCTTATAAGAAGCAACTGCTTGAATATGTCCATAATGATAACCATTTATCGTCTTGGCAATGTCAAATAACCATTCCTCGTGACCGAATCCGTATTTATATTCATATGAGTCCTTATTCTTGCTTTTACCAATTCGTCCGGAAGGACATGTCCAACCATTTGTGTTCCAACAAATACGTGCTATCTTTTTTAGTCTGACATTGATCCCAAGTTTTTTGAATGTCTCGGCATAATCAAGTTCATAAGCATAATCAAACTCATCATTATATACTCTCCTTGCAACCTGAAGGAGGGGAAGAAATACTGTATTATCGTCATTACAAATCCACCATCCACTGATGAAGGAATTGTCTAGTGATGCACTATATTTTATCGCATCAAGAATAATCTTTTTAGTCAAATGTGTCATAATAGAAGTCGATTTTAAACAAATTATTGGCACTAATTCAATAATATAGTGCCGATAATTTGCGTGTAGTCATATTCTTTTAATGTAGGATTATCCTTTCCTCTGGCTGCCATTCTACAAGTGAGACGATCGCCAGATATTGTTCCTTTGCAGAGCTCAACTTATTTAAGAAGTTTCACATGTAGCTTTAAATTTAAAATGAATCATGGTATATATACTTTACATATAGCACCGTTCATCGCTAAATGAATCCAACTCATGGTGTTATACTGCTTTTCTATGTCCATGCCCCATCGCCTACCGACATTCTCAATCTCCTTATCAATATTATTTTCCGTTATTTCTTCAGGTTTTAAATGAGTATTATGTTGATTTATCCAACAATTCCAAGCCTCACTTTTGACAAGTTTTTCTTTTCTTTCTTCAAACGGCAAATGTGTAGGTAACATTTTTTTTAATCGATAAATACCCAACTCCCAAAAATACAAGATTCTATGACTAGGATCTAATTCTTGTTTTTTCCTTTCTTTTTCAAGTATTGCCAAAAATTCTGGCTCCTTGATCTCTGGCTGTTGCTGCCAATAATTATTTAATGCTTCATTATCGGCTTTTTGCATTGCCTCAATTCGTTTGTAATCTTCTGTTTGGTATCTTACAACATAAGGGCTTTCACCTACGATTGGAGTATTACCATACCATAATTGACCAACCTCTGGTTGTTTCACTGCAAAGATTGAAGACCCCATACTAAAATCGGTCTTGGATAATTCTTGATATTTAATAATCCAAGAATCGTTTCTATAGTATAAGTTCAATAGATAAAGCGCAGCCATCGAATGTAAAAGAGCTTTTATATTACCATCTTTGAGAGAAGCAAATCTATCATGTTTTACAGCTTGATATGCTTTTTCCCAAAATGTACCAGCTCTTTTATGGGCATTCTTTAATGGTCTTAGAATTCGATTCTCTTCTTTGGTTAAATTGAAGAATGGAGCAACAACCAAAACTCGTTTATCATGTATCGCCCATTTTATATCAATAAGTTTTAAGCAATCCTCATCAAAAAACAAGTTTTTATCTCCACGTTGTTTTGTCCCGCCATTGTCATAATACAATTCCTTGGAAATTGCTTCTATCTGGACGCAACATCGTATAAGTAAATCTGCGATATAGGGTGAAAAAGTCTCCAATTGAGAATTACATGGTTGAGTAATTTCTTTACCATGCTCATGAGTAGTAATTTCATCCGTTATAAATATAAAATTAGAAACATTAATGAACTCTTTTTCGAGACTCAAATATGTCTGCCAAAATATATCTGATTTTTTCATATAAATAAAATTTATCCATCACTGCCCTATAAAAGAGTGGACAGCAATAAATTACTAACAATATTCTATTTTGTAAATTAAACGTAATCTTTCCTCCTTGCATCCAATACTTCAGAAAACAGTTCCATCTCTCTTTTGGAAATACCCAATCGTGTTGCCATTTCTCGCCATCCTTTTACGACTTCAATTACTTCAGAAATAATCTTTTCCGCTATTTTACGATTAAGCATATAATCTTCGCAAGTATCAAGTAAAATACCCAGTTCTGCTTTATTGGAAGTTGATGAGACAAGCAGACTCTGAAACTCATTCAGAGTAGGATTCATATCGTATGCCGGAGAAAGTGTCCAGCCTTTCGCAGTCAAAAGAAAGCCATGATTGCGGAAATGGTCATCACTATTGCCGATGCAGATATTGAATGCAACTCTGCGATACAGTTCTTGCAGATTATCCTCCACGTTAGTACAATTCTGAAGTATGAAATCGACAATATCCAGATAGCCATGGCCGGTATTAGCATTGTCACCATCATTCAAGCCCAATAGAGTCATGGCTGAAGCAAAATGTATACGCTTACCATTTTCCCTTCTGTCAAATCGTCGAGAAAGCAAAGTATGGTATTTGTCGCTAGTAGAGATTACTCTTGTATCCGCAGCATTGACACCAGCCTTCTTTGCCAACAGATGTGAAAAATGTTCCCAAAATCCAACATCATAATCATCTTTGTGGGACGGAAACTTTGCTATATACAAAATCTTGTTCTCGTCAATTACACTTGCCTTTGGACGTGCTCCGCCAAGAGATGAACCAGGCTGTACCAGTTGAGCAATCCAACGCATTTCAGGTAACCTGTTCTCATCTTCACTTTTCTCTATTTCGGAACTAGCTGCAATCAACTCACGAATATCTGTCAGTGGTGGTATGCGCAAGATTTCGCTTGCATTAATATAATCTCCATTTATAGACTCCTTGAATCGAAAAGCCCCTATGCGAGAAAAGTCCTCAATCCCGATAAGATAGTCGAATGAAGAAAGCCGACGCACCGGACGTTTCTCTTCCTTTGCTAGAATCTGTTCCCGACGATTTATCAATGTACGCCCCCACCTGTCTGGAAGGGCATCAGAAAAATATCCGAAAATATCCTTACCTGGAGCTGTATATTGCTGCCCTGGATAGTTATTCAAATCATCACTAAGAAACAAACTACCATAATCCTTTAACCACTCATTACTATAACAAAATCCATAGCTGTCAGAGCCACGAAGTGATTCGTAACTTAACTCTCCAATTAGTCTTGGTTCTTTCAACCAATCAAAATCAGCAAACACATAGAGTCTTTTCATACCTTATTCTTTTTTTGATGCCCTTTCCCTTTGTTTAAGACTTAAATCCTGTAATGCTTTTCCCATTGCATCTTCTTTTGCAAGCAGAAGAATATCATCATCTAATTGAAGCGCATAAAGCACCCTAAGATAAATGCCTATTGCCACCGTTGGTACACCTTTCTCTATGCGTGAAACCGTCAGAGGTGAACAGGTGGCACGTTCGGCGACTTGGGCAATACTAAGATTCCTGCGTAGTCTGGCCAGCCTGATCTGCTCACCTACTATCAGCATCTTCTGCTCCAATTTTCTTGGCAACTTGGTACCCATCGTACTTTTCGTCATAGTTCAACATATCATATAATATGCAAATATAGCAGTTTTGCTTTATTTTATGATGTGTTACAGAGATAAATTTTTGAATTTATTCCTGTTGAAATCTGCTTTAGTCACATTATTGGGCGTTGGAGATATTAAATGCTACCATATTATTCATAAGGCTGATATTTTACAGATAACAAACAATATATTGTTTATAGAAAGATAGCAATAATTTGAACAGAAAAAGAAATAACACTTCCTTTTCTGTTCAAATTATTACTGTTAAGGCAATCTTAAAAAAATAGCGACCGATGTCACATAAGTCTGTTGTTTGTAACAATCACCGAAACACTGACCACTCACAACTGAACTACCTCAAGGCTCTTATAGCTGGAGAAAAGGCTATTAGCTCGACTGAAGTGATGCATCGCTATCAAATCTCTTCAACGACCTCAATATCCCGCTCAAAGGCTGCCCTTATCAAGAATGATATATTGGATAATAAGGCCGGTGAAATCTCGTTCCAAGACCCGATTTATGCCTATTGGTTGAAGACTGAGTTCTTTGCAAAATAATAAGACTATGAATAAGTATAACCTTACTTGGATTGCCTTCGCCAATAAGAAAAGGTGCAGGCTTACTAAAGCTATAAATACTTTAGTAGTTATTTCTTGGAGAAAGCTTAATGTTGTATTATTCTATTCTTACCATCCCGGCCAACTGCACGAAATAATCATTTGACCAAATATCAAGTTCTTTTGGATTGCGCACGAAAGGCAATACATCTTCTTTCACTTGTTTTATATCAGCTGAAGAGAGACGCTCAATGAGTTTCTCCTTGAATAACTCTGGAGTGATATTCTCATTGTTGAACTGCTTGCACCGTTCTGCCAAATGAGCAAAATCAAGTGGGATATTATGGCGTACATACCATTCAAAGTCGTACCAATCACGACCTTTTACTCTGTTCTTCCACGCACGATATACTAAGGCGTGCATCTTGCCTGCAAACAAGTCGGGAAGTGTAAAACAACGGGTCATAAATGAATATGGCTGAAGCAATAGCTTCTGTTCCGTCTTGAAGTTCAACGGTGGGCAAGTATCTACTTCTATCTTTATCTTTATAGATTTCTCTGTTTGGAAAGTCACATCATACACATCGGTATTATCTTTAAGAAATGCCGATTCGACCTTTCCGAAATTCCTCTTGTCTTTTTTCTTTATTTCAACCTCACGGCCTACCATTGTAAAAGCATCAACGATAGCAGGAAAGTATTTCGTAAAATCGAACTTATCATCTTGCGTAAGCAATGAAAAATCCATATCCTCACTGAAACGCTGTAAGCCATGAAAGATTCTCAAGCAAGTTCCACCATAGAAAGCCGCCGACTCAAAAAAGCCTCCGGCATACAAGCCAGCAAGTATCACTTGTTGGTTCACTTCAAATATAGCGTTTCTCTTCTGTTGCTCTGTTGTTAAATCATAACGGGAGAGCATATTGTCGAATATTTCATTTTTCATCGTCTCAAGAATTTTAAAAGTGTCGAAATTGAATCGGCCTTTTTGCCAACTTTTATGTAGTCTTCGAATATGGTTTTATCCATCTTATTGAACTCATCCATATCCATACGAATATCCTGTTCAAGATATGTTTCCACATCTTTCATATAGCGAAGATTGACCTGCGAGGAATTGGCAATCAAATCACACAAAGCCTTTTCCGGTGATGCAATAAGAAAAGCATAATTATCCTTATACATACTCCTTACTCCTATTGGAAATGCCATTTTTGAGATATGTTTGTAGTCATAACAGCCGACCGGAGTTTGAAAGCTACGCGAGTGCTTTACCGTCATTGATTGATGAACATATACAGCCTCGGGGATAAGTCCATAATATCGTAGTGCAGTAGACATTGAAATATACGAAGGTGCATAGAGATGATTGGCTATCAACTCACTCGATAGGGTCTTTCCTGAATGTTTGGGGTTAGCCACATAAAGTCCCCGCTTCAGTCTGATGATAAATCCTTGCTTCTCAAGCCAGGTCACTTTTTTATTCGCAGACTTAAGTTCCGGGTATAACGATTCGATGATTGAAGTCGTTACAGGAATAGTTCCTATTTCAGTTAATTGTCTATCCATACTGCAAATATAGCAATAATTTGAACAATAAAAGAAATGAAACTTCCTTTTCTGTTCAAATTATTACTACTTAAACAATCTTAAGAAATAGCGACCGCTGCCACATAAGGCTGTTGTTTGTAACAATCACCGAAACACTGACCACACAGTAATTGAACTATCTCAAAGCCCTTATAGCCGTAGAAAAGACCATCAGTTCGACCGAAGTGATGCATCGCTATCAAATCGCTTCAACGACCTCAATATCCTGTTCAAAGGCTGCCCTTATCAAGAATGTTACATTGAATAATAAGGCAGATGCAATCTCATTCCAAGACCCGATTTATACCTATTGGTTAAAGACTGAGTACTTCGCAAAATAATCATAATGTCCCCTCCTTTTCAGAGCCATTTTTGTACCTTTTCTCATCAAAAAACGCCATTTTTCACAAGTTTTTGTACCGCACATTTTGATATTCAAGAAATTACACTTACTTTTACTTTCCAAAATGGAGGTACAAGCCGAGAATGGTGCTAAAAATCACTAACTTACACATTCTCAGATACTTGCCAACCTGCTGGTTGTACCTTTTAGAGCGTTATACTATTGATAATCAACGATGTACACATACTGCATCGGCAAATAACCAAATGAAAACAAAATCATAAAAAGAGAAAATATAAAGTCGTAAAATGAGTTAAATCAGTCACTTCAAAGCATTACTCCATTTTCTTTTTTCACTCGTATTTTCTCTTGTTATAATTATTTTTTCAGTTTTTTGTCCCCCATTTGCCCCTCAAGTCGCACACGGGAGACAAATTTATGTCCCTCAATGTAATTTGAAGACTTATTCCTATCAAATTAGGCAAAATCATAGACAATTATCATTTCATAAAGCTGTTTGGATCTCTTATTTGTGAATACATACAAATGTTATAATAATGATATACAGCTAAATACAAACAAAATATCTATAGATAAAGTTACTACAAATGATATTCCGTTTAGAATGTTAGAAAAATATTCTCGTTAATTATTTCAGCAACTCTAGAAGTTGTTATCAACGAACACCAAGTTTATTGAAATTATCC
Source organism: Parabacteroides distasonis ATCC 8503 (assembly GCF_000012845.1). Classification (NCBI taxonomy): domain Bacteria; kingdom Pseudomonadati; phylum Bacteroidota; class Bacteroidia; order Bacteroidales; family Tannerellaceae; genus Parabacteroides; species Parabacteroides distasonis. The sequence continues at coordinate 2,548,050 of NC_009615.1, forward strand.
TCGATATGCTAATAGAATCTTACACCATTACTCTATAACTTATTATTTCGTTGTTGAATACTATTCTTGATCTCCACCTAATGAAACTGATGGAAGATATCTCATCCAATCCATCATATTAGAAAGATTTCTTATTCTTTCATCTATCGTAGGGAATTCTATTGCATCGAACAATGCCTGTTAGTTAGAATTTGATTAAGTCATATTTGAAATATCAGAATTATGCAAATTATCGGCACTATTTCGAATCAGTGCCGATAATTTGCATGTTACTGACTAACCAAACGGATTGCCAGATGTGCGTTAACACATGAAATATGACATTAGTCTACCTTCACCCTCTCCTCTTCCTGCCATTCAGCAAACGAGACAATCTCTTTGTATTGCTCAGCAGTCAGAGATGATCCGCCATCTTCACTACATTCGTATTCCCGGTAGCTCATAAACGGAGCCTTCCTCCTGATAGCCCATATAGTTATGGTATGAATAAGGAACCAACCTGACATAATCTTCTTCCTCAAGAATCTTCAGAAGCTTGTCGGCATCGTGGATTATTAATGGAACACCGGACTTATACAGAGCTGTGGCAACTTCAATGGCGAGACCGGCATTCGCAGAATAACTGTTGGAAACGACAATCACCCATCCTAACCGTTCTGTATCTGATGCAAAGATATTCAGGCGGGAAAGCCCCAGTTCTCCATAATGATCCTTGGCAAACCAGATGAAATCATCCGGACTATCAATATCGTACTGCTCATCAATTTTTGCAAACTTCATCCGATTATAATAAGCTACGCCATGCAATTCATTAGGGCCATAAGTCTGTTCAGTCTGGTTGTATTTACTGACAGGCAAATTTCTGTAGAACGACTCATACACTTCGTGCGCTATACGGAAATATTTGCAATATTGTCGTATTGTCATAGTCTCTAATGGAGGCACAGAACGTCCGTTCACGGAATCTTCCAAAGCTTTTATGGAAGTTTCCCTGTCTTTCGACTCAATCCTGAATCGCGGCTCTATCCTGTTAAAATCCTTCCGTGCTATCTTTCCTGTCCGTTGCTGATATGGAAGATTGCCGGCTACATATTCATTGAAGCCATCAGCATCGGCAATAACGGCATCCACCAGTCTGCGCAGATAGGCAAAAATACGGGTAATAGTTTCCCTGCGCCATTCATCGTTATAGTATTCATTATTATCCGAAACATACGAAGAATAATTTGAAACAACGAAACGGGTATATTTCCGGTCTGTAAACCGGATTGCCCTTCCCTCCATGTATATGGAAGAAGCGACATGAAACCAGCGTGTTTCCATCGGGTTGAATGAATGCCAATCCCGAAAAAAATCTTCTTTATTTTCATACTTTCCCGAATCAAACCCATTCATAAGATGCTCGTTCTGGAAAACATATCCCATCTGATTGGATAATACTTTGGTTCCACCAATCTCTGCATCAATATTCGTATGTGAATGACCGTATATCCAGGCATCAATCCGGTTGTTGCTTATCAAGTCCCCATAGTCACTCGCAAAGGCACTGTTCAGCACCAAATCTTTGTGGCAAGGTGCAACTACCTGAAAAGTGGGCATAGGTACAGATCACTCATGTATTGTATTCTCATTTCTTTGATAGTTCAACCTGTTTCTCTATGATTGCCTTTACCTGTGCGAATGAAACCGGAGTGAAGTCGTTATTGTCAACTCCCACATCATATTGTGTAGAGAAAAGCATTTGAAGGCGAGGCTTATCTTTTCCGGTGTTATTCCTGCTTGTATGCACATGGCCGAAAAGCTGCCAGGTATCATCGTATGAGCCGCTATAGCAAAGGAACGGGCAATGATTCAGATAAATCTTCTGTTTATCCACCTCGATGTACATCTGCATCGTGATCAGTTCGAAATATTTTGTATAATTCTGCCTCAAGTTCTTCATGTCATGATTACCGGCTATGAGATAGATTTTCCCATTCAACCTTTTGAGTATCTTTGTCCATTCAGCAGAGCCACCAAGACAGAAGTCGCCAAGATGAAATACGATATTATCCGGACCGACCACACGGTTCCAGTTGGCAATAAGTGTTTCATTCATGTGTTCTACATCCTTGAATGGTCTGCTACAGAACCTGATGATATTGGTATGATTGAAGTGGGTATCGGATGTAAAGAACACCCCGCTTCCGTTGAATTTGTAATCCATAATCTTCTTTTTTTATGCACATCACTGCGCTGGTTAATAAAACTGAAGTTTTCAATGCCCATGGACGGAAATGACGGAGTAGAGCACATAATGCGAACGTCACCAATGGGCAAAAACAAAGCCGTTGAAAAATTTAGTAAGGACTTTTCAACGGCTTCAATTTATCTTTTTAATAGGAATACCTGCATCTAATGTACTCCTACCTGTCTATAAAACGTTCGCTGGAAAGTGTTTTTGAATTTACCGAATGACTCAATGCCTAAAGTATGAACATACGGCATACGCTCAAAGCATACTGTGCTTCGACATAATGTGTTTACTAATATGTTCACTCTATTCTGCAGCATTGTAAATTGCTAATTGTTTTTATTCAATTGTGAGTGCAAAAATACTGAATTTTCTTGAGAACCAATTAACTATTCGCTAACTTTTTGAATGACCTGTCTAGTTGCTGTATTCTTTCGAACTTTTCTCATAAGGTTACTGATTATAGGTTAGGAACTGCACCAAATTTACCGAACTTGTATGCTTTTTGGAGAGAACTGATTCTATTCAATCCTTTGAAATCTGTCAGAGGATAAAGTACACTTGATCCATCTGTATTCTTTTCCGTAAACCAGATATTATCTTTTCTAAGCAAATCTTCCCCTCTGTACGAAAGCGCAAAGGGGAAGATGTTTAATTACTTTCTCATCAATTTCTCAACTCCTTGCCAATCATATCCCCAGTAAACTTTACCGTCACCGGCAAAGTTCCAAACATTCATCACTTCACGAAGCCTGCAAGGGGGTTCCTTACCTACACGAATATATTGCTTGGACTTACTACGGAAAAGACGATTGCACATTTGTTTGTCTTTCTTTTGTGATTTACAGCACGCAATGGTACTGGCAGGAGTTTTCTTTCTACTTCTACTCATTGTTTGTAAGATTTTTGAGCCTATAACAGTGTACGGCTCTATTAAACACTTACAAACCATCAAGAACTGTTTTACCTTTCAACATCTTTTCTTTCTTTTCATTAAACATCTAATATTCTGATTCTTTGGTAATACGCAAAATCTCTTGCTTATATCCTTTGCGGTCGTACTCCTCCCCTCTACACATCCAACAACTACATGGAGTTCCCGTAGTTTTATAAACCTGCGCCCATTTATCCTTTGCCAATTCAAACCAATGAGGATGCTCATAACAACTACCATCTTCACGAATAATGCAAAATTACGATAAATATTGGCAATTATATCAGATGGGGTATATTATCATAATAAACAAAGATTGAAATAAAGCAATTCCAATAAAAGCACTACCTTTGTAAACAACAAGCATTCTGTAACATCCATGCAAAAAAGTAACTGCAACAACTGCCCCCTAAGGAAAAAATACGATAAAAGTCCTCAGTCATTAATGGGACGCTTTTGGCGTTGGCACATAAACTTCTGCCCAGGTTGGAAAGGATATTTCAAATCTCTTTCGCCTGACGAGCAAAACGAGATTAGAAAGAAGTATAACTTCGATAAATACAATAAATAATGAAAAAAGAAATTCTATTCGTCTTGTTAAAAGACTTTGCCGACTGGGAAGGGGCTTATATCGCTCCAAACCTCAATGCAGGTGTTGAACCCGGAAGTCAAAGCAAATATATAGTTAAAACCGTATCAGTCACAAAAGAGCCGGTTATATCGATCGGAGGATTCAAGGTGCTCCCCGACTATGGGATCCATGACATTCCGGCCGATTATGCAGGGATCGTATTAATAGGTGGCATGAGCTGGTTCACCCCGGAAGCCGAAGCCATTGTTCCTCTGGTAAAAGAGGCCATCGAGAAGAAGAGGCTGGTAGCCGGAATTTGTAACGCCTCCGTCTTTCTTGGCAGGCACGGTTTCTTGAACCATGTAAATCATACCAGTAACGGATTGGATTACCTCAAACAATTCGCTGGGCCAAATTATACAGGTGAAAGTCTTTATATAAATGAACCGGCCGTCAGAGCCGGAAACATTATTACCGCCAACGGATTTGCCACTCTGGAGTTCTGTCGTGAAATACTCTATGCGCTGGAGGCAGACTCTTCCCCAAAGATAGAGAGAAGCTATCGAATGAACAAAACAGGTGTTTGGGAAGATCCAGAAGTGGGATAAATCACTTATCTAATGGTGGTAGATAATAAAAACATCTACCACCAACAACTTACATCTACCATCATTTACTACTTTTCGACCACTAAATACAACCGTCCCCTACTCGCTAACTGCGTCTTAAGCCCTATCTTTTTCAAGAAACGACCAAAGACGGAGACATTGCTCATCGGAAGTTTTACGCCGCTCTTTTTTTGCAGCGATAGGTAGATCTCTCCGGCAGAGATCTTCAAACCTTCCTCCTTATGCGAAGCGGGACGATAATATTGAAAAAACAGATCCTCGAACAAAGGACGTTGTTGAAACGCCTCGTTCGCTTGCATCTGCGAAGCCTCTTCCTCATGCGTCAGCCAATAACGCTCGTTATTATTCAAGGCGGCAACCGCTTGCGCATAGAGCTGGAGATAATCAATAGGCTGGGCATTGTCTATCATCCCTTTCACCTCGATACAAATGAAACGGCGGCTGCCGGAAGGATCGCCCAGCAAATCCGTATGGTTGCTCGTAGCGATAAAGGAAGCATAACGTTTCACCGATTCCACCTGCGTGGCATGAGGCTTGCGCACATTTACGACCGGCTTCTGCAACAGATGCTTCAAGAAGCCTTGATGCCTCGCGCTCACTTGGTCGAACTCATCAATATTGATCAATCCGAAACGGGTAAGATACAGCTCGGCATCCCGCTTCTTGCTGAAATCGATGCTGTCCGTGTAATACTTATTCAAGTCCGGTGGCAACAGGTTGAAGCAGAACGTGGACTTTCCGCACCCCTGCCCGCCCACCAAGAGCGGGGAAAGGCTGTTGCCATGCTGTTTGTCACGTCCCTGCCAGTGCGCTACCATCGACAGGAACCAAGTGTAAAACAACTGTTCCCACCGTACGTTGTCGCAAGGGATGCGTGCGGCCAGCGGACGGATGCGATCCTTGCCATCCCACACGGGCAAGCGGGTCAAATAGTCCTCGATAGGCGCATAGTCCGGGATGCGATCTGAAAAGACAAAACGCCGTACATCCCTGTCCCATAGCTGCAATCCTTCTTTCTGGGCATTCAAGGCGATACTGTTCAGTACACGATCCGTCACGGGGCGATAGTCAAAACAGAACGTGTTTTTCTCCCGATATTCCGGTCCGCCGGACATCAGATTGTACCGGAAATCGTAACGACGGTTCATAAACTCCTCCATTTTCAAGCTCTGTAGTTGCTCCGGCTTGTAAAGGGACGTACAACCAAAGTCCGAATCGGAGGCTAACCGATACGACTGCCTCAAGGTCTCCCGGATCTCCACTTCCGAGATCAGATTCCCCAGATAGAGCATCGTCCACTTCACACAATCCTCCTCTTCTACCCCAGCCGCGAAACAAAGTCTTCCAAGAGTGACCAACAAAGGTTTGAAATCCACCTTTATGCTCAAACTTCCATGTTCCTCCAAAGCCCGCTGCAAAGCGAATTCATATTGGATGGCAACGTAACGGTATTGGTCATAAAGCGTCTGCCCGGCACTCTCTACCGGTACCGGCACCCGTTTTTCGAACCGTTCCTGGTAGGCGCTTTCGTCGGGCATAGCCACAGGCTGCTCCAGATGAATGGAAAGAGCGTCCGGATTGTAATACACATCGGCATCATAACTGAGGCGACAACCCATCTCCAGCACCGGACGTTTCAGCTCGATGGGATAAGAAAGGCGAGGCTCATACGTCTTGAGCGCATGTCGGTAAGCGTGCGCATGAAAAACCTCGGCATCCGTACGCGAACGGGGAAGCGACCCGTCGGGATAGGTATAAGCCACCACGAACTTCACGCTCCGTCCGCTAGAGCCGATCATAGCGAACAGTGTCTGCGGATATTCCACTATTTTTTGTTTCAAGGACAAAGCCTCTTCTATGCTCTTCAATCGATTGATCTCCAGCAAAATCCAGCCATTATACTCCTTCAACTCGCCTTTTCGAAAAGTTCCGGCAAAGAGCAACTGAGGTAATTTCCGGGTAAACGGATACCGTTTGTCGGGATAAGCCCGCCTTAATTTCTCTCGAAAGAGCGCAAGCTTATCCCTCGTCCGCTCATCCTTTACCCATGCCACGATCTCCTCCATACGCATCGCCCGCTGCGCGACGGTATGTCGATAGGCTGTTTGCTTGGTTATTTTCATGTCTAATATATCATTTAAGAAGTTGAATAACTTATGCTTACAGTTTTTCCTATAGAAAAACAAAAGTTTTATTAGGGGAAAACTTTAGTTTCTTACTAAAGAAACTTTTGTTTCCTCTAGGAGAAACTTTTGTTTTCCCTAAGAGAAACTCTTTGTTCTCCTAAGGGAAACTCTTATCAGCTCTTATCCTTTCGTCCATCGGTAGCCACTCAGCCAAGCATCAAAGACTGGCTCATCCTTTACTCCGTACATCCGAAAGACCTGACGGATATACTGTTGGTCTTCAGGCGAGAAGGTTCTTTCCTTGCGCTTAAACTGATAAAACTTATTCTTACCGTATGTCATCAACAGACGTTGCTTGATGCGTTTCGCCTCCAGATAAGGTATCTGGTCTAATAGGTGATCCATGCCGACAGCGTATTGCACGGGAGTATCCGCCATGAAAGCCGCACACTTTCCGGTAGGACTGGTACGTGCGGGATTCACGACACTCACCGCCCAAAGCGTATCGGGGATAAAACGGATGATTTGATGCCGCAAGCAGCGGTTGGCGTTCTTACAATTTCCATTAAAACAATGTACAAAGCCTGTCGGCACCATAGCGTAATCGAGTTTTTCTATCATATCTTTTAGATTTTCAGTATTCCTCAAATATAACACTTTTTTCCTTCATGCGAAAAGAAAATTGCATGAAAATCAATAATAAATGGTAGATATTGAATAATAATTGTAGATGTTTGGAGATCTACAACCAACAGATAATACTCTCATTTACAAAAAGTATATAATAGAGTGGTAGATATTGTAGATATTTTTATAAATTCAATGTTACAGGAAACTCATAATACGTAAAAGACCGAGCCAATACAACTTCTTCATCTTTTCACTATCACATAGCAGGATATTTTATATCTTTATTGCCTGTTTATAATCATGATTGGATACATATGGACATAGATTTCGAATCATACATCCGTGGTAGTGAGCCCGACAAAAAAGAAAAGGCTTCAGCTTGGAAAACAGCCATTGGTTTACAAGCTGTAGATGGCTTGCAAACATCCGATTATTTAAAAGATACAGCTATAAAGCATTTGCGTAGCATCGGTTTTGACGTGAACAATGATCTGTTTGCCGACAACTCTTGGTACTTTCGCAATGCGCTGGTTCGTGCGAATTATAGAAATGTGCGAAAAGACGTTGAACCGGATATGAGTTTCTTGATCGCATTTTTCAGAAACTTAATGATGGGAGAAAATCATGACCCCACAACAGCCAACCGAACAAGTCGACCGAACAAGTACCGAACAAGCTAACCGAACAGTTCAGCGCACCGCTTTTAGCTATCGTAAAGGCTATCGGGACAGAACAATGTTCATTGAAAGTAAAAAGTGATTACAAACAATTTGCATAGATAAACAAAGAATGAAAACATCCATCAATTACCTTCCCGAACAAAAACGGGATGACCTCAGAAGAATTGTAGAGTGCGTACTGGAAGTACTTCCCGATTGCGAGATGATCATTCTCTACGGAAGTTATGCCCGGAATACATACGTTGACTACGACCAACGCATCGAATACGGTATCCGCACCTGTTTTATGAGCGATTATGATATTTTGGTAGTTACCAATACCCGTTTCCAAAGATATATTATCAATCACATCTTGAGCAAGGCCACCGATAATTACTACAAAGGGAAGAACAGATACGCATCCACCACCGTACAATTTATAGACGAAAGCATCGACGACTTGAATAAAGCCATCGATAAAAACCGATATTTCTATACCGATATCAAGCGAGAAGGTATCATGCTTTACAACAGCGGCCGTTATAAGTTGGCCCGCCGTCGTAAACTGAACTATCGGGAGATAAAAGAGTTGGCGGAGGAGTATTACAACGACAGGTTTGAACGTGCGAATGATTTTTTACGAAATGCAATGTATGACAAAAACGACGAGAGATATAAAATATGTTCTTTTCATTTGCATCAAGCTTGTGAGAATTATTACAACAGCATAATCTTGACTTTTACATTGTATAGTCCCAAAGAGCATAGCCTAATAACGTTATCCGGCAGAGCCAAAACGCATTCCCTAGAGTCATCCGAAGCCTTTCCCCGGGATACGGAAGAAGAAAAACGACTTTTCGATTTGCTGCAGGACGCATACGTTCAGGCTCGTTATAATTTACACTTCCGCGTCACTAAAGAAGATATCGAGGCGCTTATCCCCAAAGTAGAACTGCTCCGGGATATCACACGACAATGTTGCGAGGAGAGAATCAAAGTGTATGCGGCAAAACAAAGACAGGTTTGATGAGATTCCCCTCAATCGCCACCTTTATAACCCCATCCAACCTGTTTTCGAAGATACGGTAAGCCTCCTCAATCTCGTTCAATGGAAACTTATGGGTAATAAGAGGCGTCGTGTCTATCTTACCTTCTTCTATTAGGTTAAGAATCTCGGCGCAATCGCAGCCATCCACCCCACCAGTCTTGAACGTCAAGTTCTTGCCATACATGTCTGGCAAAGGAAGAAGCTGAGGTTTATCATAGAGGGCTACGATGGTGACAATGGCGTTCGGACGGGCACAATCCCATGCCAAGCGGAAGGTATCCTCACTCCCCGCGACCTCCAATACGACATCCGCACCGCCATGATCGCTGTTACGAAGAACAAATTCCTTACAGTTTTTGGGATCTGTCACCAAGACTTCTGGATAACGCTGACGAACGAACCGGGCCCTTTCCGGAGACTTCTCGCAAACAATAATACGTCGTGGCTTCTTCAACAACACGCACAACAAAGTACAGATCCCCGTAGGACCAGCGCCAATAATGAGAACCGTATCCTCCTCTGAGACCTCCGAGATGCGGGCAGCCCAAAAACCTGTCGCTAACACATCACCGACCAGCAAAGCCTGCTCATCACTGACCGTATCTGGGATACGATTCAAGCCTCGATCCGCATAAGGAACCCGGACATACTCCGCCTGCCCCCCATCGATACGACAGCCCAACGCCCAACCGCCATTGGGATCGGTACAATTATTGACATATCCACGCCGGCAGAAGAAACACTCTCCGCAAAAGGTCTCGACATTCACGGTCACCCTGTCACCCGGCTTGACTGCAGTAACATCGGCACCCACCTTTTCCACCACACCAACCATCTCATGCCCAACGGTTATTCCGGGTACCGCACGTGGTACGCTACCGTGTTTAATATGAAGATCGCTAGAACAAATGCTACCCAAAGTCACTCGTACGATAGCGTCCCGTGAATCCTTTATTTCCGGTATCGGTTTCTCCCGCAATTCAAATTTCCCTTGTTCAATATAAGTGTACGCAAGCATGATACTTCCTTCTTTTTGTTAATCGCCTTACAAAGATAAGGATCGTATCGCCAAAAATATCAGATATATCAGTAATTTGGGTACAAACTGTTTCATTTTTCTCTCCTATCTTTATCGCCATAAATACATAGCATTCTCGTAATGAATATAAAAACAACAAAAATTCAAGAAGTATGAAACGAATCGTATTATTCATGGTCATGGTCTCAATGGTATGTATCGCCTCTTATGCGCAAAAGGCTGCCGAAGGGACAAAAGTTTTAGTGGCTTACTTCTCGGCAACGGGAAATACTGAAAAAGCGGCCCAACAAGTCGCGTCTATTGTCAGCGGTGATCTTCACAAGATCCAACCTGAGAAAAGCTATACCTCCGCCGATCTGAACTGGCGGGATAAATCCTCACGCAGCAGCGTAGAGATGGACGATCCGACATCACGACCGGCCTTTATCGATGATTTGAAGAACCTAGCGGAGTATGACACCGTTTACCTAGGATTTCCCATCTGGTGGAATCAAGCTCCAAGACTCATCAACACCTTTTTGGAGAAATACGATCTCTCGGGCAAAACCGTTATCCCATTCGCCACATCAGGCAGCAGCAATATCTCGAACGCAGAGAGTGAATTGCGGAAAGCCTATCCGGATGTGAACTGGCAAAAAGGGAAGTTGATGAACGGAGCGACAGAAGAAGATATCAAGAATTGGACTAAAAAATAAATGATTATGAGAAAGAATTTTGGTGCGAAGCCTTTGAGCTATCCGCAACCCGTATTTATTATCGCCACGTATGGAGAAGATGGAACTCCCGATGCGATGAACGCCGCTTGGGGCGGTATCAGTGAGATGAATGAGATCAGCATGTGTCTTAGCGCCGGTCACAAGACAGTTAAGAATATCCTGAAGCGTAGAGCTTTCACGGTAAGCATGGCAGATGCCGATCATGTCGTGGCTTGTGATTATGTAGGCATCGTGTCGGGCAATAAAGTTACCGACAAGTTTGCCAAAGCAGGATTTCACGCTACAAAATCAGACTTCGTAGATGCTCCGTTGATCGACGAATTGGCCGTGGCTATCGAATGTAAATTGAAAGATTACGATCCGGATACTTGCATACTCCGTGGCGAGATCGTAAATGTCAGTGTTGACGAGCGTGTACTTGATGAGAACGGCAAGGTGAATGTAGCTAAAGCCGCTCCCATCATCTTTGATCCATTCAACAACGACTATTTGAGAGTGGGCGAAAAGGTAGGAAATGCCTTTTCCGATGGAAAACAATTGAAATAAATGACAGGGTAATAGCAATTAGTATTGATAGTAGCCTAGATTACTATCAATACTAATTTTGGAAACTATGTAATCAAATTCTGTTATAAACCAATTTAGAGATATCATATCCTCGTTTCATTATCTTGCCAAGCAAATCTTCCATAACCGCTTCCGGCAAGGATTTATCACGACTCAAAATCCAGAGATACTTGTCAGAACTGCTGCCTACCACAACATACTGATAATGTTCGTCGAGTTCGAAGATATAATAATCTGAATAGAACCATAAAAAGAAAGCGACTTTCAATTTACCCGGGCTATTTTCTGGTTCTGGCTGTTTCGCCCGGCCTACTGCTTTTTTATGGATTCCATCTTTAAACCCCTCGTTTTCCACACGGATTCTTCCATCCGATCGCAATGTATAAGTAGCCGTAACATCCGTCATACCTTTCTCGAAATGATTCTCGTAACGGGCGATCTCATACCACCGTCCCATATACCGGCGGACATCCAGTGCCTGCACGGTACGATGATCTGTTATATTCATAAGCTTTTCTATTGTCGGATAATCATATGTAAAACCAGACTCCAATAATTTCGTAGGATGAACCGTTTGCCCCTCCGTTACAAACGAGGCTCCTTCACCGAACATCAGTCGGAAAATGAATGTAGGCAAAGGCATAACCCAACGGGTTCCATCCGCTCTCGCCAGCGCATATGCCAGTTGCTTTTGGGTGATGCATTGCGGAGAGACAAGATTGACCACTCCTCTCAACGTACTATTTTGTATCATAAAATCAAAAGAGCGGCACAAATCATGCACGCTGATCCACGGAAAACTCTGTTGGCCATCGCCTATCACCACACCTATCCGGGAGAGACGTTGCAAATGAAGCATCTGTCTCAATGCCCCGCCATCCTCCGAGAGTACGACCCCGAACCGGGCAATCACAAGCCGCACATCCGGCAAACACGCCCGCGCTTCCTTTTCCCATGCGCCACATAACCGGGCCAAGAAATCCTCACCTTGCCGATTGTTATATTCGTCATATTCTCCGGATGTGGGATAATAGCCTACGGCAGAAGTTGATATAAACAACTTTGGGAGAATATCCCGGGTATTTATGGCATTTACCAACTGATGGGTTGTCCGGATTCTACTATCATATAATTCTTGCTTATACGCTTTTGTCCAGCGCTTATTAATGGAAGCACCCGCCAGATTAATGACCACATCACACGATTCCACACGATGGCATAGCTCATCGAAATTCTCCTCCTTGAACAGGTTCCTTCCTAAAGGAACCACCTCATCACCCTTTTCCGTGAAAAAAAGAGTAAGATGCTGTCCTATGTATCCACTCGCACCGCTAATCGCTATTTTCATGATTCTAAATGATCTTTACCTTATAAACAAGCGCACAACCTATTTAGTTAAACACTATATTTGTTCTTTCAACTAATAATGGATCATGGCAGACAACTATTTGGAAAAAAAATACGAGCAATATCAAGTCCGGAAAACCTCCGGGACAAGAACCAGTCACAATACGAAGACACTCCATAAAACAAGAAGAGTCTTCATTACCGGTGGGGCCGAGGGGATCGGAAAAGCCATCGTGAGAACGTTCAGGGGAGCCGGCCATCGAGTAGCGTTCTGTGATAAAAACGAAGCATCAGGAAAAGAGACCGCATTACAAACCGGAACTCAATTCTTTCCCGTGGACGTTAGCGATAAGACCGCATTGGAGGATTGCCTGCAAAAGATCATCGAGGAATGGGGCGATATCGATATCATCATCAATAACGCGGGTATCAGCCAGTTCTCATCCATCACGGAAACGAGTGTAGAGGATTTTGATAAGATATTATCCATAAACCTACGTCCCGCGTTCATCACTTCCCGGCGATTAGCGCTCCATCGGCAATCTCTCGAGACCCCCAATCCATACGGCAGGATTATCAACATCTGCTCTACCCGTTACTTGATGAGTGAACCCGGTAGCGAGGGTTACGCCGCCTCTAAAGGAGGTATCTATTCTTTGACGCATGCGTTGGCCTTATCGCTCTCGGAATGGCATATCACGGTAAACTCTATCGCTCCCGGTTGGATACAGAATAACAATTACGACCAGCTTCGTCCGGAGGATCATGCTCAACATCCATCCGGACGGGTGGGCAAGCCGGAGGATATCGCCCGTATGTGCTTATTTCTCTGTCAAGAGGAAAACGATTTCATTAATGGCGAGAATATTACGATTGACGGTGGGATGACCAAGAAAATGATCTATCTCGACTAAATAAACATCCGTATATGACACAAACATCGAATATAGAAACCAACCGTCTTGTGCTCCGTCCTTTCAGCGAAAGCGATGCTCCTGATGTTTTTGAGAGCTGTAAGAATCCAAACCTAGGCAATAACGCAGGATGGAAACCTCTCGAAACGATCGAGGAGACAATCGATGTTCTAAATGCCATTTTTATCGGGAAAGAAGGGGTTTGGGCTATCGTATCAAAAGAGACAAAACAAGTCATTGGCTCCATTGGCATCATTCCCGATCCAAAGCGGGAGAATCCGCATGCCCGCATGCTGGGATATTGGCTGGATGAGAAATACTGGGGACAAGGCTTCATGAGCGAGGCAGTGAAGAGCGTATTGAATTACGGATTCACCCAAATGGGTTTACATTTGATCACGGCCAATTGCTATCCTCATAATCAACGTTCACAACGTGTATTACAGAAAAATGGATTTATATACGAAGGGCTGCTTCACCAAGCGGAGTTAATGTATAATGGGCAAATATATGACCACCTGTGCTATTATCTTGAGAATCCGTCCTTATCCCGTAAAAACAACATCTTATGATTGTAGTAATAAAGGATTTATATACGCTCAAGAGCTGGGAAGATCAAGACACCGAATCCCTAGCCTTCCATTTGAACAATAAGAAAATCTGGGATAACTGCCGGGATGGATTACCTTATCCTTATACAAAAGGGAATGCCCGCTTCTTCATCAAACAAGCGCAGGAGAAAACAGATATATCGGATTTTTGTATTACGGTTGGTGGCGAGGCTATTGGTAACATTGGTTTTGTGAGAGGTACGGACGTAGAGCGTTTCAATGCGGAAGTGGGTTATTGGATTAGTGAGAAATACTGGAATCAAGGAATTGTTTCGGATGCGTTAACCGAGGCCATCCAGTATTATTTCGCGCATACGGAGGTTATTCGTATATTCGCCACGGTCTACGAATATAATCCGGCCTCCATGCGAGTATTAGAAAAAGCTGGATTCAGGAAGACCGGCATTTTCAGAAAGGCTTGTTACAAAAACGGACAATTCATTGATGCGCATCATTTTGAATTGGTAGCAGATAAGAAACTAGAAGAGAATCAAAAAGAATAACATATCTATGGAAATTCGACAATTACCGGCAAATGAATACGATAAGGCATTAGACTTATCTCTGGACGTTTTCATCGAATGCGGAAGAAAGGATTTCGATGAAGAGGGGCTGGAAACTTTCAAGAATTTCATTTATAATAAGCAACTAGTAAATGAATTAACCTTCTACGGAGCCTTCGATGGAGAGTCTTTAATTGGCGTAATCGCGACAAAAAACGAGGGAAAACATATCTCCTTATTCTTTATCAAACCGTCTTATCATAGAAGAGGAATCGGTAAACAATTGTTCAAGACCGCGATCTTAAATCAGCCCGTATCAGAAATGACGGTTAACTCCTCTTCTTACGCAATCCCCATCTACAGAAAGCTCGGATTCGAGCCTGTCTGTGAGGAGCAGGTGACGCATGGGATGAAGTATACGCCGATGAAACGAATGGGAACAAAAGTAAGAGAATTAGAGAAAGTTTGCTAAAAAGACTATAACTTTACGGCATAAAAGATCGAAAGATATAAGATTCAATGTTGTAAATGGATTTAAGAGAGAGATTATCTGACCGCATCCACATAGAGGATATCCATGAGATATTGCGATATGTGCAAGGAAGCCAGAAACGGAAATCGGAACTATACGGTTTGATCTTCGATCCGGACGAGACCATCGGTTATCAAGCGTTATGGGCCTGTAGCCATTTTTCCGCAGATGAGAATAAATGGCTATACGATAAACAAGATGAATTGATAAACGAGATTCTGGTCTGCAAGCATCCCGGTAAACGACGTCTTCTATTGAATTTGCTTTTACGACAGCCTCAAGCGAATCCCCCACGGGTGGATTTCCTGAACTTCTGCCTAGACCGGATGCTTTCAGCGAAGGAATTACCCGGTGTGCAAACGCTTTGCATGAAACTGGGATATGAGTTATGCCGTCCCATTCCAGAGCTATTACAGGAGTATAAGACACTACTCGATCTGGCGGAACCCGATTTACTACAAATCTCTTTGCGAACCGTACGTAAGAACATCTTAAAAAAAATACGATAAAACATGAGAAAGATTTTCACACTATTCTTCTGTGCCGCCTCCTTGGCCACAGGACTAGCGCAACAAGAATCCTATTTTACCAATCCCGTGATCCACGGTGACGTAGCCGATCCTTCCATTATTCGGATCGATCAGACTTACTATATCACCGGCACCTCCTCGGAATGGGCCCCCTATTATCCGGTTTTCACCTCTACCGATCTGGTGAACTGGCAGCAAACCGGACATGTATTCGACGAGAAGCCGGAATGGACTAAGTCCTCTTTCTGGGCTCCGGAATGGTATCAGCATAAAGGGAAGGTATATGTCTATTATACGGCCCGGAAGCAATCGGATAACATCTCGTGCATCGGTGTTGCCGTGGCGGATTCACCTACGGGCAAGTTCAAGGATCACGGCCCGGTGGTAGAGTTCGGGAAGGAAGCGATAGACGCATTTATCTTGGAGGATAAAGGCAAACTTTACATCAGTTGGAAGGCTTATGGATTGGATAACCAACCCATAGAGTTATTGGCCTGTAAGTTGACGGACGATGGGCTTCGCCTAGACGGAAAGCCTTTCAGCCTGCTGCGTGACGATGAGCGTCAAGGTATGGAAGGTCAGCATTGGTTCAAGAAAGACGGATATTACTATATCATCTACTCCGTGAGAGGCTGTTGCGGCCCGCAGAGCGATTACGCCGTATCCGTGGCTCGCTCGAAGAAGCTGGAAGGTCCTTACGAGAAATACCTAGGAAACCCGATCTTGCACGGAAGCAAGGAGGTTCTCTCCATCGGTCACGGAACGATTACGACTACACCGGACGGACGCATGTATTACCTATGCCACGCTTACCAGCCGGGAAGCGGCTTCTACCAAGGTCGCCAACCTTACCTGCAAGAGGTGAGAATGGGTGAGGATCATTGGCCTCACTTCGTAACCGGGGAATACGCGAGCCGCACGCAACCCATGCCATTTGCCGAGTCCGCACAAGTGCCGGTATTCGATTTCTCGGATGATTTCACCGGTGCGACCTTGCGTCCCGAATGGAGTTGGAACTATCCTTACACGGATGTCAAGACCGAGATCAAGAACGGTAAACTATCTCTATCCGGAACACCGAAACCCGGCGTAAAGACCGGAGCGGCACTTTGTTTACGCCCAACCTCCCCGAATTACACGTTGGAAACAGCGATCGTAAACCGGAATGACAGTTGGAAAGGAATCACGATGTACGGAGACGCAAATAACCTAATCACCTGCGGATGCGCAGGAGACCGTTTGATATTGAAATATATCTTAGAGGGGAAAGAACATCAATTGGC
The DNA here is from genome assembly GCF_000012845.1 of Parabacteroides distasonis ATCC 8503. Classification (NCBI taxonomy): domain Bacteria; kingdom Pseudomonadati; phylum Bacteroidota; class Bacteroidia; order Bacteroidales; family Tannerellaceae; genus Parabacteroides; species Parabacteroides distasonis. Next base: position 2,564,922 of record NC_009615.1, read on the forward strand.
CGATCTTCCTCTTCCCGCCTCGCCTTTATATCTACAGATGAAAGTGACCGACGGTACGCATAGCACGTTCTACTGGAGTAAGGACGGACAAGCATGGAACGAGATCGTCGGCGAAGCTCTCTCCGCGAAAGAGACCCGGTCGTTGATCCAATGGGATCGTATCTCCCGTCCGGGATTGTATCAAGAGGGAGATCCTACGGCACCGGCCGTTTACGCTTATTGTCTATTAAAAAATGAATGATGGAATCTAAGTTTCACACGTTTGCCCAACCGATACAATCGATCCCCTTACCGGAACGATTCACGTATCCTTTTCACTATACACCGCATCCTCTATGCGTAATAGCGGCTGAGGAGACGCAGGCATACCTGAAAGAACGAACCGAATGGCGGGAAGAGTTACAAACCGGAAAAATGTTCGGCGTATTGGTGGTTCGTACTCCCGCCGGAGAGGTCGGCTATCTGGCTGCGTTCTCCGGTAACCTAGCGGGGAAGAATGTACATCCTTTCTTCGTCCCCCCGATCTATGACCTATTACAACCGGATGGTTTCTTCCGGCAAGAGGAGGAGCAGATCAATGAGATCAATGCCCGTATCCGAACCCAGCAAGCCTCTCCAGCTCTCGAAGACGCACGGTCGAGGTTACAAAGCACGATCGAATACTGCGATTTCGTATTACAGGCCGCAAAAGACTTGATGAAAAAGAGGAAAGAGGAGCGCGACCGACTTCGGCAATTCCCTCTCACGGAAGAAGAGACCGCACTTCTTATTAAAGAGAGCCAACACATGAAAGCCGCTCACAAGCTAACCAAGAAATCATTGCGGTCTATACTGGAGGAGGATCAAGCTAAGGTGGATCGGCTTGAGCAGGAGATCGAGCAACTGAAGCAAGAACGCAAGCGACGGTCGGCGACCTTGCAACGCAAGTTGTTCGAACAATTCCGAATCCTGAACGCCCGGGGCGAGGTGAAGGACTTATGCGAACTGTTCGCTCCTACCTCACAAGGTACGCCGCCTGCCGGAGCGGGTGAGTGCGCCGCCCCTAAACTCTTACAATACGCCTACCAGCATCAGTTGGAACCGATCGCCATGGCAGAGTTCTGGTGGGGCGATTCTCCCAAGACGGAGATTCGGCACCATGGGTATTATTATCCGGCTTGCAAAGGAAAATGCGAGCCGATCCTCCATCATATGCTACAGGGATTGCGGGTAGATGAGAATCCGTTATTGGCGGACTCTCACCGGGAGACGAAACTGGATATCCTTTATGAGGACGACTATTTGTTGGTCATCAATAAACCGGAAGGTATGCTCTCCGTTCCCGGCAAGGGAGACGCGGACTCCGTCTATCAAAGGCTATCGATCCTTTACCCGGAAGCCACCGGCCCAATTATCGTACATCGCTTGGATATGGCGACATCTGGCTTACTACTCGCCGCCAAGACCAAAGAAGCGCATCAGAACCTGCAAGCCCAATTCAAGAACCGAACCATCCAGAAAAGGTATATCGCCTTATTAGAGGGCGAAGTTCCCCAAGATGAGGGTGAGATCCGTCTCCCGCTATGCCCCGATCCATTGGACAGACCCCGACAAATCGTAAGCGAAGAATTCGGGAAACCTGCCCTCACGCACTACCGGGTATTGGAACGGACTTCAGGAAAAACCCTTATCGCCTTTTATCCCCAGACCGGACGTACCCACCAGCTACGGGTACACGCCGCCCATCCCCTAGGTCTTCATTGCCCCATCCTTGGCGACGAGCTTTACGGACGAAAGGCGGAACGGCTCTATCTGCACGCTGAATATCTAGCATTCACGCATCCTATCACTTCCGAGAGGATAGAGATACAAAAATCACCGGCATTTCCTAGGTGCCCCATGCCATGAGCATCCTAGGCAAAATACCTCTGTCAAGTCAAATCCGGACAGATCTGCGGCAGGATCTTTGGGAACGACCTCCCCATTCTCGTAAACATACACTAAAAGACGTTCCCCGTCTGCATTCTTTACATACATAGAAGGGATATCACACTGCGGACACCGATACTTTCTCATCATCTAATCTTTTCTTTATCTTTTTATAAACATACAAAAACGCAGGTATCAAGAATAAGTCAGCGGCGACCCAAGCCAACGGATCACCGAAGCAAACGCCTAAGAACCCAAAAGCGGGAACCGCATACAAGCTCACCAAGATACGTGCGATCATCTCTGAAACACCCGAGAGCATCGCAAGGTTGCTGAAACCTACCCCTTGTATCGCATAACGCAAGATACACAGTAGCCCGACAGCCGGGAAGAACCAGCAAGAAATATGCAAAAACTGCTCCGTATAGTCCAGTATCTCGACCTCAGATGGAGCCACAAACAACAAGGCCAGCCAACGAGACCCCAGCATCAAGATCATCCATGTAGCGGCGGCATACGTAAGCATCATCAACGCACTTACCTTAATTCCCTGCAAAATACGCTCTGGCTTTCCCGCCCCATAATTCTGTCCGCAATACGTAGCCATGGCGATACCCAAACTCTCAAAAGCGCAAATGAAGAACATCTTGATACGGGCGGCGGAAGTAAAGGCAGCGACACAGGCCGTGCCCAAGGCGTTATTGGCGCTCTGCAACATGATACTGCCAATGGCGGTAATAGAGAATTGCAATCCCATCGGAACCCCCATCGCCAACAAGGTACGGGCCAGCCCGGCATGGAACCTTCGGTCCTCAGAGGAAGTAGCCCGTAAGATCGGGAATTTCCGAAGCATATATAAATAACATAGAATGGCGGAAAGCCCTTGCGAGAAAACCGTAGCGATAGCCGCTCCCATCACGCCCCATCCTAACCCCAAGATGCAGAATAAATCCAAGAAAACATTCAAGACCGTAGAGAACAGCAAGAACCAGAACGGAGTCTTGCTATCTCCCAAAGCCCGCATGATACTTGCCAACAAATTATAGAAGAATGTACAAGGAATACCGATAAAAGTAACAAACAAATAATCATAGGCCCCATCGAAGATATTCCCGGGTGTCTGCATCCCCCGCAAGATATCCCGGCAATAGAAACCGGAGACAGCGGCGATCACCACGGACATCACCGTAGCCAATTGCAACCCCACCGCCACGTAACGGCGCATCGTCGCATAATCCCTCGCCCCGAACTTCTGAGCTACCGGGATGCCAAAACCGGCGCAACATCCGTTACAGAATCCCAGAATCAAGAAAATCACCGAGGTACTGGCTCCTACGGCAGCCAGCGAATTAATACCTAGAAATTTACCAACGATAGCGGCATCGATCAGAGAATAAGTCTGCTGAAGTAAGTTCCCTAGCAATAACGGCATCGTGAAACTGAATAGAAGAGGGAATACAGCTCCCCCCGTCATCTCTTTTGAGTTTGCCATACATCTAACAAATAAAAGGATTTAAGAAAGACGGATAAGTCGCTACAAAGGTAATCAATCACTAATAAAAAACAATTCCCGCCCGCTATTATTTTAAGCGGTAGTCTACAAGAAACAACAATGCCCATCGTAAGGTCTTTACAATGGGCATCGTAAGGTGCTTAGAATGCCTATTGTAACAGGCTTACAATGGGCATCATGGTTTTCTTATTCCAACGAGAAAGAATAGGGGCGATCACTATCCTGAGTACCTCGCTGTTTATTAGGGGTATCGCTCATTTGGTATTGAATTTTCGCACCACCTAGCAACTGCTCGTGTGTCAAGAAATTGCGGGTATATGTCTTGCCGTTTACTTTCATACCCTTGATGTAACGGTTCTCCCGATCAGCCTTGTCCGCTTGGATCAACACCTGCTTTCCGTTATCCAGATGGAGTTTTACGGATTTGAACAAAGGGGTACCTAATACATATTGGTCGGTACCCGGACATACGGTATAGAAGCCTAAGGCAGAGAATACATACCATGCGGAAGTCTGTCCGTTATCCTCATCGCCGCAATAACCATCCGCCTCAGCGGTATAGAGCTTATGCATGATCTCGCGCACCCAGTATTGGGCTTTCCAAGGCTCGCCGGAATAGTTGTATAGATACACCATATGCTGGATGGGTTGGTTGCCATGGGCGTATTGTCCCATGTTCATTACTTGCATCTCACGCATCTCATGGATCATACCGCGGCTATCCATACCCAAACGACTAGGCATCTTGAAGACGGAATCCATCATATGATTGAATTCCTTCTTTCCTCCCATTAAGTCGATCAGGCCTTGCGGGTCGTGGAAAACACAGAAACTCCAATGCCAGCTGTTTCCCTCGCAGAAATCACGGCTCCAGTCCGTACCTTTAAAAGTCGGATTGAACTCGCCCTTATCAGAGCGTCCGACCATCAACTTATATTTTGGGTCGTACACATTCTTATAGTTGTTAGCCCGTTGCTTGAAGATATCGATCTCGCTTGCCGGCTTGCCAAGTTTTTTGCCCAAGGTATAAATCGTCCAGTCATTATAAGCATATTCCAAGGTACGAGCCACGTTTTGTCCGATACCGATATTATTCGGTACATAACCCAGTTTATTATACTCCTCGTAAGCGACACGACCGGAAGCCGTTCTCGGCAGTTGGCTATTCGCGTCATGCTTCAAGGCTTCCCAAAGCGTCTCGATATCGTATCCTCTCAAGCCTTTGATATAAGCGTCAGCTACCACGGAAGCGGAGTTATTGCCGACCATGCAATCCCGGTGGCCCGGACTTGCCCATTCCGGCAAGAAACCGCTCTCTTTATAAGCGTTCACCAAACCTTCCTGCATCTTTTGGTTCATCTCCGGATACATCAGGTTCAAGAAGGGGAAAAGACAGCGGAATGTATCCCAGAAACCGGTATCGGTAAACATATAGCCCGGCAAGACCTCACCGTTATAAGGGCTATAATGCATGACTTGCCCTTTGGCATCGATCTCATAGAAGCTACGGGGGAAAAGCAAGGAACGATACAAGCAAGAATAGAAAGTACGCAAGTTATCGATGTTCGTATCCTCTACCTCGATCTTACCTAATTCCCGGTTCCAGATTTCCTTCCCTTTGGTCACTAGCTGATCGAAACCAGTATCTCCCACCTCACGCAAGTTTAACTCGGCCTGCTCGGTGCTGATGAAAGAAGAAGCCACATTGGCATGCACCACCTCGCCGGCCTTTGTCTCAAAACCGATGATAGCGCCGGCATGGTTTGTCTTCACCTCCGACTCATCCAACTGGATCGCCCCGTTCTTAACCGTAGAGGAGAACGTGAATGGCTTATCGAATTGGATCACGAAATAATTCTTGAAGTTACGGGGAACACCGCCCGTGTTCTTCGTGGAATAACCGATGATCTTACGTTCCGCAGGCAATACCTTTATATAAGAGCCTTTATCGAAAGCGTCGATGACGATATACGCTTTCTTGGTTTCCGGGAATGTAAAGCGGAACTTAGCCGCACGTTCCGTCGGAACCAACTCGGTAGTCACGTCATGATCGGCCAGATAGACCTTATAATAATAAGGTGTAGCTACTTCCCCTTTGTGAGAGAACCAGCTAGCCCGTTTCTCCTCGTCGAAGACCAAGCCTTCGGTAGTAGGCATAATGGAGAACTGCCCGTAATCGTTCATCCACGGGCTCGGTTGATGGGTTTGCTTGAATCCCCGGATCTTATCCGCGTCGTAACGATAGGTCCAGCCGTTGCCCATCTCGCCGGTCTGGGGAGTCCAGAAGTTCATACCCCAAGGCATGGCCGTGGCCGGATAGGTATTTCCGGTAGATAATTCGTACTTGGATTGGGTACCGACTAACGTATTCACGTAGTCTACAGGATTCTCCACGGCGGAAAGCTGCATGCAGCAGGCTATCCCTATCGCTAAGAACCCTTGCTTGAAAAAAGATGTTTTCATGTTTGTATAGAATATTAATATTGTCTGTATTGTAGAGACGGGGCGTGCCCCGTCTCATCCCTGCAAAATAGTAATTTAAGATATTATCAGTCTGTGGGAGACGGGGCACGCCCCGTCTCTACAACTTGGTGATTGTGTAGGCGGTAACGTTGGCCGCTTTCCGGACAAGTAGCGAATCCTTCGGAGTCAAATACAAGGCGATGGCCGTACTCGCTTACCCAACCGATCTGGCGGGATGGATTTCCTACGACCAGCGCATAAGCCGGAACATCCTTCGTTACCACCGCCCCGGCACCGATCATGGCATACCGCCCGACCGTATGTCCACAAATAATCGTAGCGTTAGCTCCGATCGAGGCCCCCTTGCCAATCACCGTCTCCTTATACTGGTCTTTCCGAGAGATAGCGCTACGCGGATTGGTTACATTTGTAAACACGCAACTAGGCCCCAAGAACACATCATCCTCGCAAATCACCCCCGTATAAATAGACACATTGTTCTGTACCTTCACGTTATTCCCTAAGACCACGCCCGGCGATACGACTACATTCTGGCCGATATTACACGCCCTGCCAATCACGCATCCCGTCATGATATGGGAAAAATGCCAGATATGGGTTCCTTCCCCGATCTCACAACCGGCATCGATTACCGCTGTCTCGTGCGCTTGATAACTCATATCAATCCTCTTATTTATAGATTAGGAAAATAGTAGGCTTCTTGCTCAGATCGGGAACTTTACCCGCCCATTCCTTGACCGGGCGAGTATGGATATACTCATCCTCACAGGTTATATTCGAGGCGATACACAGTTTCGTAGACGGACGGCACGTACGGATCAACTCCTCGGCCAGTTTATTATTCCGGTAAGGAGTCTCGATAAACAATTGCGTCTGATGCTCGGAATAGATCCTTCCCTCCAATTTCTTGATCGTGTTCGTTCGCTCGGAAGCATCAATCGGCAGATAACCGTGAAAAGCGAAACTCTGTCCGTTAAAGCCCGATCCCATCACCGACATCAAGATAGACGAAGGCCCCACCAACGGTACCACCGGATAATCCTTCCGTTGGGCGATAGCTACTACGTCAGCACCCGGATCAGCGATCGCCGGACAACCCGCCTCCGAGATCACGCCTACGCTCTCGCCTTTCGCCAAAGGAGCCAGATAACCAGCTACTTGTTCCGGGGAGGTATGTTTATTCAGCTCATAAAATGTCAAGTCATCGATCACGATCCCCGGCTCCACCTTTTTCAAGAAACGGCGTGCCGTACGCACGTTTTCCACGATAAAATGCCGGATGGATAAGATCACGTCACGGTTGTACTCTGGTAAAACACGGCGATGTTCCGTATCGCCCAAGGTAACTGGTATAAGGAAAAGAGATGCTCGCATACTGTTTGTTTTCCGCGAAAGTAGTATTTTTGCCGCAAACTAACAGAATAATCATGGCACTTCCTATTGATTTTATTACCCGTACACGGGCTTTACTTGGCGAGGAGTTCGATCGTTTAGAGGCAGCGTTAAGCGCTGATGTTCCCGTAAGTATCCGTATCAACCCGATGAAAGGGACTCCCGCTCCCAAAGCAGGTGCTCCAGTCGCTTGGTGCGAGAGCGGTTTTTATTTGCCGGAACGGTTGTCTTTCACCTTCGATCCTCTATTCCATGCGGGGGCCTATTACGTGCAGGAAGCGTCTTCCATGTTTCTGGAACAAGCGATCAAGGCATACGTGAAAGAGCCGGTACGTTGCCTGGATTTATGCGCCGCCCCGGGTGGCAAGTCCACGCATCTGGCGAGCTTATTGCCGGATGGAAGCCTGTTAGTGAGCAATGAGGTGATCCGCAGCCGGAGTTATGTATTGGCCGAGAATATCGCTAAATGGGGCCACCCGGACACGATCGTTATCAATAATGACCCGGAGGAGATCGGAGAGGCATTGCCTCATCTGTTCGACGTGATCGTCACCGACGTACCTTGTTCCGGTGAGGGCATGTTCCGGAAAGATACGGATAGCACAGGCGAATGGAGCGTAGATAACGTACGGCTTTGCGCCTCCCGTGGGCGGCGCATCATCCATGATATCTGGAACGCCTTGAAACCCGGAGGTATCTTGATCTACAGTACATGTACCTATAATACGGAAGAGGATGAGGAGAACATACATTATATAATAGAGGAGCTGGGAGCCGAGGCATTGCCTATCCCTACCCAAGAGGAATGGCAGATCACCGGCGCCCTCCGGTTTGAACATCCGGTTTACCGCTTCTTCCCGCATAAGACACGGGGCGAAGGCTTTTTCCTCGCCGCCCTCCGGAAAGCGGAAGGCGAGATCGAGGAGATTCGTGTCAAGTCCAAAGGGAAAAAAGAGCGGGGAAAAGCCGCTCCGTCCATCCCACAGGAGGCCCGTCTGTTCCTTTCGGATGAAACTTCGTTTTCTCTCGAATGGAACGGCAGTTTCCTTCGAGCGTATCCCAAAGCCCATTCGGATCTATTTTCACTCATCAATGCCAAGCCTTTACGGGTACTTTCCGCCGGTATTTGCCTAGGAGAAGCGAAAGGGAAAGACTTTATCCCGTCTCAAGAGCTGGCTTTAAGTACTGCCTTAACTCCCAACGCATTTCCATCCGTGGAACTGGAATGGGAAGACGCTATTAAATTCTTAAAGAAAGAGGCGCTCGTCTTACCCTCCGGCATAGATAAAGGATATGTGTTGGTACGCTACCAAAGACTTCCGCTAGGTTTTGTAAAGAACCTTGGCAACCGGGCCAATAACCTGTATCCGCAAGAGTGGCGTATACGGACGGGATATATTCCGGAGGAAATCAAACTATTTTTAGGACGATAAGACCACTATATAGGCATAAAGCCACACGTATATACGTATAAGACCACACTTACGTACGTGTAGGCCGATGCGTATATACGCATGAGGTTACGCCTATATACGTGAGAGAATCAATCCTAATCCACGAATCGCAACGTAAACAAGGCGGCCTCCATCCGGCGGATCAAGTTCGCCTTTTTTGATTCCGGGGCATAGACAAAGCTTTCCGCTACAATAACCCGCCCTTTTTTCTTGTCGAGCAGGGCATGGCTGACAAACGGGCCGCCCATCTTATCTCCTTCCATACGCCAAAGACCACGCAATACGCCGCGGTATTCGCCACGGTAGGTGATCGGCTCGTAAGAAAGCTCGAAGCGCTTCTCTGTCTTCATATAAGAATTCGGGAAAGAGCCCGGTACGTTCCGCCTCACTACAGAATCACGCATAGCGACCAGATAATCTTCGGTAAATGCCTCTTGAGCCGTATAGGGAAAACTATATACCAAGATATCAGTCCGTCCCCGATTTGCGTTATTCGAGCCCCAAAAGAAATCGGTCTCTTCCTTATAGGCCGACATATCTTCCGGCACGAACAGCGAGATACCGAAACGGGACTTCAACTTCTCATTGATCCAACTGCTATGGCTCTTAGAAAGTCCAACTATCCAACGTTCCCTTTCCACTCGATTGAAATGGTTGACCAACCGTCCTTCATTTAATAAAAGGAACTCGGTTAAAGCAGCGGTAGTCGGAGCATACAGAGTCACAACATTCTGACCGCTGGCCCATTCATCGGGACTCTCTCTTGTTCCAGCTTTCGTATACCGGTTAGGATCTACGGATACGATCAAGATATTTCGTACGTATCGTAATAAACCGGAAAAGCCCGATGGCTCCGAATAGGTGACACGCATAGATGCTTCCGCTTGAGGCAAAGCAGGTATCGGCGCTCGCAATTGTTCTTGCAGCAACTCCCCCACCTCACCATTCCATGCGTCTCGATCCATTACAACCACCACCTCGAAAGGCCATCCGGTAGCCCGCCGTAGCGAGGCCACCGGAGAGGACGAAGTCCAATCACAAGCGGAAAGCCCCACCATTAGGCTAAGGCTGATCCATAGTAGTACAGTTTGTGTTCTCATAGCATTCCTGATTATTCGTTCTTAAAAATTAAATCACACACCGCAAAAGTACAGGAAGGATCGTAAAGAGGAAAGAAATGGTACCGGACAAAACAAGCGAACATCAAACAACTAATAATCACACATATAAACCACGCAATGGGAGATAAACGGATAATATTGCCGGACAATCACGACAAACAAAATAACTTTAAGCTTTATAATAAACGGACATAGGCATCCAAATCCGTCTTTTCATCCAAGCCTAGACGTTTTTTTAAACGGCCTTTCGATTTGGTTAACGCATCCGGAGTATTATTAAACACGGCTAGTTGCTCCTTTCGGGAGAAATTCCATTTGATCAAGCAACATATTTCCTGCTCATGGCGGGTAATACTGTATTTATTTCTCAGATCGGTTAAGAAGTTATTAAACAGAAGATCGGTCATACCAATAATCTCAGCCCATTCCTCTTTACTTGGATTCACATGGAGAGGATCATCTTTAAGGGCACATAAAAGCTTAGGTACATCCACATCTACTTTTCCGGTAGCATTGTCCAATAAGTTATTATCGCCGGAAAGAACAAGGATCTCTCTCTCCAACTGCTCCATCTTCTGGCGATAGGCCGTCAGCTCCGTCTCGATCCGGTCATAAGCCTCCGAGCGGATGACCAGAGAATCCCGTTCCCGCTCCAAGCGTACGACTTGCTCTTGATAGGAGGCTAATTGTTGTTTATAGCGATACATATTCGCTTTATTCTGCCGAATGCGAGAACGGACAGATTCATTTCTCTCCCGGATACGTCCCGTACGTACTCCCAACAAAAAGCTAAATACCACCGCCACGCTCAAGGCTAAGCAACCAGCCCCCCAATCAACAAATCCCCAAAACTCCCCCATCCCGGTTACCGTATGGATTTATTTCTCAAATAATCATAGATAGCCAATTGCGAACGCACTTTTACCGGATTATCATCACACTTAAAATTATTACGTAACTCGCCATCCAAATAACAAGCTTTCACGTTGTCACTTAGCTGGATATTCAAGATATCGATTATCTCCCTCTTCAGATCCGGATCGAGGATCGGGAAAGCCGTCTCGATCCGTCGGTTCAAATTCCGACGCATCCAATCAGCCGAGGTAAGGAAAAGATCCTCCTGACCATCATTCAGAAAATACCAAACCCGTGAATGCTCCAAAAACATATCCACGATACGAGTAACCCGGATGTTAGCGCTATAAGGTTGGTTCGGTACCAGGCAACAAATCCCCCGAACAATCAGATCGATCTCTACCCCCGCCTCACTCGCATGATAGAGTTCCTCGATCATATGTTGGTCATGCAGTCCGTTCATCTTTAATATGATCCGTCCTTTTCGGCCTTCCCGCACATGCTCGATCTCCCGCCGAATCCTACCTGTCAATTCCGAGACCATATTGAAACGGGCCACCAACAAATGGCGGAAAGTAGGTTCTTTCATACGCCCTTCCAAAACAGCGAATACTTTATTGATATCCGTAATAATCTCCGTATTCGAAGTCAATAACGCCATATCCGAATAGATCTTGGCCGTCTTCTCATTGAAATTACCGGTACTCAAATAGGCAAAATCACGCCGTTTAAGTCCCTCGGACGTATCCTTCCGAAGAATGACCGCGACCTTCGCATGTACTTTCAAGCCCGGAATACTATAAATGATACGAATACCGGCCTGCTCCATACGCTCTGCCGTACTCATATTATTCTCCTCGTCGAAACGGGCTTTCAATTCCACGAATACCGTCACTTTCTTACCATTCTGGGCAGCGCTGACCAGCGTATTAATCACGGCCGAATTCTCTGCCACTCGATACTGGGTAATCTTGATCTCATCCACCTTCGGATCAAAGGCCGCCTCCATCAAAAAGCGGATCAAATAATCGAATGACTCATAAGGGAAATGCAATAAGATATCCCGCTTCTTCACGGCCTTGAATACCGACCCCATCTCATCGAGGAAAGGCACACGCATAGGCACCGGTGGCTGCTGCTCCAAATGCTTTCCTGCCGGATTCGGCAATTTCATCAAGTCCTGCAAATTATTATATCGTCCACCTAACACCAAGTCCTCCGACGTAATACCAAAGGCATCGCAAACAAAAGCCAGAAAATCATCCGGCATCGCTTGATCATACATAAAACGGCTCAAGGCTCCGATCTTGCGCTTCTTCACCTTCTTACGGATATTCTCCACGATATTCGCCCGGCTCTCATCATCCAAATAAATATCCGCATCCCGGGAAATCTTGATGCTGTAACAGCCATCAATAATATAACCGGGAAAAACATTCTGTAAATTCGCACGGATAATGTCGTCGATAAACATGATATAATATTTCCCGTCATGCGGAGGCAACTCGATAAAACGGGGAACTTTCGCATAAGGAATCTTCATCAACGCATAATGATACTCGGGTACGAAGCCCGGCTCATTCATCCGCTTGCTCCGCTTAATCATACGGATCACAAGGTAAAGCCGACGATCCCGGATGAACGTACGTATATCACCGGCTTGAATCATGACCGGCGACAGGAATGGGAAAACCTCCTCATTAAAGAAATTATGGACAAACTCTTCATGGAAAGGTTCCGGCTTCTCATTCTGGTATAAGTAAACATTCTGGCGATTCAATTCCGGCAATATCTTTTCCGAGAAAATACGGTAATAGTCCCGTTGCTGGCGGTTAACCTCCCGGGTGATAGCCGCCAAGGTCTCTTCCGCCTCAGCTGCGCTCTCCTCCGAATAATTCTTTTTCATGATTACCCCCCGATGTTCCGCAACCCGGATCTCATAAAATTCTTCCAGATTCGAGGAATAGATAGAAAGGAACTTAATACGCTCATAAATAGGCAGCGTATCATCTTCCGCTTCCAGCAAGACACGGTAGTTAAACGACAACCAGCTTAAGTCCCGTTTAAAATATTGATATGAATTCTCCATAATATTCTTATCTTAGGCGTGTAAATATAGATACTTTCGAGCAATAAAAGAAATTGTTATGATTAAAGTTGGATTGCTTTCAGACACCCATGCGTACTGGGATGATAAGTACGCCGAATATTTTAAAGATTGCGATGAAATCTGGCATGCGGGCGATATAGGCTCCGATCTTTTGGCCGCGAAATTCGAGGCTTTGAAACCTTTCAAAGCCGTATACGGAAATATAGACGGACAAGCCATTCGCCTGCAATATCCTAAAGTAGCTCATTTCAAGGTAGAAGACGTGAACGTTATGATGACTCATATCGGAGGTTATCCGGGCCGCTACAATCCCGAGATCCGCAAAGAATTATACGATACACGGCCAAATCTATTCATCTCCGGACATTCGCATATCCTGAAAGTAGTATTCGATCGAAGCTTGAAGTGTCTGCATATGAATCCGGGAGCGGCTGGAAAAAGTGGCTTTCATCAAGTACGTACCTTATTACGTTTCGTTATTGAGGGAAAGGATATCAAAGATTTGGAAGTTATAGAGCTAGGGAATCGGGCATTATAAGATGATTAGTTACCGCAACAGAAACTCTCGGCGAAAAGAATCGTATTTTGCAAATAAGCGAACTCTTTCTCAAAATATTCGCTAAATACCCCGGAACTCAAGTTCTCCTCGATTTGTTTCGCTGTCCAAAGCTTTCCGCTACGGCGCTTACATTGATTTAATTGCTCTTCCGTACGTAAACAAATAACATAGAGAGATACCAAATGTTTCACCTTCTCGTTCTCAAATGTATAACGGATCAGGAAGCGTGGAGCAATTGATTTATCTTGCGCCAAACTTCCGAGAGTCTCTTTGACCGTGCTATCTATACTATGTCGGAAGAGCACGTAATTATGGAACGGATAATCCATCGTATCCGGAGAGACAAACTCATCCTTACTTCGTCTCACCAGATATAACATACCATTATAAACAACGGCGATACGCACGATCGGATGATAGTATTTCTTCGGTAAAGAGCGGCTGACCGAACGTGCGATACAACCGATCACCTTCCCATTGTCATTCAATACGGGAACCCACATTTCCTTTTTCAAGCTACCTTGCATCAAGGACAAACGTATTTGCTCATAAACAATGACCAAAACACCGATTACCAATCCCAACTCCCGGTATAAGAAACGTTCGGTACGCATATTCTGCATCGTTTCCGGCAAGATGCTATATAACAAGATGATGAAAAGATGCAACGTGTACAGGTTCTGTACCAACTGAGCGAGGAAATAAAATTCGTTCAAGGTAGTACGAAGCAAAGTACGTTTAAAAGAGGGACGTTTCGAATCGCGTATACGTTGTATGACCGTTCTCCTCGTGAACCCCACGATCGCTAACGCCACGACCAGTAATACTTCCGTGATAAGAGGAGAGTATATAAACAACACAGGTTCAAGCTTGAGACAAAGAAATACGGAATATAAGACCAATGTGCCCGCCGATGGCAGAAGCATAAATTGGTACACCTTATCCTTACTCAACACTTGAAACAAAAAAATACAAACAAAACAGAAAGTAACCCCAATTATAAAGGATAATAAATAAGAAAAATAATTGTCCAAAAACATGAACAACAACAACGGCAATAAACCTATCGCCTGATTATCTAGACCTTTCTTTACTCTGTTCATTCCTTCCCCCCCTTTAGTCCACTTTTATATTAATAACAACAAAGATTGTCAAAAGTTCATGAATCATATATGCTTTTCCGCATGGTACGACGAGCGCACCAGCGGAGCGCTCTCTACTTTCTTAAAACCTTTGTTAACGGCCTGTTGTCTATAATATTCAAAGCGTTCAGGAGTCACATATTCAGAGACGGGAATATTCTTGCGAGAGGGCTGTAAATACTGCCCGATTGTCAAAACAGAAACACCCGCCTGCAAAACATCATCCATTAATTCAAGCACCTCATCCTCAGTCTCCCCCAGTCCGACCATGATACCAGTCTTGGCTACCACACCCCGCTCAGCGATTCGTCGCAAAACGGATAAGCTCACGTCATACTTAGCGGCGCTACGCACTTGCGGACTGATACGGCGTACAGTCTCCATATTATGGGAGATAATCTCAGGCGCCGCATCCACGACCTGATCAACCAGATCCAATCGTCCTTGAAAATCCGGGATTAAGACTTCCACGGTCGTTTGAGGATTCACCTCTTTGATCGTACGGATCGTATTTACCCAATGAGAAGCGCCTAAGTCTGGTAAGTCATCACGATCAACGGACGTGATCACCGCATGCTTGAGATTCATTAAACGGATGCTCTCCGCTACATTCGCAGGCTCTTTCGGGTCCAACGGAAGAGGTTTACCCGTTAGCGTATTACAAAAACGACAAGAGCGAGTACAGATCTCACCACCGATCATGAATGTAGCTGTTCCCCGGCTCCAACATTCACCCATATTCGGGCATTTACCACTTGTGCATATTGTGTGAAGGCAATGAGATTCAACAATACTTTTTGTCTTCGTGAATTGCTCATTTCCGCCAAGCCGGATCTTCAACCAATCCGGCTTTCTTAAATGCTGCGCCATGTCTTACAAATTATTGAATAAATAATTAGCCATCTTCGTATACAAATGGTAACGGGTATTACCACCATATATGCTATGATTCCGATCTTTATAAACATGCATATCGAACTGCTTATTGGCTTGAACCAAAGCCTCGGCATATTCCATTGTTTGCATAAAATGAACATTATCATCGGCGGTTCCATGAACCAGCAATAACTTGCCTTGTAAGTCTTTCACCCGGCGTAACGGAGAGGTAGCCGCATAGCCCTCGAAATTCTCTTGCGGGGTACGCATGAAACGCTCCGTATAAACGGAGTCATAATATTTCCAGTCCGTCGGAGGAGCTACAGCGATACCCACCTTAAACGTTCCGTTTCCGGTACTCAAGGCCATCAACGTGTTATAACCTCCGAAACTCCAACCCCAGATCGCGATACGATCCTTATCGATATAAGGTAACTTGCCTAACGCTTGCGCAGCCTCCACTTGGTCTCTGGATTCCAGCTCGCCCATTCTCAAATAAGTACATTTACGGAATGCCTCACCACGGGCACCGGTTCCACGACCATCCACACATACCACGATAATACCATTTGAGGCCAGATATTGCTCCCAATCGAAACCGTATTGATCCAATACTTGCTGGGAGTTAGGGCCACTATATTGCGTCATCATCACCGGATATTTCTTCGACGGGTCAAAATCAGCGGGTTTTACGATCCAAGCGTTGAACTCATAGTCCGAGGCCGTATGTACCTTCATGAACTCCTTCTTGGCAAAAGCATATTCCTTCAGTTTACTCTTCAACGCAGCGTTATCTTGCAGGACACGTAGTTCCTTTTTGGTCTTCGTCTCATTCACTGTAATCTTCGCCGGGGTATTCGCGTTGGAATAGGTATTCACGAAATAAGCGAAATTGTCACTAAAGACCGCCTTGTTCATACCCTCTTCCGTGGAGAGTTTTGTCTTCACGCCTTTCGCGTCGATCTTATAGATAGAGCGGCGGATCGGGCTTTCCTCGGCAGACTCGTAATAGAAAGTCTTCGTATTCTCATCCACGCCCAAGAACTTCGTGACATCCCAGTTCCCTTGAGTTACCTGACGTTGCATAACACCTGTCGGGGAATACAAATAAATATGGGAATAGCCATCTTGTTCGCTCACATAGGTAAACCCATTGTTCAAGAACTGGATGGAAGTCAACCAATCAGAATCCACGTAGCATTTATTTTCCTCACGCAAGATCAAACGGAACACACCGCTCTTCGGATTTGCATAATACATATTGAATACATTCTGCTGGCGGTTCAATGTCATGATAGCCAACTGATCCGGATTCTGCGTGAAAGTAATGCGGGGAATATAGAAGTCGCCTTCTACCGGGACCTTCATCTCTTTCGTGTCTTTGGTGACTACGCTATAAGAATGTACGGAGACCTTTGAATTCTTCTGCCCGGCCTTCGGATATTTATATTCGTAATACCCCGGATAAAGTCCCTCACCATACATCTGCATAGAATATTCGGGCACCTCGGACTCGTCAAAACGGACAAAGGCCAGATACTCGCTATCGGGAGACCACGCCATTAGATTTGTCACCGCGAATTCTTCCTCATACACCCAATCCGTGATACCATTCAATATCTTATTCAACTCACCGTCCTTGGTAACTTGTACCTCGGTATCAAAATCAAACTTACGTATCCAAATATTATTATCCCGTACATAAGCGCACATACGACCATCCGGCGAGAATGTCGGGATCATTTGCTTACCCTTGGCATCGGAAATAGGCTTCACATAATTACGACGTACGTCATAATCATAAACCACAGCCTTGGTAGAGCGACGATAAATAGACTCCGTATCCCTCCAAACCAAGATATGATGCCCGGTGCTGCTGATTGTATATCCATCAAAATCCGTAAAGGTACATTCACGAGCTTTACGGGCATTAAACAATGTATCCACAGGATTTCCCGTACGATAGGAATATTTAATGATCATACTCTTATCGGCGTTCATGGCTGTGTAGTGTTCTCCATCCGGCAGGGATCGCATCTCTCCGATAGCCGTCACTTGACGAAATTTCCCATCGGTTATTTCTTTTAAGTCAACATGCTTGCTTCCGGTTTGTGCGGCCACACTTCCGAATACGGCCAACGAAAGCAATAAACTAAAACCTAATCGTTTCATTTATACTCTTTATTTCAGATTGAAACGCGAAGTTAGCATAAAAAAGTGATTCAAATTGCGAGAAATCGTATCTTTGTCTTATGAAAAAAACTAAACGATATTATGAATTTGGGGATTTTCTACGGGATCTATTCAAATTCAAGGTTCAGAAGATTTCCATAAACGCAGGCTTCACCTGCCCGAACCGAGACGGGTCTAAAGGATGGGGCGGTTGCACCTATTGTAATAACCAAACATTCAGTCCAGAATACTGTCATACGGAGAAAAGCGTTACCGAGCAATTAGAGGAAGGCGTACGTTTTTTTTCCCGCAAATATCCGGATATGCGGTATCTGGCCTACTTCCAAGCCTACACGAATACATACGACCGATTAGACTCTCTTATTCTCAAATATGAGGAAGCGCTTGCCTATCCCGGAGTAGAAGGATTGATTGTCGGCACTCGTCCGGACTGTATGCCGGAAGGTTTATTGGATTATTTTGCGGAGCTTTCCCAGCGAAAATTCGTCATGATTGAATATGGATTGGAAAGTACGCTTGATAAGACCTTAGTCCGCATAAACAGAGGGCATACCCATGAAGAATCGGAATCCGCTATCCGTCGTACGGCGGCAAAAGGTATTTACACCGGGGCACACCTGATACTCGGACTACCGGGAGAAAGTAGGGATGAAACATTACACCATGCGGATGTCTTATCACGCCTCCCGATCACGACACTTAAACTGCACCAATTGCAGCTAATCAAGAATACCCGCATGGCGAAAGAGTTCAAGGAAGATCCTTCTGATTTCCATTTATATACGGCTGATGAATATATCGAATTAGTGATTGACTTCATAGAACGACTGAACCCCTCTATCGTAGTAGAGAGGTTCGTATCACAATCCCCCAAAGAGCTACTGATCGCACCGGATTGGGGTTTAAAGAATTTCGAATTTACCGCTAAGGTAAATAAGCGGATCGAGGAAAGAGATACACGGCAAGGACGACTATTTCAAGTCTAAGGCGACATCACCATAAAAGGTAATAGCCTGTTTATTCACGGGTGTCACATTGATTGTCACCGAGCCATTCGGATAGACTTCCACCCGAAACATGTATACATCCTCTTTGGTCTTTACACGGAACTTGATTTCGGAACTACCTTTCTTTTCAGAGGTTTGCTCCTTCTCTGTCGCCACTTCTTTAAACGTCAAGCCCTCTCCACCACCATAAGGAGCAGAGTAAGCACGTCCAAAGTAAGGAAGATAAGACAGGATCGAGTCACCATGTATTTCCAATGAGTAGGGGGAAGTAAGATTGACGGATCTCCCGGCCATCGGTACGGCACGATCCACATCGATCTTAATACGACCGCTATCCACGATCTCCCTCACTACTCTCTCTTTTTGCTCCTTCCGCTCTTGCTTACTTTGAGCAAAAAGGGATTGCCCTGCACAAAAAAGGACAATCCCTAAAAATCCAACTAACCTTGTTAATCTCATAACCTTAATAAACTAAACACACTATTAATCACTCTATATAGTAAAGACAATCCTTCGGGTGAATAGTTTAATCTAAAAAGGTCAAATTAAGGCTGTTTATATTTCATTATCATATTAACGCAAATTATCCAAGATATAATCCTGTACGGTAAAATCTTTCCGTACGATCGTATCACCGGGAACACGTTCGTCTGTCGTGATCGCTAAATTCTCATCGCCTAAGACTTGACGGCTCAAGAAGCTCATGATATCGTATTGGTTCCGGGACATAGGGAGCCCAGAGATCTCATGCCCCGCATTCTCTACCTTATAAAAATAATAGGAAGCTTGAAGATTTTCCAGACTTTTCGCTACAGCGGATGATCCCCATAAACCGCCGAGGTTCTCCATAGCGGCTTGTTCAAAAGGAACGGTTTTATCCGCATCGCCATGGAATAGCATAATCGGACAAGGCATCTTTTCCCAATGTGGAGGAAGCACACCAGAGACCGCACCGGCATATGAGATCACACCGGCATAGTTGAAACCTGCCGGTAGCCTTTTCGCCAACTCATGTCCGTTACATAAATCATACTCTGCCTGCAATACCGTAATCGCCCCGGCACTCGAACCGCTCGCTACGATCTGCTCCACATCGATGTTCCAATCCGAGCTTTGGTTGATCACAAAACCGGTAGCATCATAAAAATCCTCTACCGCCGTATCGATCGCATGCTGCAAGGCCGCGATAAAGTCCATCGGAGAAGAGACTTTAGAAGGATCCAGATTCTTCAAGGTGGTACGATAATCCGTAGAAACGACCACAAATCCGTTTCGGGCGAGGAACTCGAAATAGGGAATATATCCTTTATCCGCCTTATCTCCCCCTTTAAACCCACCGCCAAAAGCAAAAATCATCACAGGCTTTTTTGAGGCGGGCGATATAGAAGGCAACTCATACTTGTCCAAGGACAATGTGTCTGTCCCTTTTATAGAGAATACGAAATTCTCTTTCTGAACTTCCACATTCGCCACAGGTTTAGGCTGCGTACAAGCGAACGAGCAGACGATCCATAAAGCAAATAGCGAATACACCCAATTTCTGTTCATCTTATTTTCGTATTAGAGGTTATTTTGTTCCTTCCTTCAAACCATCCAAGAACTTATCCACTTTCTTGGCAGCGTCTTTCACGCCCGCTTTCATTTTCAATCCGGCGTATGTCGCTTGCAATTTAATGATCTCCGCTTTCTCATCAGCGTTTAACTCTTCCTCGAACTTGGCGTAAAGATTCGTGGATAGATCCGAGAATTTCAGATCCGCCTTCTTCCAGTCCTTATCGGTATAATCAGCGGCCTCCATTTCCACCTTATCTACAAAATCACTAAACTCCTTCACATATGAATCCTTTGATTGGCAGGCGCTCAAAGCGAACATAACCAATAACATGAATAGTACTTTCTTCATCTTTTAATTAAAAATTAATTTGTTATACAACACAAATATATGCAAAAAGGTTAAACCCTTGTATATGTCGTATAACTTTACGTAATTTGCTATCCTATTTTCTTAATCAGATTAATAAATTTATGGAGAAAAAACATCAGTACCGAGGATTAACCAAACAAGAAGTAGAAGAGAGCAGGCGCCTTCACGGCGAGAATGTACTTACCCCGCCCCAGAAAGCTTCGTTATGGAGCCAATTCTTGGAGAAATTCGAAGATCCTATTATTCGTATATTATTAGTGGCATGGCTCTTGTCCATGATAATCGCTGGCGTACATTGCTGGGGACCTGAGGCGAAAGGTTTTACGGCCTTCTTGGAGCCGATCGGCATTTTCTTCGCTATCATGCTTGCCAGTTGCGTGGGCTTTTTCTTCGAGGTGAAAGCGAACAAGGCATTCGATATCTTGAATACAGTCAATGATGATATTTTAGTGAAGGTAATCCGTGACGGGAATATCTGCCAAATACCGAAAAAAGAGGTCGTCGTAGGCGATATCGTTGTTTTGGAGACAGGTGAGGAAATTCCCGCAGATGGACATTTGCTTGAAGCCATTTCCCTACAGATCAACGAATCCACACTAACCGGTGAACCGATTATTAGCAAGACAACAAACGAGGCGGATTTCGATACGGAAGCGACTTATCCGTCCAATGTAGTCATGCGAGGAACGACGGTCGTGGACGGACATGGCGTCATGCAAGTGGAAAAAGTGGGTGATGCTACCGGATACGGTAAGGTCTACGAAGGCTCGCAAATCGAGAGCGATGTAGAGACTCCCTTACAGATCCAATTGAAAGGTTTGGCCGGAGTGATCAGCAAAGCCGGATATACGATCGCCGGAGTGACGTTCATCGCCTTGACCGTAAAATTCCTTTTATCGGATAGCTTCCCCGGGATGCCGGCGATGGACATCATCGCCCATATCCTCAACTACTTTATGGTAGCGGTTACGTTGATCGTGGTATCCGTTCCGGAAGGATTACCGATGAGTGTCACGCTAAGTTTGGCCCTAAGCATGAACCGTATGTTGAAGACGAATAATCTTGTCCGCAAAATGCATGCCTGCGAGACCATGGGAGCAACTACCGTAATTTGTACGGACAAAACCGGAACGTTGACACAGAATCAAATGCAAGTCTACCAAACGAATTTCTACAACCTGAAAGAACAAAAGCTTGGGGAGGATGAGTTAAGTAACCTGATCAAAGAAGGTATCTCCACGAACTCCACGGCATTCCTCGATTTCTCGGAAGAAAAGGTAAAAACCCTTGGAAACCCGACGGAGGCCGCCCTTTTACTCTGGTTGAACGGACAACACCAAAATTATCTGGAATTAAGAGAGAACGCTACGATTCTAGATCAATTGACCTTCTCTACGGAACGGAAATATATGGCTACAATCGTACAATCACCGTTACTCGGCAAGAAGGTACTTTACGTGAAAGGTGCTCCCGAAATCGTACTGGCCAAAAGTAACCGGGTGGCGATAGACGGAACTTGCAAACCGGTGGCGGAATGTAAAGCCGGCATCGAAAAACAATTATTGGATTACCAGAACCAAGCGATGCGTACGCTTGGCTTCGCTTACCAAATTATCGAGGATGGAAAGGATGAGACTTTCTTCGTAGAGGGTCGTTTGCATGATACAGATTTAACGTATTTAGGTATTGTAGCGATCTCCGATCCGGTACGTGCGGACGTGCCGCCCGCTGTTCAAAGTTGCTTGAACGCAGGTATCAACGTGAAGATCGTTACGGGAGATACACCGGGTACGGCCAAAGAAATCGGACGGCAGATCGGTACGTGGAAAACGGATGATAGCGACAGGAACATTATAACAGGTCCCGCATTCGAGGCGCTTAGCGACCAAGAGGCCTTGGAGCGTGTCTTAGACTTGAAGATCATGTGTCGTGCCCGTCCTACGGACAAACAGCGTTTGGTACAATTATTACAGCAAAAAGGCGCTGTGGTAGCGGTTACCGGCGACGGGACAAACGATGCCCCAGCCTTGAAAGCTGCTCAAGTCGGCCTCTCCATGGGAGACGGTACTTCCGTCGCCAAGGAAGCCAGCGACATCACGATTATCGATAACTCGTTCAGTAGCATTACCCGTGCGGTGATGTGGGGACGTTCCTTGTACCGGAATATCCAGAAATTCCTGTTATTCCAATTGACCATCAATGTTGCCGCTTGTCTGATCGTATTATTAGGTTCCTTATTAGGTACGGAATCACCTTTGACCATCACGCAGATGTTATGGGTAAACTTGATCATGGATACATTCGCAGCCGGAGCATTGGCCTCTCTCCCACCGAATGAACGAGTGATGAAAGATAAACCTCGCCGGAGCGGTAAGGATGGAGATTTCATTATCACTCGCCCGATGGCTTACAATATTTTCGGTGTCGGATTCGCATTTGTCGTAATCTTGATGGGCTTGTTGTTCTATTTCCATGCGCAAGACGGCTTAACGCCACACGACTTATCATGGTTCTTCAGCTTCTTCGTGATGCTACAGTTCTGGAATATGTTTAACGCGAAGGCTTTTATGGAAGGACGTTCCGCTTTCGCCAATTTAAAGGATAGTAAAAGTTTCTTGCTAGTTGCATTACTGATTTTGATCGGTCAATACCTGATCGTCACTTTTGGAGGCGAGATGTTTAGCGTAATACCTTTGTCCTTGAGAGATTGGGCGATTATTATCGGATCTTCCTCTCTAGTTTTATGGATCGGTGAGTTATTCAGGTTATCCAAAAGATAAATATATATTGTACAACTTGTAGAGACGGGACACGCTCCGTCTCTACAACTGAAAATAGTACACCTATATAATATATCAACCTAGCTATAAATAGCTATTTCCTTATTCCATTTCTTTTTTTAACTTCGCATCCCAAATTATTTAAATCATGGAACATCTATTAGAATTAGCGAAAAGAAACCAAGAAAGAGCTTGGGAAGTGATCCGGCAAACCGACATTATAAATATCTGGAAATCTGTCGGGGCGGAAATAAACTTAGTAGGCTCCTTAAATATGGGACTACTCATGAAACATAAGGATATCGACTTCCATATTTACACCTCTCCCTTCCGTATATCCGACAGCTTCCAAGCGATGGCCCGGCTAGCGGAGAACCCGCTCATTAAACGAATCGAATACGGAAACTCGCTCGATACGGAAGAACGATGTGTAGAATGGCACGCATGGTTCCAAGATCCGAATAACGAACTCTGGCAAATTGATATGATCCATATCGTAAAAGGTTCCCGTTATGACGGTTATTTCGAGAAAATGGCCGAACGTATAACCGCCGTACTGACTGACGAGACTCGACAGGCCATCTTAAAACTGAAATATGAGACACCGGATACAGCGAAAATCATGGGCGTGGAATATTACCTAGCAGTCATTCAAGACGGCGTGCGTACGTATGCAGAATTAGAGGACTGGAAAAAACAACATCCAGTCACAGGCGTTATCGAATGGATTCCATAAGAACATTATTGACCAAACCGTGAAGAATCGATCTCTTTCTTATTCTTCCGGTTCATCTTGCCCAATGTATACTTTAAATTCTTATCTTATTGACAGATTGATTTGAAAGACAAACGCTTATAGAAGTTTTAAAAAGTTTCGGGTAACGATTTGGAGATTGTGCTAATTTCAATATTTTACAGCCTCATACTCATGAGTATAACTCTTCTTTGAACAAAGGTAAGAATATTTTTTGGATTAAAGAAAAATCCCGAAGGGAAAAATAAAAAATATTTGGGAGAAAGGATTGGAAAAATTCAAGAGAGGGAGGTTGAGGGATTAAGTGAGGGAAATCGCATAATCGATTTGTAGTTACCGAAAAAGGCGTATTCGAAATCCCTGTATATTGCTTCTACCGGCGATTACACGACCGGAAATTATATAAAAAATGACCCCAATCAAGAAGTATTTTATGTTTCTCGGTTGGGGTATAAAGGTTATTTGAATTGTAGCCATACTTCATATATTCAAGCTGCCTTCCTTTAAAGGAATATGCAGTGACGATTTCATTTCCATGTCTGCGAAACTTGGTAACAACATCTTTTAAAGGTGTCTGGAATTGCTGGCAGTTATGTACATATCCGAATTCTGATTTTATGCGTGTTTACTCATAAAATTAGACTCTATATCTGCTTGCACAGGTTATCACTATACTATTTCCTGTAAATAACATTTGGGAATATAATTGGTGGCGACCAATATCAGCAAGCCTTCAAAAGGAATAACCAGCCGCTTGTTCTTTTTGATACGTCTGTAATATCCCACTACTCCGGCATATTCCCCACCTGTCACCCGGTATTTTTCGGCGTTCTTCACGAGATTGTCATCATACGGTATCTGTTCGAAACCGTCCTCCATGGAAGAAGTGAGCATGATGAACATGTCCATCTCTTCATCCGGAATGGAAGCTGGAATCTGGGTACCGGGACGATGATACACCATGGCTTTCTCATCGAGAATCGAATTCAAGGAAGAGATATAGTCATCATCGCAACGCAGGAACATCAACATGGCGACAAGCGGAACCCGCCTGATCACGACTTCCCCATCCGGTTGCGGATAGCTTCTGGTTTTCATCGGGATATAACTCTCAATCCCGTCACGTGACAATGTGGCCTTGATTTCCGAAAAACGGTTATAGAAAACCTTCAGGGCATACCATTTTTTCATCATGACCTATTGATTCCTTTTTTTATGATTTCCAGTTCCAATCGAACCTTTCGACATCCTCCTCCACGAGCAGATCTCCTGACTGTACCTCAATAAAGAGCAGATCGGTCATGGCCTTGACGGCATGTCTCATGCCCTTCCTGATACAGACGGTGTCTCCACGGCCGATTCTAGTCATTTTCCCATCAAGAGCCAGCATACCCTCGCCATCAATGAATGTCCAGACTTCATCGCGATAGCGGTGAGCCTGATAGCTTATGCTCTTACCGGCTTTTATCTTTAACTGCCTGGTAAGGGTCTCATATCCGTCAGGAAAACTCACCGTATCGATAACCTTATATTCTCCCCAGCGACGCTCCTCGTACATCGGGCGGCATTGCAAGCGGTCCGCATATGTCTTGATGTGCTCGCTCCTGCCTTTCTCTGAAACCAGGATGCCATCGCATGAAGCGGCTATTACCATGTCTTTGGCACCGATGCACATGACAGGTATTTCCAATTCGTTGATCACATGGGTGTTTTCAGATTTCTCGTCCATCACCACGTTACCGATGCAACGCTCTTTCAGTTCATCGGTAAGCACGTTCCATGTGCCGAGATCTTTCCATTCCCCGTCGTATGGAACGACAGCCAGAGACTTCGCTTTCTCCACCACCTCGTAGTCAAAGCTGATCTTTGGCAGTTCCTCATATCGGAGGCGTACCTCCTCAAAAGTATCGTATGCGAGATAGCTCTTTACGATGTCAATCATATATCCGAGACAGAAAGCGAACACGCCGCCGTTCCAAAATGCGCCATCTGCGATAAATCTTTCAGCAGTGGCGACATCCGGCTTTTCCATAAAACGCTCCACTTCATATATTCCGTCTGTTTTGCGATGCTTTTGAGGTATCACATAACCGTATTTGGCGGACGGATAGGTGGGCTTTATGCCCATCAGTACAAGATCAGCCACATTATTCTGCACTGCTTCCGCCATTTCCGCTATAGTTTGAAAATAACGCTCTTCCGTATACGGGTCGCATGGCATAACAATGACTGTTTCATTCTTGTCGCATTTCGCTGTTTTCTCCAAATAGGCGGAAGCGAGACAGATTGCGGGGAAGGTATCCCTACGGCTAGGTTCGGTGACGACAGTCACATCCTCACCGAGCTGATTGGTGATGGCATCCTTTTGGAATACACTTGTAGCGATTGTAACCGGGCAGGAAAGTCCCGATTCCTTGATCTGTCGTATGACACGCTGTACCATAGATTCCCTGCCTCCGTCCGGGGAAGGAAGCAGTCTGAGAAATTGTTTGGAGCGGGATTCGTTTGAAAGCGGCCACAGCCTTTTACCTGAACCGCCGGATAAGAGTATGATTTGCATGATTATGTTGTGAAAGTTATCTTTCCGCCCTCATCGGGTTGTTTAAGAAATCCTCGTAGGAAAGACGGATGCCTTCCTCCAGTTCCGTCTTGTATGTCCATCCGAGCGAAGTCGCTTTCGAAACGTCAAGCAGCTTGCGGGGGGTACCGTTCGGCCGTGAGGTGTCCCAGCGTATCTCGCCGGTGTAGCCGATTATCTTTGCCACTAATTCTGTCAGTGCCTTTATGGTCAGTTCCTTTCCTGTTCCGGCGTTTACTGTCTCGTACCCCGAATAGTTGTTCATCAAGAATACGCAGAGATTGGCCAAATCATCCACATAGAGAAACTCTCGCAACGGGCTACCGTCACCCCAGCAGGTCACCTCTTTCAAGCCCGCTTCCTTCGCCTCATGAAAGCGGCGGATAAGCGCCGGTAACACGTGGCTGTGCTCGGGGTGGTAGTTGTCATTCGGCCCATAGAGATTGGTGGGCATCACGCTGATATAGTCCGTGCCGTACTGGCGGTTGAGAAACTCGCAGTATTTCAATCCAGAGATTTTTGCCAATGCGTATGCCTCGTTGGTCTTTTCCAGTTCGGAGGTTAGCAGGCAGCTTTCAGGCATCGGCTGGGGTGCCATACGCGGGTATATGCACGATGAACCGAGAAACTCCAGCTTCCTGCAACCATTGCGCCATGCCGAGTGGATGACATTCATCTCCAGTATCATGTTCTCGTACATGAAGTCCGCCAATGCCGATTGGTTGGCGATGATACCGCCCACCTTTGCTGCGGCGAGGAATACATATTCGGGCTTTTCTTCGGCGAAGAAGCGTTCCACGGCTTCCTGGCGAGTCAAGTCCAATTCTTTGTGCGTGCGTGTGATGATATTCGTATATCCCTGGCGTTGCAGTTCCCGTACAATGGCAGAGCCTACCATTCCACGGTGTCCTGCTACATAGATTTTTGCGTTCTTCTCCATTGTTTTCTCGATTATTTTACGATTCCTTTTTCGAGATATTCGGCAAGGTTGGTTCTTACCTGTTGCGATGCACGCTCCACGGCCACTTTTGCCAGATCGGCATCCACCATGATTTTTACAAGTTGCTCAAACGATGTCTTCTGCGGATTCCAACCCAGTTCACGTTTCGCTTTCGACGGGTCTCCCAAAAGATTTACCACATCGGTTGGGCGGTAGAAGTCGGGAGAAACCTCGACAAGTACTTTACCGCTCTTGCAGTCGATGCCTTTTTCGTTTTCACCTTCACCCTCAAAACACAGTTCGATTCCGGCATAACGGAAAGCCAATTGGCAGAACTCACGTACCGAATGCTGCTCGCCGGTGGCAATGACAAAATCTTCCGGCTTGTCGTTTTGGAGGATCAGCCACATGCATTCCACGTAATCCTTGGCATAGCCCCAGTCACGGAGCGATGACAAATTACCTAAATATAATTTATCCTGTTTGCCTTGGGCAATACGTGCAGCGGCGAGGGTTATCTTACGGGTAACGAACGTTTCTCCGCGGCGTTCCGACTCGTGGTTGAACAGAATACCTGAACAGCAGAACATGTTGTACGCTTCGCGGTATTCTTTGGTAATCCAGAACCCATACTGTTTTGCTACGGCATAGGGAGAGTAGGGATGAAAAGGAGTATTCTCATTCTGGGGTACTTCTTCCACCTTGCCGTATAGTTCTGACGTGGAAGCCTGATAGATACGGCAGGTTTCAGTCAGATCGCACTGTCGTACAGCTTCCAAAATGCGTAGTACGCCAGTGGCATCGACATCAGCGGTAAACTCCGGAGAGTCAAACGACACCTGTACATGACTCTGTGCGGCGAGGTTGTATATTTCGTTTGGCTTTACTTTTTTCACCACCTGTAAGATGCTCATCGAGTCGCCCAGGTCGGCATAGTGGAGATGGAAGTTAGGATGCCCTTCCAAATGTGCGATACGCTCACGGAAGTCTACCGATGAACGACGTATAGTACCATGCACGTCATATCCTTTTTCTAAAAGCAATTCAGCAAGATATGAGCCGTCCTGTCCGGTGATACCGGTAATTAAAGCTGTCTTCATATAAATATCAAATTTGCGATGTATTATTTCGTGAAACTTTAGTTTCGAAGATCTCATATATTTTGTAAATGTATCTCAACGATTCCAGCAAAACATTACTGTAAACTCCACTATCCTTGAATGCCCGTTGGTGATCTCGTAAAATTTGTTTATGACTGGATAATCCGCTGGTCGATGCTCCCCCTGTACGCATTGTTACAAAATCCATTGGGATGTATCGGAGCCGTATTTTATGGACGAATATGAATCGCAACAGACATTCAAAATCAGCAGCAATTTTATATGACAAATTGAAGCCTCCGTATCTCTCATATATTTCTTTGCGGCAATAAAAACTCGGATGGGCGGGCATAAAGCCGAGACGCATCCAACGGCGATGAAAAAGTTTCGAGGAGTAATAACGGGTACATTTTTGCAAGTCATTGTCTTGTACATAATGTATATCGCCATAAACAGCATCTATGTTACCGTCTTCAAATGCGGATGCCACTGTTGAAAGCACAATATCGCTGGTATAAAAATCATCGCTATTAAGTATTCCTATGATATCGCCTGTCGCCATTGCGATACCTTTATTCATGGCATCGTATATTCCTTTGTCTTTCCCGCTAATGTAACGTAATTTGCCTTGATATTCAGATTCTAATTCATGTACAATTTCCATTGTGCCATCAGTTGAACCGCCATCCACGATGATATGCTCTATATTCGGATAAGATTGTGATAATACACTTCGCATTGTGTAACGCAAAGTCGCACCGCTATTCCATGTAGCAGTGATTATTGATATTTTCATCAGATTAAATTGAATTAATTTTTGGTGAAGGTGAAGAGTTTGTTTACGATTCAATCATTACCCGTTCTGCGACTTTGACCGCAGGATTCCCGCGATATATCGAATATGACATTAAGTCTTTAGAGGCTATGGAACCGACAGCAAGAACACTATGTGAATGCATTGTTACTCCGGGACAAACAGTGGACTGGGCACCGACCCATGCACCATCTTCAATAACAATAGATTTTACTATAAGATCGAAAGTTTGTCTTTTATAATTATGGTTACCACACAACAACATAGCCCCTTGGCTTATGCAGACATTGGAACCGATGGTTACTCGAACTAAATTGTCTATCCATACATTTTCTCCAATCCAAGAGTAATCACCGATTGATAAATTCCATGGATATTTAATATTGACCCCGGGCTTTATTACAACTCCCTTACCTATATCTGCTCCAAAAATCCGTAGTAGTCTTACCTTTAGCCCCGATGATGGGTTCCAACTACAATTTAAAAATAAAGCATTGATAAAATACCAAGTGACAGCTTTCAATCGTCTGGCACCAATATGGAACCATGAATTATCATACTTGGAAAGATCTGTTTGTACCATTCTTATTATAATTGAAACATATTCAGATAGCGTTTTTGGGTTTCGTCATTGCTAAGATATGCACTGATAAAAGCTATAACACAACTTCTCATCTGCAAATACTCATTATTGTCCATACATGAAAGGTGGTCTATAACCGATGCATATAGATTTTCATCTAAAGGCAAGTCCCAACCAATATTTTTTTTCTCCAAATCCAGCCATGGTGTTTTGTTACTAATCACAACCGGACATCCATTCATAAAACTTTCTAAAATAGCATGGCCATAGTTTTCACCAGTAGAAGGAAGATACAGGGCATGATAATGGGTGTATATTTTCTGCATGTCGTGAGGAGAAACACAACCTTTATATTCGACAGTAACATTCGTTGGCAATTCAGCTATTGCCTTTTGGCATTCCTGCCAATAGATTTCTGAATTTATCTGCCCATAGATATGATACACAACTTTCTCTTTACATTTTCTCAATGCTTTTAATGCAAACAATGTGTTTTTCTCCGACGATATACGTGCAAAACTCACTAATCGAACCTCACCCTTTACCTTGACACATCCATTTGCCTGCAAGTCCATCTTTCGGGGAAGATTTTCGGCTACATCCACAATGTTTTTCTTAGATATAGCAGATTGTATATATCCCTTCTCTTCTTCATTCGTGGCGTGAAAAATGACATTCATGTAAAGATTTATAGTCTTAGCTAAAGTCAAAAAGATCTTTTTACTTACTGATTTTACAGCCAAAGCATGAGGAGACAACATACCTCTGGCACAAACGATCACTTTCTTTGGTTTTAGAATCTTCGCAAGCAACAACGGATATAGGCTATAATACCGTGAATACATACCATTGATGTACCAAACATCGCAAGCAGCTTCCTCAACAGCCTTTTTCAATATTTTCCACGATAAACAAGACGGATTGATATACATGACTTTTGCTCCTTGCCAATCAACCCACTTATTTTCCTGAATATTTTTATAGGGTGCCGTTGCATGATAGTCGAAACTGCTTGTTATTACATAAAAATCTAATTTATCCGACAGGTGCTCCACGATATTTACATTGGATGTAATCGGACCTCCCGCCTTATATCCCGGAGCAAACCAATCAATAAAAATCAATACTTTACTCATCACTCAATTCTTTATAAACTTCGTTGTATTTTTCAGCAATTGCTTTCGGAGAAAAACGTTCTATATTCTTCAATCCCTTTGCTATCAATTCCTTCCTGTATTCGTCATGTTCTATCACTTTGACAAAGCCACTTCTGATACTATCAACACTATATGGATTTACAAAACAAGCTGCATCATTAGCCACTTCATGCAATACAGGAATATCTCCGGCAATAATCGGTCTGCCAGCTGCATTTGCCTCCAATATCGGCACTCCAAATCCTTCATAAACGGAAGGGAAACTCACTATATCACATCTTTGATAACATCGGACTATCTCTTCATAGCCAACATCATAATGGTTTTCATAATCGATAGTAGAACTTTCCAATAACAACAATTGCTTCTCGCTCATTTTACCCACAATGATTAACAAGCAATCCATTCCCTTCAACGCTTCTACCACACGTTCAAGATTTTTGTTGGGCTTTGTACCCATGTGAAGAATAACAGGGCGGTTATCCTTTATTTTTTTTACATACTTTATTGTCGGATTAAATGCATTATGAACAACAAGTATCTTATTCTTTGCAAAGGGAATGATTTTTGAGAGCTCGTTTTTTGTAAATTCTGAAATTACAGTGATACGCCTTACCATCAATGCCGGTAGCCAAAACCAAAACAATTTAACATATAAACGTTTCAGAGGATTATTGATTTGCAATGCCGATTGCACATCGTGAACGGTTAAGACAGTGTTTCTTCCCAGCCCTAAAGCTATATAATGAGCATCCCCTGTTATATGGTTAATCTTCGCTTTGTTCCGATGGGCAAAAAGAATATTCCCAAATAAAACTTTAGGAGATGCCCCTTCGTAGGGCAATTGAATAGAAGTATGCAACGGCAATAGGCTCTCAATCGTTGAAAATACCATTTCAATACTGTTGACCCCTTCGCGTTTCTTTCGAAAAAAACATGTTATCATTATTCTCCAAAATATATATCATCGTCTTCTTTTTCAACTATTGGTTGCAACTGCATAACCAAATGGCGCAGTAAATAAATTACAACCCCTACAAATAGTACTGATTTTACTGTCCAATTCAGAACTGACATCATGCTTATTTCAGCTTTAATCAAATTGAAACAAATAATGGGAAGGAACATAATCCACAAAAAATCCTTCATGGACAATCTATCTATGAAAGATATAAACTTGGCTATAAATACCCCCCAAATGAACATGAAAACAGCCCCTCCTAAAAGACCGAAATTTCCGTAAGATTCACCTAAAATGCTTAATCCCATTGATGTCCCTCTTGATAAATGATAACCTGTCATTTCTATAAAATCTTCCCTTGACTGTGCACCTGCACCTTTTTTGTTTGGAAATAAAAATCGAGGTAAAATAGCAGAATTAAGAGCCTCCACATAAGTTCGTCCTCCTAAAAAATCATGATTTTGCGGAATATTGTTATATATACGACTGATTATCCATCCTTGATTGTAACGAGCAATAGTTGTTTCTTCTTTTTCCGACCGGACTTCATTTATATTTATGGCATTATTAACCAGTAAAGAGAAGAATAATTCCACTTTACTTCCTGTGTAACCATTGTACCATATAGCTTGGCGATAAGAAGCTTTTACTGTTTGCAATAAAAAAATACCCACAAATGACATGATAAAAATAAATATCCTTTTTTTAAGTGGAACTTCATTAACATTAAACCATGTCATAATCATAAAAATGCCCCAAATTAGCAGTTCGTGAAACATTCCTGCCCGAATACTATTTAACAATTGTATGCCTAATCCAAGCAACAAATACATTGTAGATTTTTCGGGATTCACATACATTCGTATAATAAAGCCAATAAAGAAAAGATAAGAAGCCAATGTTTTAATAAACAATAATGCGGAAATCGATGCAGGTAAAAATATAAATAACAGACCAATACATACAAGTATAGTACTCAGTTTTTCAGCAGTACTACAATATTTTATCAAATCTATCCTGCTTAGTAGCAACGAAGGTCTGAATACATAATAACCTATCAAAAATGCAATATACATAGGAACGGTGTACATCATATATTCGTTACAAGGCTGTGACATACTATACACATTATTTTCTGTCATATATGAGAAAAATGGAGAAATTACCCACTGTAGTCCACCTAATAACAAAGCCAATTCTCCTATGGGCAACCAAACTTTTTTTTGGGTAATAAAGTCATATACAACAAATCCGACAGCACCAACGCCCAAACTTCCGAAGATACCTCCTTGAGTATAAGCCCAATATACACATATAATTATAATAAGATAACCAAGTCCCTTATCTATAGTCATTCTATTCAATTTTAAAATTTATTCATGCTAATATTAGTCTTGTTGCTTATCCAAAAATTTCATAAAAGACTCATACACCTTTTCACTAAACTTATCATATGAAGAGTTATCAACCTCTCTTGGCGATAACTCTAATTTAGGAAATATTCCCTGAGCAATATCCATCTCTATTATTTGCGGAGCAAACATACGTTTATCCATTTCATGAAGAAGAGTCATTTCTTTGGGATACCACACATCCAAGCCACAAATGAGATACTCGTAGAATTTATTGGTTTCGTTATATTTAAAGTTCATAGAGCTTGCTTTGTATAGCAATACCCCCACATCATATAGGTCAAACAAATCAGGTATCTCTGAGTATTTTATACCCTCTTTGTGAAATTCAATATACGGACATTGAAGTTTCTCTATGGCATCAAGCGTATTCTTATGGAAATTGAATGAATAAATATCAAACTGTACCTTGCCATGTTGTTCTGCTATCCATTGGCAGAACTCCAATACGTAAGTGTTCTTCAAAGATAACGAACCAACATATACACACTTCACAACCTCGTTGGTGTGCTGCTTTTCCTTTCTAAACCATTTTTGGGGAGGATAGTTAGGCAAAAGGCTGCATGAAACTTTGGATACATCGGGATAATCTTGCATAAAGAACTCTCTACGATATTCATTGGTTTGGGAAATCCATGTTGCCGTACGGTATAAATAGGAAATTTCGAATTTATGATTAGTCTTAGCCAATCTCATCCCAGGTCTATCATACTCGGAAGGTGTTATGTATTCGTGGTAGTGAATGCAGAGTTTTACCTTACGACAAATGAAGCGTTTGTAAAAATAAGCCGGAAAAGCCGAAATTGATTCGTAATAAAGCACCACATCAGGCTTCTACCGTATAAGTTGAAACAGCGTAAATAAGCTAAAGAGGATATACTGAGCCAAGACAAAGAGAGAACCTCTCTTTTTGTTTTCCTTGAAGCGGCGATAAATCTTTGCTCTTTTACTGCTGTATTCAGTCAATGTGTTTGACTTTTGCAAAGTCGATACACTTATATCTACTTTGTCTTCCAGTGCATCAATTAGATTCATCACCGGAGGGAAATAATCTATCGGGAAATAATGCATAATAGACAGTTTATCCATAAAGCGAACAAATGTAGATTGTACTATAATTAATGTAATAACTTTACTACCTGTTTATATAGTATTGGGCTGAAATTTAATATTTTAGTCAAAAAAATCTGTCTGCAAATAAATGACATTGGTAATGGAAGAAGATTATATCGCTTTAGTTCTGAAATGCAAAGTTCATACCCTGTATTATCATTATTTTTCACTAATCTCCTTAAATTAAATTGCACGATACCATTCATAAAATCATTTATCCAAAGCCGTAAATCGTTATCTTTTGAGGTTGCAAATGTATCGTTGAGTAGTGCCGCTACTTTCATACCATCCAATGAGCGTTTTCTTTTTTTTAGCATATCTCTCGTCACAGAATTTGATCGTATCAAATAGTTATATGCACATATAGGATAATATTGTACTCTCTTACATTTGTACAGACATTGAAGCGTGTATACAATATCTTGCATTATTATACCATCAAAAAAAAGGATATTGTTCTTAATAAGAAAATCTTTACGAAATATAAACTGCCACACCATGCCTGAATGGTTAAATGCCTTTTTAATAAAGTCTATCCCAGACATTATATCAGTAGGAACATGTTTTTTGCAGTCGGCCTGTGGCAATGGCAATAAGTTGTAATTTTCATCTACGTGTTGATGGTCAAACCAAAGCATATCCAGTTGGTTGTCAATGGCTGTATATAAAATTTCAGATATGGTGTTATCTACAAAAAAGTCATCACTATCTAAATATAAAATATATTTCCCATGTGCATATTCCAACCCATGATTGCGTGCTCTGGATTGTCCGGCATTTTTTTGTGTAAGAATTTGCATATGTAGTTGTGGATTATTGTGTGCAAATTCATGTAAGATATTCAGAGTGTTGTCTTCACTTCCGTCATCAATTGCTATGATTTCAAAAGTATTATAATCAAGTCTTTGATTCAAACAACTTTCAAGGCATTTATGGATATACTTTTCCGCATTATAACATGGAATTATAATAGATGTCAATAATTCTGTATTCATATTATTTTTGTTAGCAAATTTCTTATAATTGATTCGTAATCAAATCCACCGGTCTGTACTTTTTGATAGCCTTTCTCAATAAGAGTTTTAAGTTCCAGCGGATGTTCGTTATAGTATTTTACTTTCGATATCAAATTTTCAATTCCGTCATAATAGATAACTTCGTCTTCGGCAAAGAATCCTTCAATCTCATCGTTGCGCTCAGTGAGCAAAGCGGTTTTGCAGGCAGGTATCTCGAATGTGCGTGTAGTATGCTTCTCAGGGAACCATTTTGATATGGATCCCCAAGCGTAGAGACTGCTACTAATGGCATGTACATAGTCATCTCCGAATATTCCAGAACCCAGATAATTCAGATGTTCAGATGGATGTAATTTTGCAAATTTCTCCCAACCTGGGCCGGCTAATGTTATGTTAATACCATTTTGCAACAAAACATCAATGGATTCTCGACGGTTATCTTCATAACGTCCAATAAATGCAATTCCTTTTTTATGCTTCCATTCCACTATGGGTCGATGTAGATTTTTATTAAATCCTTGAGTAACGTACAAAACTTTATTGTTATTGCCCATTGCATGAATATAATCCTCCATCTCAAAACTTTTTGTTGTTACCATATAATCATATAATGGCATACTATTGTAGAAATTTATAGAGCGGTTGTAGCTAAAAGCTGTATCGGGAGTATAATGTACTAATTTGCCGGTATATTTGCGGAGAACTTGAGTCGTTTTTGGGGTCAAATATATAGCTTTGTCTATCCATATCAAATCATAGTATTTTTTACAAAGGTTCTCCAATACATATTTATTAATTTTACTAACTAAGGGCCCTTTTTTATATCGAGCTCCAATAGATTGCCACAATCGCCCCATATTTCGTTTGGGTATATCCGTGTTTATCACATCCATTTCCCAATCGGATAGTATTTCATTGATTATGTCTGCCCTCATCTTAGATGTAGAGCCGTCGTTATAGATTCCTATGTATAATATACGTTTCATGTAAAATAGTGTTATTATTTACTTTTTGAATAGCAATTTGCGTAAAGTCATGAAGTTGTCAAAACCTATTATTTGAGATATTTGTTTCACTCGATGTGGCACGTGTTTAAGAACATATCCCGTATTTAAAGACTTGATTTCTTGTTTTGCTAAATTATAAAGATGGGGATATAAGTTTCCATAAATATAAATGAAATTTGTATATTTCATGCTGAGTATAGAGCGAGTTCTTTTACTGTTTTCATACGTGAAGATAGTATTTCGATAGCTGCATAATGTATAAAGTATAGAAGATGCAGCTGCTTCACTCATATTTCTGCTCACACTCGCATAATTCCCAGTACGGTAATATACTTTAACGTCTGGTACATATTTAACATCTTTTGATAAAACTAAAACACGAGAAAAAAAATCACCATCTTGATTTTTGATTACAGATTCGTCCCAGCCACCTGATTGTATTACCAACTTACGAGGAGTCATGTAACATGAGGTTTGAAGCATTACACCTCTATCCCACATATCAAGTAGCAAGTCAAAGCCATGAGGATAATCTCTGTATATTCCTATGTCAAAAAAGTTACATTTATCCGTACTATTAGCGAATTTTCCCCATGAACAAAAACTCATGCAATTACCGTCGGTTTTTCTTAAAACAGAAATATGTTGCTCAACGAATTGCGTACTGATGAGGTCATCTGCATCTAAATAAATAACATAATCACCCACACTTTTCTCAAAAGCAAAATTTCTTGCACGACAAGCTCCTGAATTAACTTGCTTATATATTTTAACCTGAGGATGGCTTTTGCTATACTCCATTGCTATTGCATAGGAATTATCTTTACTTTCATCATCAACTACAATAACCTCAATGTTTTTGTATGTTTGATTAACACAACATTCGAGGGTCTCGATGATAAAATCTTCGGCATTATATAGTGGAATAAGTATTGAAACTAATGGGGATTTCATATGCTTTTTTAATGCAATTGTTTATCTATATTGCTAGATTATAGTAATTTTCGTATATTATTTCAATTTATTGTATAGCATATATGCCAAATAAACAATTGTACTATTATGAATCTTGAGCAAAGTCCGTTCTTTATTACTTAAATTCAGATGTTGTAACACTATAGTGTTTATTATATTGGATATCTCTTTGCGCCATCTACACTTTTTGACGATCGGAATATCGGCTGTAACTGAACGTTGCCAAATATTTAACAGCAATTTGAGAGTTTTTGCCCGAAAAGCGTTTTTATATCCATTAGGCAAAGAGTTGGCAAATCTTAAAAAATCACAGGAAAGTTGCAATTCCTGTTGTAGTTCCCTTTCTCTTAATGTTTTCATAATACTTCCGGCACGCGACCTGTAAAAATATAACGGGGAAGTAATGTATGCTGCTTTTTTCAAAACAGGATAATAATGGAAATAGAATAGATTTTCTTCGTACAATCTATTTGATGGAAAACGGAAATCAGCAAAAACTTCTTTTCTGAAAAGTTTGGACCATAACGATGTTTGCAGTTGATGTGAGGCAAATCTTTTTAAAAATTCATCTTTCCCTCCAATAGCATATTCTATATTGTCAATTTTGATGTTGTCAAACAATTGGGAATTAAAATCTTGGCCTGATACACATTGGCACTCTACAAAATCAGCCTCCGTTTTACATAGAATGTCATACATGGTATTTATAAAACTATGATGGTATATATCGTCAGAATCGCACCATGCAATAAACTCTCCGTTTGCATTGTCAAGACCGGTGTTGCGTGCATTGGCAATTCCACCATTTTCTTTTAGGTCAATAATCCGTATACGAGAATCTTGTTCTTGAAATTGATAAACAATTGTCCGTCCATTATCGGTTGAGGCATCATTGATTACCAGAATATCAAGATTGGTGTATGTCTGGCTTATTATACTTTTTATGCACTCAGCGATATATTTCTCTGTGTTATATAGAGGAACTATTACAGAAATCAATGGTGAAGTTTTCATCTATATCAAAATTAATCTCTTTTGAAAATGTCTCGGGTATAAACAAGTTCCTTGATATCGTCTAAACAATTATCATAACGGTTGGCAATAATGGCCTGGGATTGTGCTTTAAAAGCTGTGAGATCATTTACTACTTTGCTACCAAAGAAAGTGCTGCCGTCTTCAAGTGTAGGTTCATATATTATTACCTCAGCTCCTTTTGCCTTAATTCGTTTCATCACACCCTGTATGCTACTCTGACGGAAGTTGTCGCTGTTGGATTTCATTGTCAGGCGATATACTCCAATGGTGCAATGTCTTTCGTTCATTGGATTGAAATCGCCACGGTTGTAGTAATCGTAATAACCGGCTTTCCGAAGCACTTGGTCGGCAATGAAATCTTTACGAGTTCGATTACTTTCCACAATTGCACCAATGAGATTTTCTGGGACATCCACATAGTTGGCCAGAAGCTGTTTTGTATCTTTCGGTAGACAATAACCACCATAACCAAAACTTGGATTGTTGTAGTGTGTGCCTATGCGTGGGTCAAGGCTGATACCATCGATAATAGCTTTTGTATCCAGTCCTTTCATCTCAGCATACGTATCTAATTCATTGAAGTAGGAGACTCGTAGAGCCAAGTAGGTATTTGCAAACAATTTAACCGCTTCAGCCTCGGTTAACCCCATAAACAATGTGTCTATATTTTCTTTTATAGCCCCTTCTTGTAGCAATGTTGCAAATGTATGGGCTGCATCATCAAGGCGTGTATCATTCTCGGGACGACCGACAATAATACGGCTCGGATATAGGTTGTCATATAGCGCTTTACTTTCTCGCAGAAACTCGGGTGAGAACAAGACATTCTCGGTATTCAAGTTCTTTCTGATTTTTTCAGTAAAACCTACAGGAATAGTACTTTTAATAATCATGATTGCCGTAGGATTCACTTGTTTTACTAGTTTGATTACCTCTTCTACATGAGATGTATCGAAGTAGTTTTTTGCTGAGTCGTAATTGGTAGGGGTGGCAATAACGACAAAATCGGCATTTTTGTAGGCTTCTGATCCATCTAACGTAGCAGTTAAATCCAATGGTTTCTCGGTCAAATATTTTTCGATATATTCGTCTTGTATGGGTGATTTCCTTTGGTTGATAGCATCTACTTTAGATTGGATTACATCTACTGCAAATACCTGATTGTGCTGCGCCAACAAAGTAGCAATACTGAGACCGACGTAACCTGTTCCAGCTACAGCTATTTTATACTTTTTCATAACAATTAATTATATCTATATGATTGACATTTTGCTAAATATATATAGTTCTATTGGCAAGTTACCTATCGTTTAACGCTTAGCATTTTCATAAATTCTACCCTGTTTTTATTGGAATTGTAATTATTTGACCACTTATTATATGCATTATTGCAGATTGTATCATAAAGCTCTGCATTATTAATGTATTTTGTCAATTTAGAAATAAGTTCGTTTGATGTTGGTTCAGGCGATAATAGAATTCCATTTGATTCATCAACAACTTCAGGCAAACCACCAACGTTGGTCACTATTACAGGTATTTTATATGCAAGTTGTTCACAAACAGAAATACTTAACCCCTCCGACTCACTAAGTAATATCCCCCAATCTATATGTTTTTTTGAATAGATTTTATGTACCTCTTCATTAGACTTTGCTCCACAAAGACTTACCGTAAAATTTGGTACGTGATTTTGGACAATGAGTGTTTCTAATTTACTGCGTTCATCTCCTTCACCTATAATCTGCCAACAGACATGTATGTCTTTAAAATATTTTGCAACATCTGCCAATATGTTGTAGGTCATAGGCAGCCGCTTTACTGAATGAAGTCTGGCACATGTGAAAAATGTAATAGTTTTATGATCTTCTGATGTGGGATTGAATGTATTATATATCTTTTCGCATCCCAAATATGAAACAGATATTTTTTCGTTGTAGGTAGGATATTGCTTTTTCATATAATTCCAGCCTTGTTCTGAACATGGGTATACATGTAGTATCTTACTTAGTGTATATGCTCTGATTGCATGGGAACGGAATACGACTCTTTCATCATATAAATCGTATCCATGCGCTCTGCAAGAAAAAGTCAAATGATATTTATCGCATAGCATTGCTAACGCAAAGGTAATTTCTGAAAACCAAAATGAATAGAAAACAGTATTTTGGGAGTCAATTTCTCCATTTATCAATAATCTATTAATATATGCTTTATAAAAAAGCGCCTTGTTGATATATCTAAGAAAAGAAAAGAATTGATACCTGTTTTTTATTCGTTTTTTTTCTTTGAATAACAATTGCAGGACAAATGGCTTGAACAAATGTCGTAAAAGGATTAAATTATTGCATGACAAGTCTTGATTGCAGAAAGTTTGGTCTATACAGAACTTCTCCGGTAAATTGACTTTTTCTCCATTGGAGGCTTTGTTTTCCGGAAGTATTGTGATTCTATCAAACGATTTATCCATCACTTGTATTTCCGGCAATATAAAGGAGGGCTCTGTTAAACCACTTAAGGGAAATGTATCTGTAAAAAAAAGCAATGACTTCATGAATGAATCTATGTTAGTAAATTAAGACCTAATTTTGCTTCGGAAAAAGAGCCACCATCAGATGGTATACGATTAAGCATGATACTGTTATGGAAGTTTGTACCGCCATTATGGAGTACTATGCTTAAATTCAGGTTTAAAGCGATTGAAACTGCATCATTGTTCCAATCATTTGGTTTTCCAAATGGAAAAGCTATAACAGGGACATAATTGGGATGTTCTTTAAGAATTGTGTAATTACGTTTAATATTCTGCTCATTCCACTCACGACTCATCATACCGAACCTTTCGTGTTCAGCTCCATGTAGGCCTATACTGAATAGCGTATCGTTTATTCCGAAAAGTTGCGCAGTTGTCAAATATTTTGATAGATTTAATCCAAATGAATTGTAATATTCCTCAACGATAGTTCTATATTTGTTATATTCGTTTACATTTACTGTGTTACGTAACAAGTTCAAACCTTTTATAACTTCCTGAGGGGCGTCAATCTTGTTTTGTTTATAATATGTCAGGGCATCGACCCAGCTATATTGGGCATCATCCAAGTAATCTGTGTTTATAAAAAATGTTGCGGGAATTTGCATCTTTTTCAATATAGGCATCACTTCAAGTAACGAAGAATCCCCATCATCAAAAGTAAGTACTGCATAATTCTTGTCCAATGTATTCTTAAGACAGGCTTGTGCTTCTGAAAGTGATATGAACTCATAGCGATTTGATAAGTATCTCATGGCTTTTATAAACTTATCTAAAGAAGTCCATGTTGTAGTTAAATGTCTTTTTGGATCAAAAGCAGCACTGACTTGATGAAAATTGAAAATTGTTACACTATGCTTTATATGACTGATATATCGATAAATTGTACTACGTATTAAAGAATGGATTAATTGTTTCATTGGGCAAAATAGCTATTCCAGAATTTTCGAATCAAAGACCAACATATATGTAAACCATCGTTTTTTAACAATAAGTTTACCAAAATATAAATAATAAAAAATAGACCTCCTTTCAGAACGATATTAAACACATAATACCCTGTATTAAAATCAATAAATTTCCATGAAAGCAAAATTAGAACAAATGGTACAGCATATCTAAGTATCGCTTCTAACTGTTTAATCACTGATAGTTTAATACAGGCAGTTGTAGAAAATAATGTAGGAATTATTTTGACAACACTCGCTATTGATACAGCCCAAATATAGCCCATTAAACCATAATGAAGTCCAATTGAAACTGCAATAAAAGTAATAATATTTGATACTATATTTATCCAAAGGTATAAAGTCATTCTATTTGTTGCCGTCATTACAGTGTCGAATACTACTGGTAAACATAATGAAATTGAAAATAGACCTATTATCTTGAATATTTCAATCGCATCTACCCATTTGTCTCCGTAGAGTAATAGAATGATATCAGAGGCACAAATATACATTACTCCAGACATTAGAAATGTTAGGAAACAAATTACATTTATTAATTTCAAAACAGAGTATCGCATAGCTGGGAAATCGTCTTGCAGCTTACTTAACGAAGGAAGCATAACTCCTCGAATGGATGAAAAAGAATAGTCAACTACTAAATGATTTAATGACTGAGCTCTATTAAAGAGTCCCAAAGATGATGCTGTAAAGCTTTTTCCGATAATAAATGTGTCAAGTTGGCGAATGACCCTACTCATGAATGTTGCCAATGTCATCTTCCATCCAAATGTTACCATATCTGATACAGCCTTGAGTTGGAAGACGAGTTTGGGTCTCCAAAAGGACATAAACCATATTGAGATGGAATAGAGCAACCAACCGGAAAGATTTGAGAATACAAGTGCCCATACCCCAAAATCACACAATGCGAGTGTTATTCCCAAAATACCGGAAAAGATTCCAGAAATAAGTTTAGCGACAAAAGGCTTACGAAAATTCAATTCCCGTTGAAACAATGCGGTTTGCAGGGTTCCGAAAGAGCTGACAAAAAATGATAATGAGGTCACATAAACAATACTTTTCAGAGCCGGCATATCATAAAACCAAGCAAATACAGGAGCACAGCCAAAAACGAGGAGAGAACAAAGGGCTCCTACAGAGATATTTATCCAAAAGATAGTAGAAGTTTCTATAATGGAAATGCTTTTTTTACGAATTACAGCACTGCTAAAGCCGAAATCCACCAAAAAATCAAGGATTGAATTGAGTACCATAGCCATACTTACCAAACCGAAATCGGCGGGGGTAAGTAATCTGGCAAGTACTAACGAAACAATGAAATTCCTTAATTGATTCACCATTATATTAAGGAAATTCCAACTTGTCGCTTTCAGCCCTTTTGCTTTTAATTCAGAAACATTTGCCATGTATTGACGTTTTAGTTGCTGTCAGTGGATTGAGTCACATAAAATGCAATTTTATCACTTGTATGACGGCAAGCCTTTATCTATTACAATCGTCCGTCCACAATATCACGGGGCAATAAGCCTTTAACATCGTAGATTACACCACCTTCTTTGACAAGCGATTTCACGTCTAGTTCAAGGAACTGCTTGTGGGCTA
This sequence comes from Parabacteroides distasonis ATCC 8503, assembly GCF_000012845.1. Classification (NCBI taxonomy): domain Bacteria; kingdom Pseudomonadati; phylum Bacteroidota; class Bacteroidia; order Bacteroidales; family Tannerellaceae; genus Parabacteroides; species Parabacteroides distasonis. Next base: position 2,608,791 of record NC_009615.1, read on the forward strand.
CACCCAGAATAACAGCATCGAATTTTTCGATGGGAAGTTCGGTGGTTATATCTATGCCATATTCATGTTTTACCACATCGGCATTGGCCCAAGGATCGTACACCGTAACATTGTTGGTATACTCCTGCAAAGTAGTATAAATATCTACAATTTTGGTGTTGCGCACATCGGGGCAGTTTTCTTTGAAGGTAACACCCATCAGCAATATCTTGGCATTTTTCACCATCACACCCTTTTTGTTCATGCACTTGATGGTTTGGTTAGCCACGTATGCACCCATACCATCATTCAAGCGGCGAGCAGAAAACATAATGCGTGGAAGTACACCATATACCTGTGCTTTTTGAATGAGATAATAAGGGTCAACACTGATACAATGACCACCTACGAGTCCAGGGTTGAGCTTAATAAAGTTCCACTTGCTTGCTGCTGCTTCAATCACATCATGCGTATCAATACCCATAGCATTGAAAATCTTGGCAAGCTCGTTCATAAAGGCAATGTTCACATCGCGCTGTGAATTTTCGATAATTTTCGAAGCTTCGGCCACTTTGATTGAAGGGGCTTTATGCGTTCCATTTACCAATACAGCATTGTACACACTATCTACAATATCAGCTATTTCCGGAGTAGAACCGGAAGTCACTTTTTTGATTTTCTCCACCGTGTGCTCCTTGTCTCCCGGATTGATACGTTCGGGCGAATAACCGGCAAAAAAATCTTCATTAAATTTCAGACCCGATATGCGCTCTACAACGGGAAGACACTCTTCTTCGGTTACACCGGGATAAACTGTTGATTCGTAAACTACAATGTCGCCTTTCGAAATGACCTTTCCTACAGTTTCACTGGCACCCCAAAGCGGCTTTAAATCGGGACGATTGTTATCGTCAACCGGAGTGGGAACTGCTACCACGTAGAAATTACAATCGCGAATTTCTTCCAAATCAGTTGTACACTTGAAGCCATTTGCAATAGCATCCTGAAGCAAACAATCATCAACTTCGAGAGTTGCATCATGACCGGTCATCAAAGCATCTACACGTGCCTGGTTCATATCGAAGCCAACAGTGGCAAACTTAGTTGAAAACAGTCGGGCAAGAGGAAGTCCTACGTAACCCAAGCCTATTACGGCGATTTTTATGTTGTCCATCTTTAATAAATTGGTTTAATTATTATCTCTAATTCTTAGCTCATACCTATACAAATTGATGCAAGAACCATCATTTTTATTTTCAACCACCCATAAAAGAATCAGCTCACCTGAATCTTTTTGTCAGGACCACAGCTGCTAACTGAGGGCGATGAGCTATAAAACTCAAACCCATTAGCGCTACATCTACAAAAAAATCTTGGACTTGCTTACTATGGGATTTCCCAGTTTTACACCAGCTAACAAAATGTTCACAATTATTGCTTACAAGATTGTATTCGCCAAAATCTATAAAGCCTGCAAACACTAACAAAGCCCTATTCCGAGCAATAATCCTGCTATTTAAATCTTCATGCTTAGAATCTACTCTTTTAAGCTTACTATTCCACTTCTGAAATGCCCGATTGCTTACTTCATGTAAGTCTTCCTTTATTATATGTGGAACAGATAGAGTATCACCTCTAGAGAAATGAATAACATGTTCTTCTTCGATAACTATCAAATGATGCATAGCAGGAAAGAGACCACCTATCATAAACCGATGCTGGTATTGTTGTCCTATTTTAGATTGATGAAACATTTTAAAAAAAGTTTCGTTGCCAACCATGCAAATCAAAGCAAAATCGTCACCAAAAACACTTCGTAATTCAACTAGTGCTGGCATTGCTTTACCTTTTCCTTTACTATAGAAATAAGAGGCATTATTATAAGCAATAGACCTATTCATAATTAAACTGTGGCGTGTATTCATATATCTCTGCATTGATTGCAAATCTTTTAACTGAAACCTTCTCTATACTAAAGAATATCAAAGAAGCCATTTTGAAACATCGTTGAAATATTACTTCTCCCTCAGCATATATAGCAAATTGATACCTGTTGGATGAATATTTTGCAACAATAGGAGTTCCAAAAGCAATATGCTGCAATGAAGATTTATTAATCATTTCATGATTCCTCAAAAAATCACCAAACATAAGAATAGTTTAAAATACATCAATTAGGCGCACTCCGCATGGCAGACATCGACCGCTACCATCGCTCCCTCGGTTGGCTGGGCTGCGGCTACCATTATGTGATTCCTACAGACGGCACCATCGAAGCGGGCAGACCCGAAGAAATGATTGGAGCACATTGCAAGAACCATAACCGTCATTCCATCGGGGTATGCTATATCGGTGGTTTGGCTGCCGATGGCAAAACTCCTATGGACACCCGAACACCTGCCCAAAAGAAGGCTTTGGAACGGTTGCTTGCGGACTTGCACCGCAGATTCCCTAAAGCATTGATTGTGGGTCATCACGATTTGGAACCTACAAAAGCATGCCCCTGTTTTTCAGTGGCAAGTCTTCGATTTTAGTTGACTTCCTCGCTATGGTTGTTTCCCAAGCTGCAAGACAATGAGTGTCACTGCCAGTCAAGTAATAGAAGCCGTTCTTCAACAGCCATTCGGCTTTCTTTTTGACTTCCGACCCGTAGCCACCAACGATGCTGGACAAATTGAGCTGGAAGAGTACGTTCATCCCTTTCAGTTGCCGGTAATCACTTTCATCCATATACACATACCGTTCGGGATGTGCCAGGACGGGGACATAGCCTTTCGACTTGATGCGGAGCAGGATGTTGTTCAACCCCATCGGTGGGTTAAAATAAGAGGTTTCCACCAACAGGTGTTTCCCTTCCTTCCCCAAAGGAAGCAGGTCATTCTTCGCGAGCCGCTCTTCAAACAGGTTGTCGAGCATGTTTTCCGCAGCAAGGTGAAGAGTGATTTTGCCTTGATAGGCGGCATTCAGTTCCATAAACCGTTGTTTCAAATCCTCCGTACGGTTCGAAATGTCCTCCATGATGTGGGGTGTCAGCCAAACCTCGCTGATACCCAACTCCTCATAATGGGAGAGAACTTGCAAGGATTCCTGCATCGTCTGCACCCCGTCGTCCACACCCGGCAGGATGTGCGAATGCCAGTCGGTAAACCCCTCGAATATACCGCTATCTTTCAGTGGGATACGTTTCCTAAAACACCACACGACAATGTCTGTTTTTTGTATAGGATATCTATTTTTTTTAATTATTTGACAACCAACCATTTACCCCCCCCGTTTTTTATCCGAGCCATAATGGTATCCCGAACCGTAACCGTAGTGATAACCATAGCGGTAGCCGTAACGGTATCCGTAGCGACCACCGCTTCCCTCGGTTCCATTCAGGATCAGGGACATGTTCTTGTATTTCTTCTCCTCGTAGATTTTCTCCAGTTCAGCAAGCATACTCCGTTCAAGTAATCCTGCACGAACCACGAAAATGGTACGGTCTGCCAGCTTCTCGATAATCTGCGTGTCGGCCACCAGTTCGATGGGCGGACAGTCGATCAGCACATAGTCGTATTGCCCCCTTACGGTATCTATCACCTGCTTCAGGCGTTCGTCGAACAATAGTTCCGTTGGGTTGGGAGGAATCGTCCCCACGGGTAGTATATCCATAGATTTTTGCTTCGGATCGGATACGATGATTTCGTTCAGGTTATCGATACTGCCTCCCAAATAGTCGCTCAATCCCCTGGCAGGAGAGTCGATATAGGATGACGCAGATCCGTGACGCAGGTCACCGTCGATTACCAGCACTTTCTTCCCTTTGATGGCAAAGCTCACGGCGATGTTCATGGTCAGGAACGATTTGCCGCTGCCCGGATTGAACGAGGTCACGATAATGACATTCGATGTCTTGTCCTTGCCGGTCATAAACTCCAGGTTGGTACGCAATACGCGGAATGCCTCGTTGATGATGTCACGGCTACCCTCCTTGACGACAACGGCCTTGACTTCCTGTGGCTTCTTTCCGAATATCCCTTTCTTCTTTCTTGTGAACAGCGGAATCTCACCGATGAACGGCACGGTCACGTTTTCCAGGTCTTTTCTTCCCCGTACACGGGTATTCATGTTCTCGCGCATGAAGATGATGACTACCGGAATGAGCAGCCCCAGAGCAAATGCGACCATAAAGATGTTTTTGCGTACAGGAGATGTCGGCAACATACTGCCGTGCGGTGGAGTGACAATGCGGGTATTATAGGCCGTAAATGCTTGCGAGAGTTCGTTCTCCTCGCGTTTTTGCAGCAGGAACAGGTAAAGAGCCTCCTTTACCTTCTGCTGGCGTTCCACCGAAAGCAGGTATTTGGCCTGTGTAGGGTTGGCCGCTATACGTGATGTTGTCTGTTGCTCCGTCTGCCGCAAACTTTTTATCTGCGAATTCAAGGTTACTATCTGATTGTCGATAGACCTGATTATCGCCCCACGCATGGATGCCAGAGCCTGATCCATATCCACGACCAGCGGATTTTCTGCGCTGCTGTTCGCAACCAGGCTGTTACGCTGCAACAGTTGTTTGTTGTATTCGGCGATCTGCGATTCAATATTGGCACTTTCTATGCCGGAGTTGGCCGGAAGCAATTGAGTGCGGTTGGCATCGTTGGCTAAATAGTTCCGGATATAGCGGGTCATGTAGAGCTGGTTGTTCAAGGCCAGGATCTGTGCGTTGGTCTGACTACTCTGCGCCATGTACATGCTCGATGCCGCCTGCACGTCGGGTAACAGGTGTTCTGACTTGTAGGAGGAAATATCCTCGTCCACGTTCCCCAGCTCCTGTTCGATTACGCCCAGACGCTCATTGATGAACATTGAGGTACTGACAGCGATCTGGTTCTTGTCCTTCACCCAGTTCTCGTTATAAACGGAAATCAACATGCTCAATACATCTTCCGCCCGCTGAGTGGAGTTATCCTTTAGGGACAAGTCTATAACCGACGCTTTCTCATTATTCAATGAAATGGACAGATTGGACGAGTAGGAGTTTACAGCATTATACAAACTGGATTTGCTTATATACAATATATATGCCTCGCCTTTCACGTAATTGGGTGTTGTATGGATAATGATTTTTCCCAATGGTGTAGGAATGGAGTCAAGCAAGCTTCCCTTTATATCCTTTCCGTCAAGCTCCGTCCCGTTACGTGTGAAGTCGGATAGGAATAACGTGCCGTCCGGCTGTACTTCCAGCGTAAAACCGGCTGATTCATTTTCAGGCAAGTCACTTATCGTTACATCCACTGGTAATGTCAGTCCATAGGCCACCTTACGGTGGAATTTTCCCGGAACGAAGTAATTCATATCCAAACGCAACCGTTTAACCACCTCGGTCATTAAAGCCGGCGACTGAAAGGTGATGAGTTCGTTATTCACATTTGTTCCGGATTGGAACAGCCCAAACTCCGAGAAGGATTCCAGATCCGAGGAAACCGACTTGCCTTTGGAATCTTCCTTGATCAATACCGAAGCGGTACGTGTATATACGGCAGGGGTACGTAACAGATGGACGGTAGCGGCACCGACCGTTACCACTAAAGACAAGACGAACCACTGCCACTTCGCAAGGCACAGGAACAACAGATCCTGTATCCGCAGGAAATCATCTTGCTGTCCCGGTTTTGTATTTTTTGGGTTTATAGTCATCATATCTGATTCTATGTTATTTTACGATCAACACGGTAATGGTGGTCAGCAATGAGGCCAACGACATCCAGAAGGAGGCAGAACGGACGTTATTGCCGTTGACAGTCGCCTGCCGTGCTTTCATCGAGTTGGGTTCCACATAAACGATATCGTTCTGCTGCAGATAATACACGGGAGAGGCATAAAGGTCATATCCCGAATTCAGGTTGACCTGATACAAGGTCTGTTTGCCGTTTTCCTCCCGTTGTACCAAGACATTCTCCCGTTTCCCGTAGACGGTAAGGTCTCCGGCCATGCTTAAAGCGTCCAAAAGCGTCAGCTTGTCCTTGTCGATATTGAAACGTCCGGGGTTGGCAACCTCACCCAACACGGAAACGGTCAGGTTCATGAACTCAACTGTAACAACGGGGTCTTTCACGAGATTCTTCGAAACCAGTTCCTCTTTTATATACGAGGCGATTTCCTCGCGTGTCATTCCCGCCACATGGATATGCCCCAACACTGGAAAATCGATATCTCCATCCTTGTTGATCGTATATCCTGATATCCCCTGGCTATTGGATGTTCCCGATGCCGTACCGATCTGCCTGGATATGATCGGAAGATTGAAAAGGTTCATCAACAAGGGGTCCTTGCTGTTGACCAGTATTGAGATCTTGTCTTCGGGACGCACCCGGATTTCCAGCGGGTTCAAGACTTGCTCTGCGGTACCCGGTTTCAGGTCCGTGAAATAAGCGACTTCCGGTGTGGCACATGATCCCAGCAGGAAAGCCACGGTCAATAAGAATAAAATGTATCTGATTTTCATATTTTATTGATTTTTATTTGTTGGTTTTCTGTTCCGATTGAAGTTGTCCGATAGATTTCGTCAGCCTGATGTTGGCAAGAGTCCATATCAGGATATCGCCCAGCACGATCCAGTTCACATTGAGATAAAGGGACAGAAGAATATTGAACAGTATGAATATAGTTGACACGGAAACAATGATAATCATGGCATTGCGCTGCTTTATTCCGAGAGCAAGCAGCTTATGGTGGATATGATTCTTGTCCGGCAGGAACGGGTTCTTCCCGTTGCGTACCCGATGCAGGTAGACTCGGACCACGTCGCAGCAAGGAGCCAGCAGGGGTGAGAAAGCCAGCACCATCGGGTTTATATATCCTGTATTATCATCCGTTCCGCACATAATTAGTTTGAGACTGAGAAAACAGAGCATCATGCCGACGGTCAGGCTACCCGTGTCGCCCATGAAGATCTTCCGGCCATGTTCGGGATTTCCGAAAACATTGTAATAGAAGAACGATACCAACACTCCCAATGTGGCGAACGCCAGTATGGCATAGACATACTGGTGGAGCATGAAAAAAGTCAGACCGTAAAACAGGCAGGCGACACCGCATAGCCCGGAAGCCAATCCGTCAATGCCGTCAATCAGATTGATGGCATTGATGATGAAGACCACGATTAAAATGGTCAAGGGATACCCTAACCATAACGGCACCACATGAATGCCTAGGATACCGTATAGGTTGTTGATATATACCCCACCGGCGATAAGCATCACGCCGCACAGAATCTGGATGACAAACTTGGCACGATAACGGATGCCGATCAGGTCATCGGCCATGCCAACCAGATATAGTACCATGATGGAGCAGAAAGCAAAAGCCAAAGGCCGTACATCGTTTCCGATTTCAGACAACATTTCCGAATGTCCCAGTACCATATTGATTCCCAGTAATAAGGCTATTGTGAAAAAGACTACCGGCTTGAACGCGATACCACCCAATCGGGGCACCGCACAATGATGTATCTTCCGTTCATCGGGAAGGTCGAACAGCTGTTTGCGAAAAGCGATTAGCAGAATCTGGGGAATGACGATACCCGCACAGAGAACACAAAGCAAAAATGCCAGTGAACAATTTACAATCCAAAAATACATATATTCAGATATTGTTTTTTATTTGCGTAAAACCGTGAATGAGGATTCCAGACTTTTCCATATCAGGAAATGACTTCAATCAAATCGGGATGAACCTCAGCCGATATCCCCATAATCCCCTCAAGCATTACGACCACTCGGCGGTTGCGTTTCCCTTTTACCCGCATAAACACACCCTTAACTCCATCAAGCTTGCCGCCGTGAATACATACACGGGTACCTTTCCGTACGTCGATTTCATCCGGCTTATAATAGGCCGTATCCTTCTCATGCAGGGAAGCTATTTGGATGAAACTGTCCATCTGGTCGTCCGGCACGGTGATATATTCCATACCCGTGCTTTTTTCCCACATGGCGAATTGCAGGAAGTTGTACCGTTTCTTGAATTCGGTGATCTGCGAGTGGCTGGCGTGGACGAAAACCAGACTCGGTATGACCGGCACTAGCCTTGTCGACTTCACCCCGTGGTAAGTCCTTACGGCGTAATGTTTCGGAATGAAATATTCTAGACCGTATTCCTTGTCCTTCAGCCTGTCCTCCGCCATTTTCTCATTCTTGTAGGCGCGCATGACGAACCAGCGGACCTGCTTTTTTTCTTCCGCCGTAGAAAAACTCATACCCATATTGCCGGGACTATTTTATAGGTGAGGATATACCCCTAGTTCATGCCAATTCGTATATTGGTATGTATTACAACGGATTACATTTCCTTTATTCATAATATCCACTGTCAGTCCCATACTTTTGACAAAGTGTACAGACCTCATTTCCGGGGCTTCTGCCGCTACTTCTCTTGGCAAGAGAAATATACGGGGATCATATTTTACGTAAATGACTGACGGACAGATAGAAATACGGAACGGCATTATGATACTTATCCGACATATGTTAAGCAAATACACTCTGTATGAATGTTTTGGTTAATTTTATTACCCGTTTTCTATTGTTTTTTCAATATTTTACGTAACTTTGCGCATTGTAATATTTCTCTTGCCAAGAAAACGAGCCGTATGCTCAACAATTTTTATTGTATTACAAAACGCCTTCAAAATCCATTTTTAAAAACATCCGGTTTTAAATTGTCAATAAGAATATCTCCAACGGTATCCTGCCGCTGTATTGACAGTTCATGGATCTTTTCCGGTACTTTTCTTTTTAAGAGAAATATCGGGAAGGGATAGCATCTGACAATCAGAATTATATATAAATCCTGAAAGTGATCTGTTCAACAATCATGCCGGCATTTGAAACATTTTCCTTTGGAGAAAACAGTTTTTTATCATACGGACGGGTACTTTCCCATATTTTGATTATCTTTGCAATGTGTAATATTTCTCTTAAAAAGAGAAGCAGGAACGGCACAGCCTTTGTCCGTTATTCTACGTGCCGCATCCGTCCCCGTTATAAGGATTTGAGTATGATGTCGTTTGCCTTGTCCACTTGTGAGGTGTCCAGCGAGGCGAGGTAGATTCTGGTCGTGTTTTCCGAATCATGTCCCATCGCCTCGCTGATGGTTGCCAGCGGCACATTCTTGCTTCTGGCAATACTCGCCCATGCATGGCGCGCTACATACATGGTGAGCGGCATGCCGAGCCCGAGCCGTTTCCCGAGTTCCTTGAGTTTTCCGTTGATGAAATGCGCTGCGCTCCTGTACTGCCGCACGGCATCCTTGGCCGTATCCCTGATGACCGGAAAAAGGTAGGGGCTGTCATTGTGGCCATACCTGTCCAGGATCTCCTGCATGGGCTTCTCCCATTTAATGGACAGACGCCGGCCGGTCTTCCGCCTGCGGTAGGTCAGCACGCCGCTCTTCAGATCTGCCTTTTTCAGGTAGGCGATGTCGACGAACGACATGCCCCGAGTATAAAAGCTCAGCATGAACATGTCCCTGGCGTATTCCATGCCCGGGGAAAGGCGCAGGTCCAGGTCACGTATCATGCGGACCGCTTTCAATGGAACAGCACGTTTTACGGTCTTGTCTATTCCGGTGTAGACATGCTTGAAAGGGCTGCGCTGTACCGTCAGTTCCCTGTCCACCGCACGGTTGTAGACGGCACGCAGGTTCCGCATGTAATAGGAGGTGCTGTTCGGACATATCCCCTTGTCCTTCAGCCATGCCTCGTATTCCAGCATGAGGGTGGAGCCGATATCCTCCAGCGGGATGTCGCCGTCCCTGCCCCGGAAGTGCGTGAAGCTGTTCAGTACGGTGGTGTACCTCTCGGCGGTGCGCTTCTTGCCGACACGCTCCAGTTCCTCCACGAGCCTCTTTCCGAAGGCCATGAAATTATGGCTGTCCTCAGGGGGCGGGTTGTGAAAAAGTTCGACAACCCTGCCGGCGGGATAGGTACCGCCGGAACGTTCCAGTCCGGCGATGATACTTTCCAGACGGCGGATGTCTTTTTCCATCCGCTCCTTTAACGCGAGCAGGAGGCTTCTTCTGGCATCACCGGATACCGGCAGTATGATTTCCGACGTGCGTCCGTCCCATTCCGAAGGGAACAGCCTGTAACCGGTGTTTATCTGGCGCGCCACCCTTCCGTGGATGACCTGGAAATAGAGCGTCCCCTCCCTGCCTTCCACGGACGAGGACCTGAATTTGGTTTTGATTGTTGCCATAGTGCAGTCATTTTGAATTAGGATTGTCCAGTTGCTTCCTGATTTCCTGTGCCTCCCTGAACAGCCGGTGCGCCAGACTGTCCTTGTAGGCCGCCATTTCATGGTTACGGATGCGGTTCCTGACCGAGTCCTCAAAAGCGGTCACCAGCCTTTCCACACGCCGGATCTTTTCCTCGTCTCGCTCGATGGTGAAATGCTTCTCAAGGAAGGCGATGTCGGGATCATCTCCCGGCAGGCAGATCCTGATGGCTCGGTATTTCAAATCGGCATCCTTCAAAAGCCGGTTCGTGCGGTACTGGTTGCAGTTGGCCCAGACGGAAACGACCAGTGCCAGGATCAGTGCTGAAGCTGTCGTTACCACCGCCTTGGATGCGCTTTCCAGACGGTAGGTCACCAGTTTGTGCTCCGGTTCCTTTTTTAACAGGACCATTCTCTCATCCAGCCGTCTTACCGTTTCCTTTACCGCCTGGCTGTCCTGCCGCAGGCAGTCCCTTGTCTTTTCCATTTCCCCGGCAAACGTTTCGGCAGACAACGGCCTGCCTTCCGACAACCGGGCGGTATGGCTACGTACCGCTGCTATTTCCGAACTGTTTTTCTCCACTGCGGATTGCAGGCGTTCCAGACGGATTTTCAGTTCCGCAATCCCTTCCGGGGAAATGGTCCGGTTTTCAACTGTGGGGCTTGTGCCTTCCACGGGCAGCGCCTCCACTTTCTTCTCGATCCTTTCAAGGCATCCGTAGATGCCTTCCAGATAGTTTTCCTGTTTCATCTTTCAAAGTTTTTTCGTTATACATACTAGTTTACAAACTCCTTCCTTTCCTGCGCTTCTTCTTTTTCCGCAGGCGTTCCGCCTCTTTCTCGTCCTCCGTCGGTGCCACCGACGGCATGAACACGCCACCCGTACCGGTGACTTCGACCAGGTTATCAATAATAGAACCATGACTTTGTTCATGGTACGGTTGCTTTTGGGAAACGTCATTTTCCAGGGACGTGACATGGTTATGCTCCAATGCCGCATCCAGCCTTGACCAGCAGAAACTGCGGTCAATCTCACTTCCCTTGAATGACAGACCGTCCTTTATAAAGCGGATGCCCTGCACCTCACTGGTATTTCCCTTGTACTTGAATTCCATTTCCACGCCCATTTTTAAGAGCTTATTTTGAAATTCCTTCCATGTATTTGCACTTCTCAAAGCTTCCTTAACCGCACGATATATCTCGTATTTCACCCTTTCGGAAGCGTGCAGTTTTTCCGTTTTAACGGCCTGTTTGCCTTCGGAATAGGTGAGCGAATACTTCTCCTTGAGCATTTTCGTCACCCTCTCGTTGCGCCTGAAATCGTTGCTGTCGGAAATCACCTTCCCGTCGAAGTCCACCCGGTTGAAGACGATGTGGCAGTGCGGGTTGTCCGTCCCGTGATGCCTCACCACGATGAACTGCGTGTTCCGTATCCCCATCAGCTCCAGGTATTCCTCCGCCACCCTTGCCATAAAGGCATCGGTCAGCTTCGGTGCGTCCTCCGGCTTGAAGCTGAGCGCGATGTGCCCCACCGGCTTCGTCACGTCCGGATTCAGCAGGCATTGCCACCGGAAACTTCGCGCCATCTCTTCTGCCGTTCCCAGCAGCACGCCTTCCGAGGCGATGATTTTCGCGTCGTCCTTCTGCGTCACGTAGCGTATGCAGCCGCCGAACGAGCGGCCTTTTTTGATCTTTCCTATCATGAGGCTATCCACCTTTAGGCCTGTAATCGTCCATGATCCGCTTCAGCTTTCCCAGCAGCCCGTCTATCAGCAGCCTTGTCCTGTAAAAGCCTGTCTGGTGCGAGAGCTTTGTCAGCTGGTTCAGGTTGTTCGCCATTCCCGCCAGGCTGCGCAGCAGCGCGTTCTCTTCAGGCGTATGCCTTGCCGTAACGGTGGCCGCCAGTGCCGCCTCCCTGATATAGACCGCCAGACTCCGGCCGGACTTCCCTGCCCTGAACCTGAGAGCCTCGTAGCTGACGGGGGAGAACTTCACTGTCACTCCCTTGGTCAGCTTCCGCGTCCTGCCCAGTGCCGGACGGCCGCGTTTTTTCTTCATCCCATTCATATCCTTTGTCATATGTTTTTTCTTTTTCGTCCGTACTTCTTTCATTCCAAAATCTGCGACCGGCGGGAGTGGATTTGCCCTCCCTGCAACCGCCGGGCGCGGGGGAGCAAGGGTTTTCGGGAATCCGGAAACATAACCTTGCTATTACTTTGCAGTAATAATGACCGGTTTCCATTACATGTCAACCGATCACGACACATAGCCGTGTCAAAGCCATAAGTTGATTCTTAAAAATTATATATTGTAAGCAGCTACAGGGTGAACAAAATAACCTTCGAGGTGAAAGACCCATGGGAGCATTTGTCCCTGTAGCCGGCTTACATCCGTTGCCCAGAACACAGTTAGGATTTGAGACTTCGGGTCTGTTAATAGCTTTAGTCATGAGCAACCATTATTAATCTTATTAAATCATTAATTTTATGCTGGTCAAAGATTTATCAACCAAGATTCATGTCGGAATTGATGTATCCAAACTGACACTGGATGCCTTTATCCTGGAACGCAAGCTTCACAGGAAGTTCAAGAACAATTCCAAAGGTTTCACCTCGCTCTTCCAGTGGGTGAAAAAACAGTCTCGTACCGCCCCTGACACCATCCTGTTCTGTTTTGAACATACCGGTCTGTATTCCTTGCTGCTGGCCCTTTTCCTTGAGGAGAACGGCCTGTTTTATTCCATGATCCCGCCATTGGAAATCAAGAACTCGTTAGGCCTGACCAGAGGCAAGAACGACATGGTCGACTCCATGCGCATTGCGGATTTCTCACTCCGTTATGAAGACAAACTCCATATTAGCAGACTGCCAGCCCGGAAAATACGCAATTTGCATTCCCTGCTGACTCTCAGGGACAAACTTGCCAAGAACATGCGTGGATACATCATTACCTACAATGAATCCCTGAGGGTCATGCAACCCGATGATTTCCCGGAACTCTTCTGCGGCTACAGGAATACGATTGCCAAGCTTAAAGAGGAAATCGGGAATGTGGAGAGATCATTAAAGGCCATCCTAAAGAGCGATACCAGGCTATGGACCACTTATAAGCTCGTGACCGGCATAAAGGGGATCGGTCTTATTGTTGCGTCCTACATGATAGTGTACACCCATAATTTTACTCGCTTTGATACCTGGCGTAAGTTTGCGTGCTTCTCCGGCATTGCGCCTTTCGACCATGAGTCCGGAACGAGCGTGAAGGGGAAGACCAAGGTCAGTCCTATAGCCAACAAGCGGCTTAAGACCATGCTGCACCTGTCCGCTATCTGTGCGATCCATACCGATACGGAGTTGAAGGAGTACTATCACCGCAGACTGGCTGAAGGAAAGCCTAAAATGTCTGTTATCAACATAATCAGAAACAAGCTTGTATCCCGTGCTTTTGCCGTTGTCAAACGAGGCACGCCGTTTGTTGACATTAAAAGATATATGGACGTTTAATTCTCTCCCATAAAAGATCATCGGTCGGGGAACGCCTGAGCGGCAAGGGGCGGGACCACCCGTCCCGACGAGCGGAAAAATTCCATTCCGTGATGTTCCAAATGGACCTGTAAACTCCCTTTTTAGGGGAGTCCGGACTGTTTTATGCCTATTTTTTGCACCTGTTTGCATTTTTTCTTCGTTTTTTCTTGCACATGAACTTAGGATGCTCCCCCCACAGAAAAATCCCCCCGCATTTTCCACATTGAAGCGGGTATACAGGGAACGGTGCATACATCGGGTATACTCCACGCCCGGTAACAGGCTGTCAGATTTTTCTCCACTGCTCGATGTCCCCACGGTAGGCGGCAAGATGCTCCCTGGCAAGGTTCTCCAGCAGTCCGGAAACGCTCATGCCACGCCCGCCGAGCCTGCGGACGACAGCGTCCAGTTCGTCCCTCACATCCTCACTGACGAACACCGTCTTGCGGTTCCTGATCTTCGGGACGGTGAGGTACGTTTCCCGGTACTCCTCCAGCGAGGCCCTGCGCTGCCTGCCGCTCGTCCTTCTTCTCACGGGGTCTTCCGGTTCCGGCGGGGTGTCCTTTCTTCCCGCCTCCCCGGACACCTCCTCCGCATCAGTCCCGGATGGAATCACCGGTTCCGCATCCATACCGGTGGATTCCCCCAGACCGGGTTCCATCATGAGTCTTTCCCACCACTCGTCGTGGCCGGGCTCGGGACTACGGCCGTTCTTTCTGTCTGCGGTTTCGGATACCGCCGTTTTCTTTCTTCTCGGTTTTTCAGTCGGTTCACTTTTCATTGTACATGGATTTTAGATGGTTGATACTGTGGGCACGGTCTACCCGTTTGCCCGGTTGTCGGAAGCAAATAAAACGATAATAACAGACGGTGTGAAACGGACGGGTCCGATTGGCGGGGTTTGCCGCGTTATTCATATTGTTGGATCAGTCTGACGGTGATGACTTCACAAATATACGCACCGGAAATTTTCCACTCTTCGGGAACGGATCTGAACGTCTGTTTACTAAAAGCAAATGAATGTTAAAATCAGACTTCCATGACATCTGATGACATATAATGACATCTGATGAAGGGCCGGAACCATATCCGGGAACAATCATTTACTTTGCGGATGAAACAAGTACGCATATGGTGTCAAAGGTAGTCATCCTGTCTTGAAATTCAGGATGTTCCGCCGGAATTCACTAAATTGCGGCACGGAATCCGGATCCGAAAAGAGAATGAAACAGATGTCAAACCTGAAATTACATTAATTATGGAAATAGTGAACATTGAAGCAAGGACCTTCGAGGCGATGCTCTCGGCCTTCCGGACGTTTGCGGACCGGCTGGACACCCTTTGCCGGCTGTACGGTGACATGGAAGAGAAGAAATGGCTGGACAACCAGGAGGTGTGCCTGCTGCTGAAGGTCAGCCCGAGAACCCTGCAGACCCTGCGTGACAACGGCACGCTGGCATATACACAGATCTGCCATAAGACTTATTACAAGCCCGGGGACGTGGAAAGCATCATCCGGATAGTGGAGGAGCGCCGCAAGCGGGCTGAAAGCATGGGAAAATCAATTTGAAAAGCCATGGGAAACGAAAGGATGATACTTTCTCCCGGCAGTCTGGCAGGCGGCTGGGAAAGTCTGGACGGCAGTCCCGATTTCTACATCTTCAGGGATTCCAGCGGGGACTACCGCCTGCTGGCCTACAGCCGTGACGCGGAGTACGGGCGGGGAAGCTTCTCGCTCTACAGGATAGACGGGGAGGGATGCCATATCCGTATCGGTACGAAAGAGTGCCGGTTCATGTCGGAGGGATGCCCCCATACCCTCCATGTCATGGGGTGGGGCCGATATATGAGAAACTGAAAAAGTAAATGTCAAACCAACAAACAGATGAGATTTATGATGAATACCGATAACCGTCTGCTCACCCGTGAGAGCAGCGAGCATATAAGAGAGTTCTTCTCCACCGTCGAACGTCTCTCCGTTTCCATGGAGCGTCTCTTTGCCGGCAGGTCACCGGCGATGGCGGGCGAGAACTTCTATACGGACCGCGAACTGGCTGAAAAGCTGAAAGTGAGCCGCCGCAGCCTGCAACAGTACCGTGACAGCGGCCTGCTTGCCTTCACCCGGCTGGGCGGCAAGATACTGTACCGTTCGTCCGACATCGAAAAGTTGCTTGACAGTTGCTACAGGGAGGCGAGAACCAGGCCGGAGGAACTTTAGAAATGTTCCGTACGGGATCGTGAATGAAGGGGCGGTCGGTTGTCATACCGGTCGCCCCTTCGTTTTCTTTCCATCGGATGAACGACTTTAATTTGCTCATAAAGTATTTATACACAGAGTATTTCTCTTTATGAATTATGATCCGATGACAACATTGGCATAACATGGCGGGACATGGAAACATTTTTCCGGTATGGCAATAAGATACGGGGATTCCATTATAAAAAAAGACCCTTATTTTATTATGTCATTATGTTATTCTGAAATTGGGGCGGGTCGTTCGTGTACCGGTGGGACGATCCATTCCCGTAATGGCGGCACATTCCGTACCGGTATCATTATCCTCCGGCAATGCCGTTTCCCGGTCTTTTCGGAGTGACCTTATGCCGGCCGGTGACAACCGCATGTCCGTGTGTAAACATGACGGCACATAAAAACAGGCACATCCTCCGGGCTTTTGTCCCGTCGGATGCGCCTGTCTCCGTCATGTCATATACAGCCGGACTCCTCCGGTCCATGTCTCTATCTGAGTATCGGATTCGAGAGCAGTATCTTGTAATAGGCCACTCCGCCAATCTCTACCGGCATCCTCGCCATCATGAACTGCACGCTCTTCCTCTCCACCTTCGCCTGCCGCATGAGCCTCTGCACGATAAACCCCGCCGAGAACCTTGCGCATCTTTTGTCCTTCCAGACGATGAACCCCTCGCTGTCGTCGGCCCGGCAGATATACCAGTCACCCGTCTCGTCGTCGTGGGCGAAGTTCACCCGTCCGCCGCCGAGGATTCCCAATTCGATTGACATCGTCTTTGACAGATAGACAGTCCCCCTGCTGTCAAGGTTGATGGTCCGCTTACCCTTGTATGTGACTTCCTGCGGACGGGAATTTTCCCTGTTGTATACTATCAGTGCCATAATTATCCTTCTTTTATCGGTTAAACTGTTTTCGTTTTTCAATACATGAAGCTTTCCACCGCCAGCATCTGACTTCTCCATGCGAAACCGCTGTGGGTACGTACTGCGTCCACTATCCTGCATACTTTCTGCGATATGGCCGATGCCGAGATACCCATGCATTCCGCCAGCGCCTTGAACGAGAACTGCGCTTCATAGAACCTGAGCATGAACATCCGGTATTCCTCGTAGGAGAACTTCTGCCTTACGAAACGCAGTATGTCTCTCACCAGCCGCTCGCACCCGTTCAGGTCGTCCTCGGAAAGGAATTTTGCCTCCTCGCCACATCGGAGGAAGAAATCATCTTCAGGGTGTGCATACCGGTTCTCCCTTTTAATCTTTACCAGGGCCGCCTTTTTGTAGCATCCGATGAAATACGCGTCATAGTCCGTTATGTCCTTTCCGGGAACCAGCACCTGCCTTCTTACGAAAAGGTAGGTGTCATGGAAATTGTCCTCGTCCAGCATTCCGTACCGGCGTAACGTTCCTCTCAACCTGTCATAGGATTTTGTGAACCACTCGTTGAACAGTCTTTCCTTTTCTGCGCTCTTGTCTGCCATAGCCTTATATTTTTTGGAGTTATACATGGCCTACACGGGTAGGCATTCTTATTTCTTGTGCTTCCTCCAGTTTGTTTTTCGGCGGTCTCCGGCAAGGCTTGCCGTGAAAAAATACGCTCACGCGAAGCGTGAGGAAGATTTTTTCACGAGCAACCAGCCCGCAGGGCCGCCTTGCGGGACCGGCCTGAAAAACAACTATTTTTGCCGCAAGAAATGAGGATGACGGATTCCTTCTGTCTATTGCCTGTCCGGTGAGAATCTAAAATACCATGCAGCTTTTCTGTCTTCGGCATGCTTGGAGAAATATTCAAGGATATGGAATGAGAACGGCAATACGTGATATTGCAGAAGGAGCGGAAATGGGATTGGAAACAGGAAGCGTGTCCGGGCTTTCATGCAGTTTATACGGCAGTGTTGATTTTGGGGAGGATTACAGGGAAGTGACAGGAAGGTTGACCGTTCCGGAGAAATTGTATGTGTACGTTGTTCCTTTCGAAATACGGAGTCCTTTAAAATCATGGAAGACCTCATTCGGGAATGTGTTCCGGACAATACCCCGCCACGGAACGGTTATGACACTTGATATCAGGCCGTAAGCCGTTCCGTAGCTTCAGTATCCCATATCCCATGCATGAATGTGGATCAGGCGGCATTTCACCTCCTTGCCCCGTTTACGGACATGCCGATGCGTTGCCTGCCGGAATTCTCATTCAAGCAGTTTTCGTCCGCCATCATCTTCCAGCACACGCATTTGCTGGATGGCTATCCGGTTCAGTCTCACGAGCCGTTCGCCCTGCGGTATGCCCTGGTCTATGAATACGGCGTTCAGGTTTTCCATATTGGAGAGGCAGATCAGTTCATTGATGGAGGCATAGTCACGGATATTGCCCTTCAGACCGGGATTTTGCTCACGCCACATCCTGGCGGTCATCCCGAACATGGCTACGTTGAGCACGTCCGCCTCTTCCGCATAGATGATGCCGGCCTGTGCGGGGGTGACTTCCACCGGTATCAGGTTCTGCCTGATGGCATCGGTATGTATGCGGTAGTTGATCTTTGACAGTTCCCGTTTCGCACTCCAGCCGAGCTGGGCCTGCTCCTCCTCTTTCAACCGCTGGAACTCTTTCAGCAGGTACAGCTTGAATTGAGGGGATACCCACGTGGCGAACTCGAACGCGATATCCTTGTGTGCGTAAGTCCCTCCATAGCGTCCGGCCTTGGCGATGATACCTTTGGAGTTGGTCTTTTCCACCCATTGTTTGACGGAAAGGATGAAACGGTTCAATCCGGCCTCGTTTTTAATTCCCTCGAATTCGGGGGAATTAAAATCCGGATTGTACATCTCCTCCCATATGCCCAGAAACTCGACGGTATTCTTGTTACGCAACCACTTTTCAATAAGGGCGGGACCGTTTTCCATATTGCGGACCATGTCGGTCAGGGAGATATAATCCTTGTCATTGTACGTGATGACTGTCACTTCTGTATTCTGGACTTTAATTTTAGCCATGTTCTTTTAACGGTTATTCGGTTATTATTGGTTCGATGTACAAATGTACGGTGTATTTTTCGGAATGTTCCTCCATATCCGGAAAAGTTTGTGTCACGCCGCCTGTTGCGACAAGCCGTTTCTACCAAGGAAAGGGCAGGCAATACCGGCTGACGTGGATACAGGCGGAACAACCCGCATATGCAATGCAGAGGGAGCAGGAGAGCCTTCACCACAGCCGGAGAGGAAAGCGGTCTCATGCCGGGGTACGGCATGAAAAGGGGCTCCCGGACAGTTCTTTTCCTTGTCGCACATGCACTACGTCGGTCGCAGTTTTCGCCTTCTGAATCCCTTTTACGTCCGTCCCTGCGCTTTCGGAGCGTTTTTCCGGTAGAAAATTTCACCATGCGGAAATTTTCTGCCGGAAACCGAAGGGAAAACGCGGAGTTCCGCAGGGACGGACGAACTTTGATGAGGAAGGGGAAAATCGTCCGTTTCATAAATACCATTTCCTCATATGGCATCGCATATTTCCTTCTCCATCTTTTCCAGCTTATGGGACAGGATTTCCATGTCGCTGCTGATCTTCTGGTTGGTTATCCGGGCATATATCTGGGTGGTTTTCAAATCCGTATGCCCCAAAAGACGGCTTACGGTCTCGATGGGCACACCGTGCGAGAGCAGCACGGTGGTGGCGTTCGTATGTCGGGCAACATGATAGGTCAACCTTATCTTGAAACCGCACTGCCTGCCAAGTTCCTTCAATATGGTGTTGCATCTGCCGTTGCTCGGTACCGGAAATACATGATCGTCCTTGGACAGCCCCTTGTACTTCTCTATGATGCGCTTGGGAACGTCCAGCAGGCGGATGTTGGACTCGGTGTTTGTCTTGCGCCGGCGGGTGATGATCCAGAGGTTGCCGTCGAAGAAGGTCTGGAGCCGGTCGGTCGTCAGCGCCTTCACGTCCGCGTATGCCAGTCCGGTGAACACAGAGAAGATGAAGAGGTCGCGTACCAGTTCGCAGGTCCCGCTTTTCACCGGGGCCTCCATCAGCGTCTGTATCTCACGCTCTGTCAGGTAGCCCCGGTCAACGCTCTCGGGGGAGTTGATGTACCCGGCGAAGGGGTTGAAGGGAAGCGCACCGCTGTTGCGGGCGATGGAGATGACGTGCTTGAGCCCGATCATGTAACCCCATACGGTATTGGTGCGGCATTTCTTCTCCGTACGCAGGAAATACTCGAAGTTGTTGATGAACGTCAGGTTGAGTTCCTTTAGGGGAATGTCGTCACGGCGGTATACTTTCGGGACGAACTCGCAAAGGTGCCTGTATATGGTACGGTAGCGGTTGTATGTTCCCTGCACGCGGCTGTGTCCCACTTTCTTGATGAACTCCCCGTTGTGCTGCTCGAAGAGTTTCAACAGCGTCTCGCGTTTCACGCCCAACCCGAGGCAGGCGTCCCTCAGCCTGGCGGCGGTGACATAGCCGTCGGACTGCATCAGTTCCTGGTAACGGCGGTTCACGTCCACGCGTATCCGGTCAACCGCCGCATTGATTTTCTGCGCCTCGGCGCTCTTGCCCGTGGCACGTGCCGTTTTCACGTCCCAAAGTTTCGGAGGTACGTCCAGTTTACAACTGAACTGCTTGATTTCACCGTCCACCGTAAGACGGCACATCAGGGGGAGATAGCCGTTGGCTCTCTCGCTGCCCTTCTTCACGTAGAAGAGGATTTTGAAAGTCGATCTGCTCATACTCGTTTTCATACTTTTTTGATCGTTACAAAGTTAATATCAAGCGAGTTGTCCTCAGGTATGAAAAACTGTGCAAATTGCTGAAATAGAACCCGTTGTGCCGTTTCTTATTCCCGTTATATCAGTAACGATATGGGAACTGAAGTCTTTCGCAGTTTTTATCGGACCTCCTTTTTCAGCTTATGCAGTATTATGAGTTAAACACCTAACTGCTTAATAGACTGCATTTTTGCTGTATTATCATCAACCTTGCTTTTTCTTGCTGCGTTTACTTTAAAGTGAGCGATACTGAACGAGTATCCGAATAGATCGTCATATCACTCTTCTGGCTGGGATAATCAATATGCGTTTTCGCACGTAAGCCCTTTAACAAATCCTCACCTCGCAGCATTACACTTAACTTTTTCGGTATCGGATTCCAGACAAGCCCTGCCGATACATTATAATTACCATCCACATCATAGATACCTTGTATCGAAGGCGCACTATAGCGAGCATTCACTTCCAGCGATAAGTTCTTCTTCTTTGATAAAGTAAACGTATTGAACAACATCAACTGCCCGAATAACTTTTTCCGATCAAACGAAATATCGATAAACACTCCCTCATCTTGAATTAAGAAGCCCGATGCCACGAACCGTGAGCTAACCACCCCACCGATCCGAAACGGGATAACTGCCATCGCCCCGAAAGTATTATGCTTATCGAAATTAACCGATTGGTAATAGGCTCTCAACGCTTTCGTATCTTGATAATACAATTGGCGAATATAATTCACATGATGATTGGCAAATAGTCCAAAAACATATTTCTTTTTCAAGATATAATTAGCCCTAGCCATATAAATACGTTCCGGTTCCAAATAAGGATTTCCCCGTACCTGACTATACACATTCAAATAAGAAACATTCGAGCTCATGGCCCAATACGCCGGATACTTCTTATCGCTGGAAAAATTGACTTGAAGCATATTCGATGGATCGATCGTATAACTCAAGTTCAATTGTGGATAGAGATTTACCCCAGACCATAAGGTCCACTTCCGGCCCGCCGAATCAATCACCGCCTTATTATACTCCGCCGAAAGAGAAGCGCTCAACACCAGTTTCTTGCCAAAACGCTTAGAGAAACCGGCATACAATCCCGCCGTATACTCTTTTTCTTTTTGGGCAAACGTAGCTGACAGATCCTCCTGTTTATCTTGGTAGGTAAAGGAGCTATTATCCGTAAAGGATAACTGCACATTCGTGCCCGCGTTAATTTTCCATCCTTTTCCAAATACCCGTTCGTAGTTGACGAATACATTCGCCAAATGGATATTTTGCCGGGAGGTAGCCTCCACCTCTTGTTTCGTATCGGGATAATCCGAGATCATATATTGATCCCTGCGATCCTTATAATAGGTATAATCCACCCCTGCGCTCAAGTTCTTGGAATGTGCATAATTCAATCGTACATTTTGAAGATTCTTCGGGCCCGATAACTTATTATTACTTTCCGCATTCTCAATACCCACAAATAGAGTGTTCGAATATCGTTTGGAATTAGAATCCGTTATCTTGGCATAATAAGAAATATCCACCTCACGCCCCTTATCCATAAACCAATTGGCACTCGCCCCAATCGTATGGTTCATAGAACGACCTACCGCCGTATTTTCTTGCAGGATCTCATAAGGGCGATCCTTCACGATAGGATAGGCGTTCATATCCTCGGTTGAACGGGAATGGTTATAATTAGCGGAATAAGATAGATCCAGACTATATTTCTTTTTGGAGTAGGATAAATTCACTAATCCGGTTGGCGAGAAGTAGAAAGCTTGCTTTCCGGTCAAAGAGATATCGGCACTTAAATCCTCATTCACTTTCTTCTCCATAATGATATTTATACTACCTCCTTTTACGCCATATTTTGGAGGAGAGCTATACAAAAGCTCTATACTCTTTACTTTGCTGGCCGAGGTAGATTTCAGAAGCTCTACAATCTGGGACAATGACATTGAGCTTCTACGTCCGTTAATAATAATGTTCGTAGCAGGGACGCCGATGATACTAACGTTGTCCCCTTCTTTCACCAATCCGGGAATCTCTCCTAAAATATCAAATGCAGTATTCACCGGTTTGGCCATGATCAAGTTAGGCACGTCGAAAGATAAGGCATCGTCCGTAACCGTAACCAAAGGACGCTCGGAAGTAACGTAGACATCCGGCAATTTTACCGTAATACTATCTTTCACCAAGATAACAGAATCCTTAGTCTGTGCATTTACAGCGACAAGAACATTCAGAAGCAACAAGAAAGGAACAATGGCAGTCTTCATAATATCAAGATTATGTTTATAATCCGCCAAATTAAAAAGAAAAAAGGAGATAAGCAACGAAACTATCGAATATTTACGAACAAATCGTATACATATTCAAAATAAAGCAATTACACCACACCTACTTATACTATTAACCCGTTGGCGGAATTAAGTAACCGTGCCAAATCTTATAAAGATAAAAGTCAGATCAAACCAAATGTGCCTTTAGTCTGATAATATTCATTCGACCTTATCCAAGGTAAAAGTAAAGATTAAAGTAGAACCTCCGGGGATACCGCTATAATCTCCATATCCATAACCTAGCGAAGCCGGGATAATCGCCTCCACGGTCTCATCCAGATGGATATTCAATAAGACACCGCTTAAGCCCGGGATAATGCCGTTCATAGAAAAACTTGATCTATCCAGTTTCTTTTGAAAGACCTGTCCATCTATAAACTTCCCTTCCAGACCTAGCAAATAGACCACGGAAGTCATCGTGGGTGTTGTTGTCCACTCATTTTCTTTCCGAATGATCCGGTATAAGGCGGTATCACCCCCTAGAACAACTTGCTTATATCTTAATTCACCCATCTCATCTTTCTCTGTTTTCTTTTCCCAGATGTATTCCTTGTTTTTGTTGATATAAGCCAATTGTTCTTCCGAGAATTGAAGCTCATCATCATCCCCACAAGAAGTAAGTCCCATCATCATGATCACTAAAAGTGACCATACATACATTGAAAGTGCTTTCATTCCGATTTCTATATAAAATTAAATTATAATTATTCTTGATTTCCGAGGCGCGAATATACAAATCCATTTTGTTATATCAACTAACTTTCCGTTCTTTGCATAAATATAGTAGTAACCAACTAATACAACATGAAACTAAATAAATTAATAGCGATCGCCACGATCAGCCTTCTGTCGGGAGGTATAAGCATGGCACAAAAAGCGTTGAATCTTGAGGATATCGTTGCCGGTAACGTCATACAAACAAAAGGCATCGGAAGCATGACTTGGCTAAAAGACGGTGAACGTTATAGCCGCTTGGAAAATAATAAGCAAACCGGAGGCACGGATATCGTCGCCTATCAAGCAAAAGATAACTCCCGTGAAGTCATTATCCCCTCATCCCTATTGACAGACAAATCTACAGGAAAGCCTATTCCCGCACGTAGTATCTCTTGGAGTGCGGATAATGAGAAAGTCTTGATTTATAACAATACCCAACGGGTATGGCGTTATGATACCCGGGGTGACTATTGGGTATTAAACCTAAAGGACGGCGCTTTACGTCAATTGGGAAAAGGAATGCCGGAATCCTCCATGATGTTCGCTAAATTCTCTCCGGATGGCACACGTGTGGCCTATGTTTCCAACAATAATATATATGTAGAAGATATAGACTCCGGGAAAATCACGCAGCTAACAAAAGACGGAAGCGATACGATTGTCAACGGAACTTTCGATTGGGTATATGAGGAGGAGTTCAGTTGCCGGGATGGTTTCCGCTGGAGCCCGGACGGAAAGCATATCGCCTATTGGCAAAGCGATACGAAAGGAACGGGAGTGTTCGACATTATTAATAATGTAGACTCCATCTACGCAAAGGTAATCCATTTCCCATACCCCAAGGCAGGAACCACCAATTCAGCCGTAAAAGTAGGCTACGTTTCCTCTACCGGCGGGAACACCACTTGGATCGCCATACCCGGAGATCCCCGGAACAACTACCTGCCCCGTATGGAATTCATCCCCGAAAGCGACGAGTTGTTCATACAGCAACTAAACCGCCCGCAGAATACAAATAAGGTATGGATCGCCAAGATATCCGATAACTCGCTGAATAATATCTTCACTGATACGGATGCCGCATGGCTGGACACGAATGATAACATACAATGGTTAAAGGACAACCGCTATTTCACATGGGAAAGCGAGCGTAGTGGCTGGCGACACTTATACCGGATAAGCCGGGACGGAAAAGAGATACAACCCATCACCAAAGGTGATTTTGATTATATCTCGCCGGTCGGGACCGATCTACAAAAGGGCTGGGTCTATTTCATCGCCTCCCCGGACAATTTCACCCAACGTTACTTGTACCGGGCTAAAGCATTCGGCAATGGGGAAGTGGAGCGTGTAAGCCCCATGGAACAATCCGGACAGCACCGCTACAATATGTCACCCACCGGCAAATGGGCCATACATACGTATAGTAACGCCTCTACCCCATCCGTTATCGACATGGTTTCTTTCCCGAAACATCAATCCGTACGCATGCTTGAGGATAATGCCCAAGCCAAGGACCAATACGCCGCCTTAGGATTAAACCCGAAAGAATTTATCAAGGTCAAGTCCGGCAATCTAACCTTGGACGCATGGATGATAAAACCTGTCGATTTCGACGCATCCAAGAAATACCCGGTTATCATAGAGGTATACGGCGAGCCGGCGAGCGCCACCGTACAAGATGTATGGGGTAACGGAGATTTATGGCAACAATATATGGCGAACCAAGGTTATATCGTGGTAAGTATCGAGAACCGGGGTGCGAATACTCCCCGTGGACGTGAATGGCGGAAATGTATTTACGGGGAAGTGGGTACTTTCGCTTCCGAAGACCAGAGCAGGGGTATTCTGGATATGACCCGTCAATATCCGTTTATCGATGCCAACAGGATCGGTATTACCGGATGGAGCGGTGGTGGTAGCCAGACCTTAAACTGCATGTTCCGTTATCCGAAAATATTCCATACTGGTATAGCGATCGCTTTTGTAGCCGACCAACGTTTATACGACACGATCTACCAAGAACGTTACATGAATACTCCGCAGAACAATCCGGAAGGCTACCACAAAGGTTCCCCGATTACCTATGCCGAGGGACTGGAAGGTAATCTGCTGCTTATTCATGGTACGGGAGATGATAACGTGCATTACCAAAATTGCGAGATGC
Organism: Parabacteroides distasonis ATCC 8503; assembly: GCF_000012845.1. Lineage (NCBI taxonomy): Bacteria > Pseudomonadati > Bacteroidota > Bacteroidia > Bacteroidales > Tannerellaceae > Parabacteroides > Parabacteroides distasonis. The sequence continues at coordinate 2,634,784 of NC_009615.1, forward strand.
TGGTGAACAAGTTGATCAAGAACGGAAAGATGTTTACGCAAATCAGTTACCCGATGCGTAGCCATAGCATCAACGAAAGGGAAGGAACAACTCTTCACCTACGTAAGACAATGGCTAAATACTGGCTGGAACATCTTCCGGCCGGTGGTAAATAGTTAATCCACGATTCGATGAAACAATTTTTATTGCGATTAGTGATCTTGGCAGGAATCAGTTTCCTGCCAACGGTGTCCAACGCCCAATTAAGGGAAAAGGCCGAAGAACTATTGTCTACGACATTAGGCAATGATCCGGAGGAACCAGTTACCCCAACCGATACGCTTTCGCTCGATGAGCAGCACCGGAAGGATTCCATCAAGATGCAGGAGCTAGCCCTCCAGTTGCAAGAGATGAAACTAAACGAGATCTTACTGAAAGACGAGCTGGAAAGCACGAAAAACAGCAACGCTACCGCCGACTCCCTAAAAAGGTCCGAGCAACGAAACCGTATCGATTCCCTTCGGGCACTGACTCCCGGCGTACCTGTAGTCGTGGAGGGGGATACCTTATTTCACCTTTACGCCAAGCGCGGAGGCCGCACCCCGGTTGACCGGGCTGAGGACATCCTCAATATCATGGTAAAGATCGGGACCTCGCATTCCTTGAAGAAGGATTCCATCTATATCTATGACAGCGAATACGTAACGGATATCATGTACGGAGACAAGGTTATCCTAAGTATCACCGATCAAGATGCCCTATGGCAAAATCTCAGTCGTATAGCCCTCGCTGAACAATATCAACCGATTATCCAAAACAAGATACAAGAGTTAAGGGAGCAACATAGTATCTTGCAGATAGCGAAACGGGTATTATTGTTCATCCTCGTAATTATCATCCAATATTTCCTGTTTAAGCTGACCAACTATCTGTTTAAGAAGCTACGCAGGAAAATTATCTGGTTAAAGCAGAACCGACTCAGATCTATTACCATCCGGGATTATGAATTTCTCAACACACATCGCCAAGGACGTGTATTGATGTTTTTCACCAACGTAATACGATGGATCGTGTTACTAATCCAATTAACCATCAGTGTACCGATCCTTTTCGCTATCTTCCCGCAAACAGAAGATCTAGCCTTGAAGATATTCTCCTATTTGTTGGAGCCGGTAAAGATGATCTTTAAATCGGTAGCCTCCTATATTCCGAACTTGTTTATCATCTTGGTGATCTATTACTGCATCAAATACATCGTAAAAGGAATCCAATACATAGCCAACGAGATAGAGAGCGAGAACCTGAAAATATCAGGTTTTTACCCGGATTGGGCGCAACCGACGTTTAATATCATCCGTTTCCTGCTATACGCCTTTATGATCGCCATGATCTATCCTTATCTGCCGGGATCGGACTCGGGGGTATTTCAAGGCATATCCGTATTTGTCGGTTTGATCATATCGTTGGGTTCCAGTACGGTGATCGGAAATATCATCGCAGGGCTGGTCATTACTTATATGAGGCCCTTTAAATTGGGTGACCGTATCCAACTAAACGAGACGACTGGCAACGTGATCGAGAAGACTCCGTTTGTAACCCGTTTACGTACCCCTAAGAATGAGGTAGTGACCATCCCGAACTCCTTTATCATGTCCTCCCATACAACAAATTATAGCGTATCCGCACGGCAATACGGATTAATCATCCACAGCACGGTTACGATCGGCTACGACGTACCTTGGCGGCAAGTTCATCAATTATTGATTAATGCCGCCCGCCAGACCACCGGGGTATTGCCAGAGCCGAAGCCTTTCGTATTGGAGACCGAACTAAGCGATTACTATCCCTGTTATCAAATCAACGCTTATATAAAGGACGCCGATAAACTCGGAGATATCTATTCCGACCTGCATCAAAACATACAGGACGTATTCAATGAGGCTGGCGTAGAGATCATGTCACCGCACTATTTCGCCGGACGAGACGGAAGCGCTTCCACGATCCCGACCGCTCCCTATCCGGATGACTGGGTAGAGCCTTCCAAGAAATAAATATTTCACGGTAAATAGTTAAAAATGATCCCTCACGAAACAAATCGTGGGGGATTTTATGTTATATGTCCAAACGTCACTAATAAAATAAATAATGGTAATGAAAAAGTATTTTATCGCAGTAGCGGCTATGGCATTTTTGGCCGCATGTAGCGGGAAGCAAGCCCAAAAGGATGTACCCGTAGAAGTAGAGGAAGAAGAATTCGCCATAATGTCGGCGGCTCCGGACGCTCCGTCTTTGCCACTGATCCATTCTGTTAAGGCGACCCAACCGGCAAAGCCCGTGAATATGAGGGATTCCTTGAAGGCTGATCCTAAAAAGGGACCGGTTATCCAAAAAAAGTATAAGGGAACCCTGACTTCTCCGGATAGCGTGAACGTAGATTATGACTTAACCTTGTATTATCAACAAGATAACGCAGACGAGGAAGGCGTATTCGAGTTGGATGCTCTTTATACCGTACCGGAAGCAGTAGCCTCAAGTACCGGAGCGGCGAAGAAAGCTCCTCAGAAAGCCATTACAACCGGTAAACAAAAAGTAAAGCACGGAACTCCCGATGACGCTAGCGCAGTAATCTACGAGTTGATTCCCAGTGATGGCGAACCCGTCATCTATTTCCTAGTAGAAGGGGATAACTTGACCTTGATGAACGACGCGTTGCAAAAAGCGGCGGCAGATCTTAACTACACGCTAAGACTTGTCCAATAAATTTATAGGCAGCACATCTTTGTATATATAGATCACCCCGATAGACTTACCGGATCGCCGGAAGCTATCGGGGTTTAGTTTTTATTTGAACCCTCCTTGGCAGATCGGTTATTTGATACCTAACTTGGCTTTGATCGCTTTAGGCAAGGCATCTTTATGAACCACGATATTCATGGTCTTATAACGGACAAACGCCTTGGAAGCATACCAAATACCGTTATACTTGCTGTTGGTTCCCCAAGAGTTCTTTACCATATAATACTCGTTCCCCTCTTGATCCTTGGCGATACCGTAGATCTGCATACCATGGTCGTCTGTCGTCTCGTAATTATCGTAAGCCAACTGACGCTCTGCTTGGGTACACCATTTCTGAGGTTGCGGTTTTGTGTTCAGCTTCTTTTCCTCCGGTTTCAATTTCAACCAATGAGCCATATCGGAACCGCTCAACTCCTGTACCTTCTCATCATCAGGCATAACGGCCACTCCGTCACGAGTAAAACCAGATTCGCTCACATCGGAACCCCAAGCGATCGTATAACCCGTATTAATCGCATTATCAAAGACCTCCATAAACTCATCCAGCGGCAAGTTATACGACATACCGTGACGCCAGTTATCCTGAATCTCTAGCGGGAACTGGGTATAGAACGGATGATGCGTATAAGAAGTCAATGAGACATAATCCGAAGCCTTCAAACCTGTAGACTCGAAGAAAGATTTCGGTGTATATTCCTTCCCTTTATACGTGAATTTCTCAGGAGGAACCCCCAAGTAGATCTGATGTACCGCAGCGACCGCCTTCTTCCATAACATGGCGTTATTCTCATCAGACTGCAATTTGCGTAACTTTCCCTTGGCGATAGCGGCCACCATAGCGTCCGTCAAGGCGGAAAGCTCGGTATGGTTACTCAACGTATCGGCATACATCATGCCCGGGCGCATCTCCTCTTCCGGAACCAAGCCGAATGTTTCCATTCCATAAAGCGCATCATAGAAAGATCCACCTTGCGAGAACGAAACATCCCCATGCGTACGCACAGCAGCGTCGGCACGATCCAGATAGGTGTTATATACCGTAAACATCTCGGATAAGTCATACTCGCCCTTTCCCATACGAAGCAACTCCGACTCCAAGAAAGAGTACGAGGAGTAGCACCAGCACGTACCCGCACGATTTTGGTTCTTAACAGATGTAATGGGGTTCTCTTTCACGGTCGTGAACACGAATCCCTCCTCACTCACCTTCTTCTCCGTGTCTTGCGCTTGGATCGTAGCGGACATAGTCAGAGCGAATAGCATGCTTGAAACTAGAATTGTCTTTTTCATGTAATTTTATATATTTATATTAGTATTAAGTCCGTATCGACCGCAAATGTAAGTTTTTTATCCGTAGCTAACTCTACAAAGTCGTACGTATTTGAGATATTTTATCTAAGTTTGCCTCTTCAGAAAACATAATATATAACTAATTATCTGCAAAATGAGAATATCTATTATCGGTTCGGGTAATATCGGTGGAGCGATCGCCCGAGGTTTAGCGAAAGGAACCATGTTCAAAGCCTCTGATATCACTTGTACCGCCCAATCGGACGAGACCTTGGAGAAGATGAGAAAGATCGATCCGGACTTTATCTTGACCCATGATAACGTGGAAGCGGCACGAAACGCTGATATCATCATCATCGCCGTTAAACCTTGGCGTGTAGAAATGATTATAGATGAGATTAAGTCGGTGCTCGACTTCGAGAAACAAATCATCGTATCCGTAGCGGCTGGCGTGACTTTCGACCTGTTGAATACTTATTTGACCAAGAATACAGACTTCGATTGTCTGGCTACTCCCACGATCTTCCGGATCATGCCCAACACGGCTATCGAGGTGATGAGCAGCATGACTTTCGTTTCCGCCCGCAACGCCTCCAAGGAGCAAACGGATCTAATCATCCATATCTTCAACGAGCTTGGCAACGCCATGTTGGTAGAAGAACGGTTGATGGGCGCAGGAACAGCATTGGCTTCCAGCGGCATCGCTTTCGCCTTGCGTTATATCCGCGCGGCGATAGAAGGCGGCGTGGAATTGGGTTTCTATCCGAAACAAGCGCAAGAGATCGTGGTGCATACCGTGAAAGGCGCCGTTGATTTATTGCTCGAGAACAAAAGTAACCCGGAGATGGAAATCGATAAGGTAACAACTCCGGGCGGAATCACGATCAAGGGTCTAAATGAGATGGAACTTTCCGGTTTTACCTCTTCCGTGATCCGGGGACTGAAGGCCAGTAAATAAAAATAGGCAGACAAAGTAGTTTGCCAGCACCAATACGCCCCGAAATATGCTGACAAACTACTTTACCTGCCCTCGGCAGGTTTATGTTCTTTCCGCCTAGTCATTTCCATCTCCAACATCCGGAGTTCCCGGCTGGTCTGCCCCGCGACAGAAGTATTCTCTTCCGCACGCCGGATCAAATACGGCAGTACATCCCTTACCGAGGCGTACGGTACGTATTTGGTTACGTTATATCCCGCATGGGCTAAATTGAAGGAAATATTATCGCTCATTCCCAATAGCTGCGCAAAGAAAACACGGGAGTCATCGCGGGCGATCCCCTTCTCGTCCATCAATTTCGCCAACTTATAATTACTCTCCTCATTATGAGTTCCCATAAACATCTCAAAACGATCTAAATGATCCATGGTGAAACGGACCGCCGCATCATAATTCTCGTCCGTGGCCTGCTTATCTTTACAAATCGGATCGGGATAATCCAACGCCGCCGCACGGGCACGCTCCGCTTCCATATAAGCCCCGCGCACGAATTTCACGCCCGCAATATAACCTTTCGCCACGGCATCATCGTAGATACGACGCAGATAAGGCATCCGGTCATGACGATACATTTGCAAGGTAGCGAATACGATCGCACGTTTCTTGTTGAACTTACGCATCGCCTCATCGGTCAACGCATCAATGGCATCTTGGAAACAATAATCCTCCGCATCCACTAAAATACGTACGTCGTTATCGTAAGCCCGTTGGCAAAGCGCCATAAAACGCTCGCGGAACTCGCGGAAATGCCGGACATCGTCTATCGTAAGCTCTTCCCGTTTCTCGGAAGCTTTGGCCAGTAACTCATCGGTCGTGATCGTGGATGGTTTGAATACGGCATAGGCCAGATTCGTATTTCCTTTCGCAAAATCTATCGAGCGCAAGGTTTCCTCGAAAGTCGCCTGTATGCCCTCCGGGGTCTGCTCGCTCTCCGCCGAATAATCGAGCGTCGATTTCACGTTGTATTTCATCAAGTGGTTGATGGCTGCGGAACAGTCTTGTAAAGTTTCTCCCCCAACGAACTGTTTATATAAGGTAGGCTTCACCGCCCAAGCCAGCGGGAAATGTATTTTCAAGGCTATACTCGTGGCTACTTTAGCGCATTTTACCAACCAAGGATATTTTATCGTATTAAAAAGCCAGTAAGCATTTTGTAGTTCTCCCCGCGACTTCGACGAGAAAGCGATCTCGGTATTGTTAAAGTCTAACATATTGTATGTAGATAAAGGTAACGTCATAGCGTAGAGACGGGGCACGCCCCGTCTCCCCCACAATCAGTTGGTATTTCTTAATTATGACAATTATTTCTCACCTAAGAACGGATACCCGTAGCTCGTCGGAGGAACCAAACATTCCTTGATACAACGAGGATTCGTCCAACGAATCAAGTTCAGCGGGCCACCGGCCTTGTCATTCGTTCCGGACGCACGGGAACCGCCGAACGGTTGCTGGGCGATCACGGCGCCGGTCGGTTTATCATTGATATAGAAATTACCGGCCGAATAGCGCAAGGTATTGAATGCCTTATCGATCGCATAGCGATCACGGGCGAAAATAGAACCCGTCAATCCGTACGGAGAAGTACGATCACAAAGTTCCAAAGTCTCCTCATATTTAGCGTCGTCATATACGTAGATCGTAATCACCGGCCCGAAGATTTCCTCTACCATGCTCTTGAACATCGGGTCCGTGGTCTGGATAACCGTTGGCTCCACGAAATAACCTACAGATTTGTCCCCGTTACCACCAAAAAGAACCTCTGCGTCCGGAGACTGTTTCGCATAATCGATATAACTCATGATGTTATCGAACGAAGCCTCATCGATCACGGCATTGACAAAGTTCGTGAAATCCTGCACGTCACCCATCTTGATCTCTTTCAGCATATCGCCCACGTAATCTTTCACCTCTTTCCAGAGAGAAGCCGGGATATAGGCCCGGGAACCCGCCGAGCACTTCTGCCCCTGATACTCGAACGCGCCGCGTACGATAGCGGTAGCCACATCCAACGCCGGAGCGGAAGGATGAGCGAAGATAAAGTTCTTGCCACCTGTCTCGCCTACGATCTTCGGATAAGATTTATAATGCCCCAAGTTCTCTCCGATCTGACGCCACAAGGTATTGAACGTAGAGGTAGAGCCCGTAAAATGGAATCCCGCCAAATCACGGCTACCCGTAATCACCTTACCGATCACGCTACCCTGTCCCGGGATGAAATTCACTACGCCATCGGGCAAGCCGGCCTCTTGGAAAACCTTCATCAAGAAATAGTTCGAATGGATCGCCGTAGTAGACGGTTTCCATACCGCCACGTTACCCATCATAGCCGGAGCCATATTCAGGTTGGAAGCGATCGACGTAAAATTAAACGGCGTGAGCGAGAACACGAAACCTTCCAAGGCTCGGTATTCCATACGATTCAATATACCCGTCTCGGAATAGGGTTGATCGGCATATACTTGACTAGCGTAGAAGGTACTGAAACGCAAGAAATCGATCAATTCGCAGGGAGCGTCGATCTCCGCTTGGAACGGATTCTTGCTCTGTCCCAACATAACCGAAGCGTTCAGGATATAACGATATTTCGTAGCCAACAACTCAGCTACACGAAGCATAATAGACGCACGTTCCACCCATGGAAGTTCTGACCATTCCTTATGCGCTTTCATGGCGGCGTCGATAGCCATTTGTACTTCTTTCTCGCCCGCCTTATGATAAGTAGCCAATACATGATGATGATCATGAGGCATAACGACCTTACCGGTATTACCCGTACGGATCTCTTTTCCGCCAATTACCAGAGGTATATCCCATTCCTCGGAACTTATCTGCGCCAACGCTTTCTTTAAGGATGCTTTTTCACTTGATCCGGGAGCATACGCTTTTACCGGCTCATTAATGGGTTTAGGAAATCTAAAAATAGCATTATCCATAATACTTCAGATTTTTTAAATGGTTATTCAATGAAACTTTCTGCTGTAAACGTAGCAAATTTATTTTAAAACAGTGGCGTGTAAACGTTAATATATATCAACCAAAGATAAGCTCATTTCACGGTCTATACAATGATCTAAAAGACCTCTCCCGAAAACAATCCGCGAAAGTTGTTTGTTACATTAACATATTAATCATCTTAAAGGAATAAAATTATGGCAATTAAAAGAGTTTGGATTGAAGAGGATTGCATCGCTTGCGGTACATGCGAGGGCATTTGCCCGGAAGTATTCACTGTTACAGATCGTTCACGTGTAAACGAAGGAGTTAATTTCGATGATTTCGAGGCGGGTATTAAAGAGGCTGCCGAAAGCTGCCCGGTCGAGGTTATCAAATACGAATAGACGAAAACACATTAACCCTTACTTTTCCTTCCTAGATAAAATCACAGAATCATTGCGCGATCTATAATAACACGTTACCTTTGCGGAGATAAGGTTAATAACATTAACTTCTTACGGGAATAGAAAGAATCAAAATAAGAAATAAGAAGTAAAATGAGAAAATTAGTATTACTGAGTTTTGTTATTGTCGCCTCTTTGCAATTTTGCGGGGCGCAATCATTAGATAAGATGCAATGGTTCAACGAGCCGGAGCAATGGGAGATTAAAGACAAGTCACTTTCCATGCAGGTCACTCCCCAAAGTGACTATTGGAGGATTTCCCATTACGGGTTTACGGTAGATGACGCTCCTTTTTATTATGCGACTTATGGGGGTGAATTCGAAGTGAAAGTCAAGATAACCGGCGATTACAAGCAGCGTTTTGACCAAGCCGGCCTGATGCTTCGCATCAATCATGAAAATTATATAAAAGCCGGTATAGAGTTCGTGGATGGTAAATACAACCTAAGCGCGGTCGTTACGCATAAGACCTCCGACTGGAGCGTTATCACCTTAGACAAAGCGATCCCTTATGTATGGATAAAAGCTGTCCGGAGATTGGACGCCGTGGAGATCTTCTACTCATTCGATGATAAGGAATACACCCTTATGCGTAACGCTTGGCTACAAGACAATATCCCCGTACAAGTCGGGTTTATGGCCGCTTGTCCCGACGGGAAAGGATTTAATGTGACATTCGAGCATTTCAAGGTAAAACACCTCCCGGATCAGCGCCGGTTAGAATGGCTAAAGAAAAATGCCGAATAGCTTATAATTGCCGGACATATCATGTATGCCCTTATCAAGGATCATGAGGTGAAGGAGATTATATTGATGAGGTAATCCTATCTATTTGCTTAAATTAATGGAATAGTTCTGACACATCTCTTTTTAAAAAGGGCTCAATCAGATACTAGAAGATGGTAAAAAGCACGTTTGAAGGCCATTTTCCACTCAAAAAGCCTTGCTTTTTCACACGGATACCGGCGTAAAGTGATGCGACTAGCGGCGTTATCCCATACAATAGGAGACGTAAAGCGATACATTTAGTCTCATGAAGCGATATAACCGTATGTAAATACGCTCCGATCCGGATAAAAACAAGGCTTGCGCTCTAATAAATATGAACTAGGATGAATTCCTTCAGCTAGAATAAACACCCTTTTTTCGATAATAATCAAGGGAACAAGTAGTTGCTGTTATTTTTTCCCGTTTTTAGCAACAAGGTGTACCTCCGTCCGGAATATGCGACTCTCCGGCACTTGAGTTTACAAAATGTCAAAATGATAATCGCCCATATATATAAATCACCATTCTCCATCCGGAAGCAAATGAAGCGCCTATTCATTATAATCCTCAACCATCCTATCCATACCTGTTAATTAGAAAAGAAAACAAGGGCTTTCACCTTCTTTTTGCTTTTTATTCCTATCTTTGGAGCGACATAATACAATAACTTCAGCAAAATGAACGAACAGATACAACAAATCGCAGAGCGTCTGGCCGGATTACGGGACGCACTGGAGATTACGCCGGAAGAAATGGCAAAGGTCTGCAACCTCACGACTGAGCAATATTTGCTGCTGGAAAGCGGCACGGTTGATATTTCCGTTAGCGTATTGCACCAGATCTCACAGGCTTATGGCGTAGAATTAACCACGTTGATGTTTGGCGACGAGCCTAAAATGAGTACGTACTTTATTACTCGTAACGGAAAAGGTGTTGCCGTAGAGCGTACGAAAGCCTATAAGTACCAATCATTGGCCGCCGGTTTCGTCGGACGTAAAGCGGACCCCTTCTTGGTAACCGTACATCCCAAACCAGAGGATGAGCCGATGTATCTCAATTCCCATCCGGGGCAAGAATACAATATGGTATTAAAAGGACGTCTGTTACTACAGATCAACAATAAAGATCTTATCTTAGAAGAAGGTGATAGTATTTATTTTAACTCAGAGCTTCCTCACGGTATGAAAGCGCTGGATGGGGAAAAGGTCAGTTTCTTGGCCGTCATTTTATAAACGATCAACAGCATGTTAGAAAGATTTATAGATAAAACGACGTTTGAGTCGCAAGAAGATTTTATTAAAAACTTCAAGATCAAGGTTCCGGAGAACTTCAACTTCGGATATGATGTGGTAGACGCTTGGGCGGAGGAAGAACCTGATAAGAAAGCGTTATGTTGGACAAACGATCATGGAGAGCATATTGATTTTACGTTTGCCGACTTGAAACGGTATACGGACCAGACGGCTTCTTATTTCCAATCCTTGGGGATCGGACATGGCGATATGGTGATGCTGATACTCAAACGCCGTTATGAGTTCTGGTTCTCTATCATCGCATTGCATAAATTAGGGGCTGTCGTGATACCGGCTACACACTTACTGACCAAGAAAGATATCGTTTATCGTGCGAATGCCGCCGATATCAAGATGATCGTTTGCGCCGGAGAGGAAGTGATAACGAAACATATCATAGAGGCTTTGCCGGACTCACCGACCGTAAAAAGTGTTGTATCCGTAGGGCCGGAAATACCGGAAGGTTTCGAGGATTTCCAACAGGGTATCCAAAACGCCGCTCCTTTCGTCCGCCCGTCTCACCCAAATAGCAATGACGATATCTCTTTGATGTATTTCACCTCCGGTACGACTGGAAACCCGAAAATGGTGGCCCACGACTTTACGTATCCGCTGGGGCATATCGTGACCGGTAGTTTCTGGCACAACTTGCATAAGGACAGCCTTCACCTGACGATCGCAGATACGGGCTGGGGCAAGGCAGTTTGGGGTAAGCTATATGGGCAATGGATCGCCGGAGCGACCGTATTTGTTTACGACCACGAGAAATTCACGCCTGCTGATATGTTGCAGATGATACAGGATTACCGGATCACCTCGCTTTGCGCTCCTCCTACGATCTTCCGTTTCTTAATTCGTGAGGATATGACTAAATACGATTTATCATCTTTACAATATTGTACGATCGCCGGCGAGGCCTTGAACCCCGCCGTGTTCGACACGTTCTATAAGTTGACCGGCATTAAATTGATGGAAGGCTTCGGCCAGACAGAGACTACGCTGACAGTCGCCACTTTCCCGTGGATGGAGCCGAAACCGGGCTCTATGGGTGTTCCCAACCCGCAGTACGATGTCGATTTATTGCGTCCGGACGGAAGCCGTGCGGAGGATGGCGAGCAAGGACAGATCGTGATCCACACAACAAATGGCAAGCCTATCGGGTTATTCAAGGAATATTACCGGGACGCAGAACGTACCCGGGAAGCTTGGCACGATGGCCTGTATTACACGGGAGACGTGGCTTGGCGTGACGAGGATGGTTACTTATGGTTCGTTGGCCGCGCGGACGACGTGATCAAGAGTTCCGGCTATCGTATCGGGCCGTTCGAGGTGGAAAGTGCCTTGATGACTCACCCTGCGGTAGTGGAATGTGCTATCACCGGTGTCCCCGACGAGATCCGCGGACAGGTAGTAAAGGCCACGATCGTATTGGCGAAGGATTATAAGGATAAAGCGGGTGATGCCTTGGTCAAAGAATTGCAAAATCACGTGAAACGTGTCACCGCTCCTTACAAATATCCCCGTGTTGTCGAATTCGTGGACGAACTGCCGAAAACAATCAGCGGAAAGATCCGACGGGTAGAGATCCGGGATAAAGATAATAAATAATAAATCATAACTTTCTTGAAAAGGATCGCTGTAAAAATAGGAAGCAATGTCCTGACCCGCAAGGATGGGACGCTAGATATCACCCGCATGTCCGCGTTGGTTGACCAAGTAGCGGACTTGCACCGGCAAGGTATGGAGATCGTCTTGATCTCCTCCGGTGCCGTGGCTTCTGGACGAAGCGAGATAAAAGCCGGCAAAAAGCTGGATCCCGTATCAGCCCGGCAACTGTATTCGGCGGTAGGACAGGCCAAGTTGATCAACCGGTATTACGAGTTATTCCGGGAGCATGGCATGACTTGCGGGCAAGTGCTTACTACAAAAGAGAATTTCGGGAGTCGTACGCATTACCTGAACCAGAAGCATTGCATGGAGGTAATGCTTGAAAACAAGGTGATCCCCATCGTAAATGAGAATGATACGATATCCGTAACCGAGCTGATGTTCACGGATAATGATGAGTTATCCGGCTTGATCGCTACGATGATGGGAATGGATGCCTTGGTGATTCTCAGTAATATAGACGGGATTTACAATGGAAATCCGTCGGACCCGGATAGTTCCGTGATCCGGGAAATCGAATGTGGGAAAACAGATTTGTCGGAATATGTACAGACTAGCAAATCATCCTTTGGACGGGGAGGTATGTTGACGAAATGTCATATCGCCCAAAAAGTGGCGGACGAAGGTATTGCGGTTATCATCGCCAACGGCAAAAAGGATAATATCCTTCCGATGTTATTGGCGGTGGATAGCGACACGGTCTGCACCCGTTTCATTCCGGCCTCGAAACCCGTCAGCAGCGTAAAGAAATGGATCGCCCACTCCGAGGGTTTCGCCAAAGGGGAAATACATATCAATAAAGGAGCCGAGGAGGCATTGACCGCCCCGAAAGCGACTAGCGTATTATTGGTTGGAGTAACCCGCATCGAGGGTGATTTCGAAAAAGATGATATCGTAAAGATAATGAATGAGGAAGGCGTGCAAATCGGCGTAGGCTGTACCGCCTATGACAGCGAGGAAGCACGTAAGCAAATAGGGCAACGGGATTTAAAACCGCTTATACATTATGATTATCTATATCTGGATTAAAAAGTATGAATGTAAAAGATATGCTGCGACAGGCATCGGATGCGGCTAAACAATTGATAACGCTATCGGATCAAACGATTATCGGGATCTTAAAGGAGACAGCGCAGGTTCTACGGACTCATACGGAGGAGGTACTCGCCGCGAATCGCCAAGATCTGGAACGTATGGACCCAGCGAACCCGAAATACGACCGGCTGAAATTAACAGAGGAAAGGCTACAAGGTATCGCCGCCGATATGGAGAATGTATCGACATTACCTTCTCCATTAAATAAGGTCTTGAGTGAGACTATCCGCCCGAACGGAATGGTTATCCGAAAAGTAACCGTGCCTTTCGGGGTGATCGGCGTGATCTATGAGGCTCGTCCGAATGTTACCTTCGATGTTTTTTCCTTATGTTTCCGAAGCGGTAATGCTTGCGTACTAAAGGGTGGATCGGATGCGGACTTCTCTAACCGAGCCTTGGTACGCATCATCCATTCTGTATTGGAGCGTCAGGGTATAAATCCGGCTGTATGCACTTTACTACCTCCGGATCGAGAGGCTACGGCGGAATTACTGGGAGCGGTCGGCTTGGTTGACTTAATCATTCCTCGTGGAAGCAGTTCCTTGATTCACTTTGTCCGGGAACATGCGAAAGTTCCGGTGATCGAGACTGGCGCTGGTATCTGTCATACCTATTTTGATCGCTCCGGAGATAAAGGCAAGGGACGTGAGATCGTAAATAACGCAAAGACACGGAGGGTCAGCGTATGTAATGCCTTGGATTGCTTAATCATCCACCGAGAACGTCTATCTGATCTTCCGTATATCTGTGAAAAGCTTCCGGACAGCAACGTAATCATTTATGCGGACGAACCGGCTTATGCCGCTCTATCCGAACATTATCCGGAGACGCTTTTACAACAGGCTAACGAAAACAGTTTCGGTACCGAGTTCCTCGATTACAAAATGAGTATCCGTACCGTATCCTCTTTAGACGAGGTTCTATCACATATCGCCCGCTACAGTTCAAAACATAGCGAAAGCATAATCAGCGAAGATCCGGAAACTATCCGGCGCTTCCAGCAATTGGTAGATGCCGCTTGCGTATACGCAAATGTATCTACCGCCTTTACTGATGGGGCCCAATTCGGATTCGGGGCGGAGATCGGAATCAGTACCCAAAAGCTACATGCCCGGGGACCGATGGCGCTTCCTGAATTAACGACTTATAAATACATCATAGAAGGAGACGGGCAGACGAGAATATAGGAACTCGCCTGTCTCTTTCTTCTTGAACAACACTTAAATCTAAACGAATAATGTCAACAGTAATAGATTCAAATATTTTCAACACTTTAGTTTCAAATACATTCTATTCCTGTCCTTTAGGAGGGGCTATCTATGATACGGAAGGAAATCTGATAGACTTGAATAAGGCGATGTTCGCTCATTTTTCCTTGGCGGATAAGCATGACTTTATTATAGAACATCTATTTAATAACATCGTACTAACCGATTCCTTGAAGTCATCTTTAAGAAAAGGTGACGCAATTATATGCGAAGAGCCCGTCACGTTTAAAGTAGAACCCATCTATACCGATGAACAGGGGCTTAGCGGGTATACGCTTTGGCTTACGCAGCAGGGAGAAAAAGAAACTGACAGGGAAAATAAACTATTGATGGGACAATTGAACGAGAGCCGGATATTGATGCGGCAAGCGTTGGAAGACGGTAAATTAGCCGCTTACTCATTCAGCTTCGACCGTTTCTCCACTTGCGACAAAAGGCATTGTAACCGCTGTTTTCAATTCTACGGCACGACCAATACTCTATTAGATAAAAACAGGTTTATATGCAGGGCTTTATCATCCGTACGTAAGCCCGAGGATAGTTTGGATTTCTTCTATCTGTTCAATAAAATCCGGGACGAGAAATTATCGTCTCACAACGTCACCTTCCACCTGAGGAATCAAGACGGGACTTATAAGATGTATGAAATATCGGGTAAAAGCATGGATATTGATGAAAGCGGCACCCCACATGTCATTATAGGTAGCATTATCGAAAAGGAAAACGACGAGCTAGCTATCGCAGATCATCAGAAATCCAAGGATCTTTCCCTATTGAAATCTACGTTTCTGGCAAATATGACGCACGAGATCCGGACTCCGCTAAATGCCATCGTCGGCTTCTCCGATATGTTAGGACTGGAAGATGATCCGGAAATGCGTGAACAGTATATTTCCATGATTAAAGAAAATAACACGGCTTTGCTCGAATTAATCAATGACACGCTCGAGATGTCCAGAATCGAGTCCAATACGATCAATTGGTCATATGAGGATGTAAATCCGCTCGCTATCATGCACGATGTATACGAATACGCCTCTCCCCGCATATCCAAAAACGTACGGTTAATCTTGGATGATTCTCCAAACGTATCTCTTCACACGGATAAACATAAGCTTATGCTTATCTTGAAAAAACTACTTTCTAACGCCCTCCGATATACGGAGAAAGGAGAAATTCATTTCGGATACCAATCGTTGTATCCGGTCAGCGTGCAATTTTACGTGTCCGATACAGGTAACGGCATCCCGAAGGACAAACTGGGACATATCTTCGAACGATTCGTGCAATTGAACGAATTCCAGCCGGGCACCGGGTTAGGGCTTTCGATCTGTAAAGGTCTGGTCACCGCCATGGGAGGTACCATCTGGGTGAACTCGGAGGAAGGGAAAGGTTCTACCTTCAGTTTCAAACTACCCATAACACCTCCGGATACGATCTCTTAAACAATTCCTTGGTCTTTCTAAAGGATAATTGACAAGTAGTCATTATCTTTGCCTTTAACAAAATATTATTGTAACAGATATGAGACATTTCACTTGCGTACAGGATTTAGGTGACTTGAAACAAGCGCTTAATGAAGCTTTCGAGATCAAGAAAGATCGTTTCCAGTTTAGTGAACTGGGAAAAAACAAGACGTTGTTGATGATATTTTTCAACTCAAGCCTACGTACCCGCTTAAGCACCCAAAAGGCTGCCATGAACTTAGGTATGAACACGATCGTTTTGGACGTTAACCAAGGTGCATGGAAGCTGGAAACAGAGCGAGGTGTTATCATGGATGGTGATAAACCGGAGCATTTGCTGGAAGCTGTTCCTGTAATGGGCTGTTACTGCGATGTGATCGGGGTCCGTTCTTTCGCACGCTTTGAGAATAAAGAAGATGATTATAACGAAAAGATATTGAGTCAGTTCATCGAGCATTCCGACCGGCCGGTATTTAGCATGGAAGCGGCGACACGCCATCCGTTGCAAAGTTTCGCCGACTTGATCACGATAGAGGAATATAAGAAAACAGCTCGTCCGAAGGTAGTCATGACTTGGGCTCCTCATCCGAAATCATTGCCGCAAGCCGTTCCAAACAGCTTTGCCGAATGGATGAACGCTACAGATTATGAGTTTGTTATCACTCATCCGGAAGGTTATGAGCTTGATCCTAGATTCGTAGGCAACGCTAAAGTGGAATACGATCAGAAGAAGGCTTTTGAAGGAGCGGATTTCATTTACGCAAAGAACTGGTCCGCTTATAAAGATCCGAATTACGGACAAGTAATCAGCACAGATCGTAGCTGGACCGTAGACGCAAAGAAAATGGCACTTACGAATAACGCTTATTTCATGCATTGCTTGCCGGTTCGTCGCAATATGATCGTTACCGATGACGTGATAGAGAGTCCGCAAAGTATCGTAATCCCCGAGGCCGCGAACCGTGAGATCTCCGCGCAAACCGTATTGAAGAAAATATTGATGGGATTATCTAATCTTTAGGATAGAGAGATAGGGTATTCTTTACGATGGGCATTCTCAGGTGTTTATAACAGGCATTCTTAACACCTTAGAATGCCCATTGTAAGCATCTAAGAATAGGCATCAAGGTTTTTCAATGTAAACGAGCCATCCCAACAATAAAAGAGTACTCCCCTACTCTTGTAGAAAAGTACTCTTTCTATGGCTGAAAACAAATCTATTAAGCCTCTCCTGTCGGACCTGCGAAGTCCTCAAAATTAGCTGTTTTGTTATTATTATTTCCTGCTTGAAGTTGCTCCCCAAATTTCTTGATATTGTCTTGCAAAGCGAATAACAAACGTTGAGCGTTATCCGGAGTTAAGATTACGCGACTTTTGACTTGTGCCTTAGGAGCTCCCGGAACCACCCGGATAAAATCTAGGATAAATTCAGAGCTTGAATGAGATATAATAGCCAAATTGGCGTAAGTTCCTTGTGCCATCTCTTCAGATAACTCGATCTGAATCTCGTTATTGGCAGGTTTGTTGTTTTCCATACTTTCTTCTTTTAAATTTATGGTGATTAAAAATTGCGAAGACAAATATACATATTTATTCCGGGTTACAAAGGGGTTGAAGACTATAAATGCAAAAACGACTACCTTCTCAGGCAGTCGTTTTCTAGTTGTGTTTTTAATTCTCAATTCTTTAGACCAATGTAAAAATACCTTTTGTGTTTGATATAATTGGTTTTGGCGTTTTAGTTAAGGTTTGTTTTGTCTAAGTGCTAATCTCTTTCACTTGAACTTTACAAAAGTAAGGGCTTTAGCAAAGACCACCAAATACTATATGTGCAATAAATAATACTATATCATCAACACTTGACACAAATCAATGTAAACATGCTTTAAATCATGTTTTAAATTATAAACCTCGAACGGGAATATTTCTCCCTGTACTCTGTAGGGGTACTCCCCCTACGCCGTTTGAATACCCGGTTGAAATTCGATAGATTATTAAAACCGCACCTGTAACATATTTCAGAAATACTGTCACTTGTATCGGTCAAACGGCATACCGCCTCAGCTACCCGGATCTCGTTCAAGTTATCGATAAATGTCTTTCCCGTCCACTTCTTCAAGAAACGCATCAATGAGGCATCGCTCATATTTGTTAACTTAGCCACTTCCGACAAGGTGATACGTTTTTGATAATTTTCGTGTAAATATAACATGATACTATCTAAACGATCGGTATCGTTATTATTATAGTTCTTTACCGTGTTCACGGCATTCAACCGACGGGCTGCTTTATCCAAAGATAGAATCTTAAGAATCTCGACCAAACGCAACAGGTTCTTGAAAGAATCCGGCTTGTTATCGTTCGACAACATTCTTAATTTATCTTGAATGCCAAGTATCATTTCCCGGCTGAAAACAAGACCACTGGAAGCGTTATCAAACATATCCTTCATGGTCTTGAAATGCCGTCTATTGATTAAGCTATCAAATAACGATTTATGAAATTGTATCGTTATCTCAAAGATCCCATTACACGGACACTTATGGTTCGAGTAAGCATGCTTCGTTCCTCCCGCGATCAACACCAAATCCAGATCATCGATTTCCTCGACCGAATCGCCAACTATCCGAATAGCGCCAGCGGCATTCTCCAGATAGTTCAACTCAAACTCCATGTGTACATGTAACGGAAAATTAAACCCCGATTTCGGGCGTTGCATGACCAAGAAGCAATCTTCTGATGAAAGCGGGGTAGTTTCCTTCAATACGTCTACTTTCCCCATACACACAAAGCTTTTTTATTCGAGTATCAACGTACTGATTACCGGGCAATGGTCGGATGGGAACAGGTTATTCAACGTTTCAGTCAATACACCATGACGCAATACCTTGATATTCCCTTTCACGAAGATATAATCAATCCATTCACGCTTGTCGTAAGGGATCTTTCCAAAATCATGGAATGTCCATTCCGGGCCGTAAATAAACCCTGCGATCGTGCGGGAATGAGTCAAATGACGAGGATCACTCGGATTAGTCAATACTTGTATCGGCTCATCAGAAGGCACGGCATTGAAATCGCCAGTCACGATTATAGGCAAATTCTCGGATAATTTCTTCGCTTGCTCCAGCACCAATGAAGCTCCTTCATGACGAGCCACTTTCCCCATATGATCCAAGTGCGTATTCAAGAAGAAGAATTTCTTTCCCGTATTCTTATCTTTCAAGATCGCCCAAGTAGCTACGCGCTCGCATGCGGCGTCCCAACCTTTCTTACCAATGGCATTTATATCTTCGGCTAACCAGAAATTACCGCTTTTCTCAACGGAGAAACGATCCTTACGATAGAAAATCGGAGCGTACTCCCCTTTCGTCTTGCCATCCTCACGACCAACACCCACATAAGCGTATTCCGGTAAACGATTAAGCAAATCATTCAGCTGATTATTCAAGACCTCTTGCGCACCGAACACATCCGCCTCATAGAATTTCACTAAATCAGCAGCGAAATCTCTTCTGAATTTCCATTGATTATCCTTATCACCCGAATTATCGTAACGGATGTTATAAGACATTACATTCATTTTCTCATCGTTGTTTTTAGCGAATAAGCAACCAGTGGCAAATAAAGCCACCATTAAACAAAGTAAAATTCTCTTCATGATATTGATTATTATATGTTTCTTATATGTCTCAGTATTTATCTATGGTCTTTGTTACCTCGCAAAAATAAAGTTTATCCATTTATTAAGCAAATAAGGAAGAACAAAAAAGGCCGACAGATTGCTCTGCCGGCCTTTCTTTATAGTTTATTAAACGTTCCTATTCTTCATCATCTTTGTCCATGGCATTGAAATCAACCACGTTCTTGCGATTAGCGAAGATACGATCGAACTCATCCTTTGCGCCTACGATCAGCTTATCAAACTCACGCTGACCGGTACCGGCAGGAATCAAGTGACCACAGATAACGTTCTCTTTCAAACCTTCCAAACGATCTACCTTCCCGTTGATAGCAGCCTCGTTCAATACTTTCGTCGTCTCTTGGAAAGATGCGGCGGACATAAAGCTGTTCGTCTGCAAAGCGGCACGTGTGATACCTTGAAGGATCTGGTTGGCTGTAGCCGGAATAGCGTCACGTACCTCGACCAACTTAAGATCACGGCGTTTCAACATACTATTCTCATCTCTCAACTTACGTGCAGTCACGATCTGTCCGGCCTGCAATGTCTGAGAATCTCCCGGATCGGTAACAACTTTCTTGCCCCAGATACGATCGTTCTCGTCCATTACCTCCAACTTATCAACAATCTGCTGCTCCAAGAAGCGAGTATCTCCCGGATCAACCACCTCTACCTTACGCATCATCTGACGAACGATAACCTCGAAGTGCTTATCGTTGATCTTCACACCCTGTAGACGGTATACATCCTGAACCTCATTCACGATATATTCCTGTACAGCCGTCGGACCTTTGATCGCCAAGATATCCGAAGGAGTGGTAGCACCGTCTGATAGCGGCATACCCGCACGGATATAGTCGTTCTCCTGAACCAATAATTGTTTAGACAGAGGAACCATATATTTCTTAACCTCACCCAACTTAGACGTTACGGTGATCTCGCGGTTACCACGTTTGATCTTACCGAATCCTACCTCTCCGTCGATCTCAGATACGACAGCAGGGTTAGACGGGTTACGAGCCTCGAACAACTCGGTTACACGAGGAAGACCACCGGTGATATCACCGGCCTTACCTACGGCACGAGGGATCTTAACCAAAACCTCACCAGCTTTCACTACATCACCATTGTCTTTCACGACGTGAGCGCCCAACGGCAAAGAGTAGTTCTTCAAGTAATTACCATTCTCATCCACGATATGAGCGGCCGGAGCCTTCGTCTTATCCTTAGACTCGATGATGATCTTCTCCTTCAAACCGGTAGTCTCATCACTCTCAACCTTGTAAGTCACGTTCTCTACCAAACTCTCGAACTCGATCTTACCGGAAACCTCTGACACGATTACGGCATTGAACGGGTCCCACTCGATGATCACGTCACCCTTCTTAATTGAGTCACCGTTGTTGAAGAACAACTTAGAACCATAAGGTATATTATGAGTCAACAACACAATCTTCGTGTTCGGATCAACAATGCGCATTTCAGCCAAACGGCTTACTACTACCAAATGTTTCTTTCCGCTCACCTCGTCTACCGCCTCAACAGCACGAAGCTCGTCGATCTCTAAAATACCATCATATTTAGATGTAATACTATTCTCTGTAGCGATGTTGGATGCGATACCACCGACGTGGAATGTACGCAACGTCAACTGTGTACCCGGCTCACCGATAGACTGTGCGGCGATTACACCGACAACCTCACCCTTCTGAACCATGCGGTTCGTAGCCAAGTTACGTCCATAGCACTTAGCGCAGACACCCTTCTTAGACTCACAAGTCAATACGGAACGAATCTCGACGCTCTCGATCGGAGAGTCTTGGATTGCCTTAGCGGCATCCTCACGGATTTCCTCACCGGAACGAACGATAACCTCGCCCGTAATCGGATGGATCACATCGTGAACAGATACACGACCTAAGATTCTCTCATACAAGGAAGCGATCACCTCCTCGTTATTCTTCAATTCCGTACAAACCAAGCCACGCAATGTACCACAGTCTTCCTCGTTTACGATCACGTCGTGAGAGACGTCAACCAAACGACGAGTCAAGTAACCGGCGTCGGCAGTCTTCAAAGCGGTATCGGCCAAACCTTTACGAGCACCGTGAGTAGAGATAAAGTACTCCAACACGGACAAACCTTCCTTAAAGTTAGAAAGGATCGGGTTCTCGATAATCTGACCACCTTCTGCACCACTCTTCTGCGGTTTCGCCATCAAACCACGCATACCGGACAACTGACGAATCTGCTCCTTCGAACCACGGGCACCGGAATCCATCATCATATAGATTGAGTTGAATCCATCGTTATCCGCCGTCAATTGCTTAATCAAGATATTAGACAAGTTACTATTAACGTGTGTCCAAGTATCGATAATCTGGTTATAACGCTCGTTGTTGGTAATGAAACCCATATTATAGTTAGCCATGATCTGCTCAACCTCATCGTATCCCTTCTGAACCAACTCATCCTTTTCAGGCGGGATCAGAACGTCCGCTAAGTTGAAGGACAAACCACCCTTGAATGCCATATAGTAACCCAAGTTCTTGATATCGTCCAAGAACTGAGCGGTACGAGCCACACCACAAGCCTTGATTACCCGACCGATGATGTCGCGAAGAGACTTCTTGCCCAACACCTCGTTTACATAACCAATCTCTTTCGGAACGAACTCGTTTACCATCAAACGTCCAACGGAAGTCTCAACCATCGTCTTCACCAAGTTGCCGTTCTCATCCAAATCCTCCACGTAAACATGGATCGGAGCATGGATATCCAACTTCTTCTCATTGTAAGCGATCGTAGCCTCTTCCGGACCATAGAAAGTCAAACCTTCGCCTTGTGTACCCTTGCGCAACTTGGTAATATAATACAAACCAAGCACCATATCCTGAGAAGGTACGGTAATAGGAGCACCATTCGCTGGGTTCAAGATATTGTGTGAAGCCAACATCAACATTTGAGCTTCCAAAACAGCCTCATTACCTAACGGCAAGTGAACAGCCATCTGGTCACCGTCGAAGTCGGCGTTGAATGCCGTACATGCCAACGGGTGCAACTGGATAGCCTTACCCTCGATCAATTTCGGCTGGAACGCTTGGATACCCAAACGGTGCAATGTCGGGGCACGGTTCAATAATACCGGGTGACCTTTCATTACGTACTCCAAAATATCCCAAACAACCGGTTCCTTACGGTCAACGATCTTCTTGGCAGATTTCACCGTCTTCACGATACCGCATTCGATCAATTTACGGATAACGAAAGGCTTATAAAGCTCGGCAGCCATATTCTTCGGCAAACCGCACTCGTGCATCTTTAATTCCGGACCTACGACAATAACCGAACGAGCGGAGTAGTCAACACGCTTACCCAACAAGTTCTGACGGAAACGACCTTGTTTACCTTTCAAACTGTCGGACAAGGACTTCAACGGACGATTGGCGTCTGTCTTAACAGCGCTCGATTTACGAGAGTTGTCAAACAAAGAGTCCACGGCCTCCTGAAGCATACGTTTCTCATTACGTAAGATCACTTCCGGAGCCTTAATATCGATCAATCGTTTCAAACGGTTATTACGGATAATAACACGACGATATAAATCATTCAAGTCAGAAGTAGCGAAACGGCCACCGTCCAACGGAACCAACGGACGCAGTTCGGGAGGGATCACCGGGATCACCTTCATGATCATCCATTCCGGTTTGTTACGACCTCTGGACGCACGAAAAGACTCAACCACCTGAAGGCGTTTCAAGGCCTCGTTCTTTCTCTGTTGAGATGTGTCCGTGTTCGCACGGTGACGCAACTCATAAGAAAGAGAATCCAAGTCCAAGCGAGCCAACAGATCATAAACAGCCTCAGCGCCGATCTTAGCGATGAACTTATTCGGATCCGTATCCTCTAGCAATTGATTTTCTCTTGGAAGGCTATCCAAAATATCCAGATATTCCTCCTCAGATAATAGGTCTAACTCACCGACCGTGTCTACGCAACCCGGCTGGATCACGACGTAGCGTTCGTAATAGATGATGGAATCCAGTTTCTTGGTAGGAAGACCTAGCAAGTAACCGATTTTATTAGGCAAAGAACGGAAATACCAAATATGGGCAACAGGAACCACCAAATGGATGTGTCCCATACGTTCACGACGAACTTTCTTTTCCGTAACTTCCACTCCACAACGATCGCAGACAATACCTTTGTAACGGATACGCTTGTACTTACCGCAATGGCACTCATAGTCCTTGATCGGACCAAAGATACGCTCACAGAACAAACCGTCACGCTCAGGCTTATACGTACGATAGTTAATTGTTTCCGGTTTCAAAACCTCACCGCTGGAGTTCTCTAGGATCTCCTCAGGGGATGCCAGACCGATGGTTATTTTTGAAAAGTTACTCTTTATCTTGTTTTCTTTTCTAAAGGCCATATTATTTATTTATAAAGAGTTATCAATAGATAAAGTAGACGGGCCGTAGCCCACCTACTTCTTTATTGTTATTGAATTAATCCAGAGTGAAACTCAAACCAAGTCCTCTCAACTCGTGCAATAATACATTCAGAGATTCAGGGATACCCGGCTGTGGCATCGGATCACCCTTCACGATCGCCTCATAAGCCTTGGAACGTCCTACAACGTCATCAGACTTAATCGTAAGAATTTCCTGAAGAACATGAGCGGCACCGAAGGCTTCCAGTGCCCAAACCTCCATCTCTCCGAAACGTTGACCACCGAACTGTGCCTTACCACCTAACGGCTGTTGCGTAATCAAAGAGTACGGACCGATTGAACGGGCATGCATCTTATCGTCAACCATGTGGCCCAACTTCAAGAAGTAAGTCACACCCACCGTAGCAGGTTGGTCGAAACGCTCACCAGTACCACCATCATACAAGTAAGACTTACCGTAGCGAGGAATACCAGCCTTGTCTGTCCATTCATTCAAATCATCCAAAGTCGCGCCATCGAAGATCGGAGTAGCGAACTTAACGTCCAACTCACGTCCGGCCCAACCCAACACGGCCTCGAAAATCTGTCCCAAGTTCATACGAGAAGGCACACCCAGCGGGTTCAAGCAGATATCCACCGGAGTACCGTCTTCCAAGAACGGCATATCCTCCTGACGAACGATCTTTGATACGATACCCTTGTTACCGTGGCGACCGGCCATCTTATCACCTACCTGAATCTTACGTTTCTTGGCGATATAAACCTTAGCCATCTGTACGATACCTGTCGGCAGCTCATCACCGATCGTCAAGTCGAACTTCTTACGTCTCAACTCAGCGTCAAGCTCCTTGTACTTCTTCAAATAATTCAAGATAACCTGCTTGATCAACTCATTCTTCTGAGCGTCTGCCGTCCACTTGCTTACTTGGATGGAGTTATAATCCAATTCTTCCAGAGATTTGCGGGTAAACTTAGCACCCTTAGCGATAATCTCCGTATTCATATAGTCTTTAACACCTTGAGAAACCTTGCCGTTTGTAAGCACTAACAACTTATCAACTAACAAAGTCTTCAAGCTAGCCATCTTTTCTTCGTATTCCTCGTCCAACTTCGGCAAGATCGCCTTATCAGTCAATCTGGATTTACGTTTCTTGACAGCCTTCGAGAACAAAGCGGTCTCGATAACCACACCACGCAAAGACGGAGTAGCCTTCAAGGAAGCATCCTTCACATCACCCGCCTTATCACCGAAGATAGCACGCAACAACTTTTCCTCCGGAGATGGATCAGACTCACCTTTCGGAGTGATCTTACCGATCAAGATATCACCCGGCTCGATGCGAGCACCTACACGAACGATACCTCTCTCATCCAAATCCTTGGTAGCCTCTTCGCTGACGTTAGGGATATCGGAAGTCAATTCCTCCATACCACGCTTCGTCTCACGTACCTCAAGGATGTATTCGTCAACGTGGACAGACGTAAAGAAGTCCTCACGAACCATACGCTCGTTCAACACGATAGCATCCTCATAGTTATAACCCTTCCAAGGCATGTAAGCCACCTTCACGTTACGTCCCAAAGCAAGCTCGCCTTTCTGGGTTGAGTAACCCTCGGTAAGGATATCGCCGGCTTTCACACGTTGTCCGCGATGACAGGTCGGTTTCAAATCGACTGTCGTACTTTGGTTGGTCTTACGCCATTTCGGGATATTATATGTCTTAACCGCATCCTCGAAGCTAACGAATTCCTCGTCCTCCGTGCGGTCATATTTAATCTTGATACAAGTAGCATCAACGAACACAACCTCGCCCTCACGCTCAGCCATAATCTGAGTACGAGAGTCACGAGCAACCTGCGCCTCGATACCGGTACCAACGATCGGAGCGTCCGTACGCAACAAAGGAACCGCCTGACGCATCATGTTAGATCCCATCAACGCACGGTTAGCGTCATCATGTTCCAAGAACGGGATCAGTGAAGCCGCGATAGAAGCGATCTGCTGCGGAGCCACGTCCATCAAGTCAATCTCAGAAGGAGGGACAACAGGGAAGTCAGCCTCGAAACGAGCCTTCACCTTATCGCGGATAAACTTACCGTTATCATCCAATGGAGCATTACCTTGAGCGATTGTCAACTCTTCCTCTTCCTCCGCCGTGTAGTATTGCAAGCCTTCCTCAGAGAAGTCGACCTTTCCATCTGCCACCTTACGGTACGGAGTCGAGATGAAACCAAGATCGTTGATCTTAGCGTATACACATAAAGAAGAGATCAAACCAATGTTCGGACCTTCCGGGGTCTCAATCGGACAAAGACGACCATAGTGCGTATAGTGAACGTCACGAACCTCGAATCCGGCACGCTCTCTAGACAAACCTCCCGGACCTAGGGCTGATAAACGACGCTTGTGCGTGATCTCCGCCAACGGGTTCGTCTGGTCCATGAACTGAGACAAGGCATTCGTTCCGAAAAAAGAGTTAACCACGGAAGAAATCGTCTTCGCGTTGATCAAATCAATCGGAGTAAACACCTCATTATCGCGAACGTTCATACGTTCACGAACTGTACGTGACATACGAGCCAAACCAATACCGAACTGGTTATACAATTGCTCGCCAACCGTACGTACACGACGGTTGCTTAAGTGGTCGATATCATCCACGATAGCCTTCGAGTTGATCAACTCGATCAGGTACTTGATGATCTCGATAATATCTTCTTTAGTCAAGACCTTAACATCAGCGCTTGTAGTAAGGCCTAACTTCTTGTTGATCCTGTAACGTCCCACCTCACCCAGATCATAACGTTTCTCTGAGAAGAACAGGTTCGTGATAACCTCGCGTGCGCTAGCCTCATCAGCCGGTTCCGCATTTCTCAACTGTCTGTAGATATACAACACAGCTTCCTTCTCGGAGTTACTCGGGTCTTTCTGGAGCGTATTATATATGATAGCATAGTCGGACAGATTCTGGTCCTCACGATGCAACAAAATATTTTGCGTGCCTGAATCCAAGATAGCCTCGATATTGTCACTATCCAATACAGACTCACGGTCGATGATTACATCGTTACGTTCAATAGAAACCACCTCACCGGTATCCTCATCTACGAAATCCTCCACCCAAGTCTTCAAAACACGAGCGGCCAGCTTACGTCCGATAAACTTCTTCAGGTTTGCTTTCGTCACCTTCACCTCTTCCGCAAGGTTGAAGATTTCAAGAATATCTCTATCGCTTTCAAAACCAATAGCTCTCAAAAGAGTAGTTACAGGCAATTTCTTTTTACGGTCGATGTAAGCGTACATCACATTGTTGATGTCCGTAGCGAACTCGATCCATGACCCCTTGAACGGGATAATACGTGCGGAGTACAACTTCGTTCCGTTTGCGTGCGTGCTTTGTCCGAAGAATACGCCCGGAGAACGGTGCAGCTGAGACACGACAACACGCTCGGCGCCGTTGATCACGAAAGTACCTCTGTCCGTCATATACGGGATCGGACCTAAGTATACATCTTGGATCACCGTATCGAAGTCCTCATGATCCGGGTCCGTACAGTACAGTTTTAACTTCGCTTTTAAAGGCACGCTATAGGTTAACCCGCGAGCGATACACTCATCGATACAGTAACGAGGCGGATCTATATAGTAATCTAAGAACTCCAACACAAAATTGTTACGGGTATCCGCAATCGGGAAATTCTCGGCAAATACCTTATACAATCCCTCCTTCTTTCTCTTTTCAGGAGGAGTGTCAAGTTGAAGAAAGTCTTGGAACGACTTCAATTGAACTTCGAGAAAGTCTGGATACGGGAACTGATTCTTTATCGAAGCAAAATTAACTCTTTGGTTTTCAGCTGTTGAAGACATCTAGTAAGGAATTTATTGAACTTATTGAAATTATAGACACAAAAAGGTTAAGAGTCTTCGTAGTCGGAGACTCTTAACCAAATCACCTGGAAACCAGGTTATAAATACTATTTAAGCTCAACTTCAGCTCCAGCCTCTTCCAACTGTTTCTTCATTGCCTCAGCATCAGCTTTAGCGATACCTTCCTTAATTGCACTAGGAGCGCTATCTACCATATCCTTAGCCTCTTTCAAGCCAAGACCTGTTAATTCTTTAACTAACTTAACGATAGCTAATTTATTAGCACCAGCTGCTTTCAATACAACATCGAAAGAAGTCTTCTCTTCTGCAGCGGCAGCAGCACCACCAGCAGCAGGACCAGCAACAGCAACAGCTGCAGCAGCAGGTTCGATACCGTACTCTTCTTTAAGGATAGTAGCTAATTCGCTAACTTCTTTAACGGTCAAGTTTACTAATTGTTCTGCAAAAGCTTTCAAATCTGCCATTTTTGTATGATTTAAATGATTATTTATCTGTGTAATGTTTTAATGAAAAATTATCTTTCTTCCAAAGTCTTCAACAGACCATGGATAGTTTGTCCTGATGACTGAAGAGCAGAGATAACGTTCTTCGCCGGAGATTCCAACAATGCGATAACATCGGCAATAAGTTCGTTTTTGCTCTTGATATTTACTAATGCCTCAAGATTCTCAGCACCTACATAGAAGCTTTCTTGTACGTAAGCAGCCTTCAAAGCCGGTTTAGCGACTACACCTTTTTTAGCGTCCTTAGTAAAATCCTTAATCAGGC
The DNA here is from genome assembly GCF_000012845.1 of Parabacteroides distasonis ATCC 8503. NCBI lineage: Bacteria > Pseudomonadati > Bacteroidota > Bacteroidia > Bacteroidales > Tannerellaceae > Parabacteroides > Parabacteroides distasonis. Next base: position 2,663,596 of record NC_009615.1, read on the forward strand.
GAGCGGGAGCATTAGCGACTTGTGAGAACATCACAGCCGTATTGCCTTTCAAAGCTACGTTAAGATCAGAGAAGTCACCTTCAATGTTCTCCAACGCTTTCTTAAGCAAGTTATTCTTTACAACGACTAACTTAACCTCACGCTTGAAACACTCTCTTCTCAATTTGCTGGTTTTCTCAGCGTCCAACGCCTCGATATCCGTCAAATAGAAATTAGGATATTCCTTTAATGTTTCAGTTAATTGACCTATAACAGTTCCTTTATCTTCCTTTCTCATTGTTCAATTGTTTTTTAGTTTTCTTCAACTGATTTGGGGTCAATTTTAATACCCGCACTCATAGTACTAGAAAGATAAATACTCTTTATATACGCACCTTTAGCCGCAGTAGGTTTCAACTTGATCAAAGTTGAAATAAACTCCTTAGCATTGTCACGAATCTGTTCCGGAGTGAAAGACACCTTACCAACAGATGTGTGAACGATACCGCTCTTATCTACCTTAAAGTCGATCTTACCTTGCTTAACCTCCTTCACCGCATTTCCGATCTCATTGGTAACCGTACCACTCTTTGGGTTAGGCATCAAACCACGAGGGCCTAATACGCGACCAAGAGCACCGATCTTACCCATGATAGAAGGCATAGTGATGATAACATCAATGTCAGTCCAACCGCCTTTAATCTTATTAATATACTCATCCAATCCAACATAGTCAGCTCCAGCGGCAGTAGCTTCAGCTTCCTTGTCCGGAGTACATAATGCGAGAACCCTAACCTGCTTACCAGTTCCGTGAGGCAATGAAACCACGCCTCTCACCATTTGATTGGCCTTACGGGGGTCAACACCTAAACGGACATCAACATCTACGGATGCGTCAAACTTAGTTGTAGTAATTTCCTTCACTAAAGCTGAAGCTTCTTTCAATGTATATGCTTTCCCAGCTTCAATCTTGCCCAAAGCCAACTTTTGATTCTTTGTAAGTTTACTCATCTCAATTGAAGTTTATTAATTATTACCCGGGAATGTCCCTTTAACAGTGATACCCATACTTCTGGCTGTTCCCGCAACCATTCTCATGGCCGACTCGACAGTAAAGCAGTTTAGATCGACTAATTTGTCTTCAGCGATAGCTTTCACCTGATCCCATGTGATCTCAGCGATCTTAGCACGGTTAGGTTGAGCGGAACCGCTCTTCTTCTTAGTAGCTTCCAACAACTGGATTGCCACAGGAGGAGTTTTAACGACAAAGTCGAAAGACTTATCGGCATAGTAAGTAATTACAACAGGTAATATCTTACCAGCCTTGTCTTGGGTCTTGGCATTAAATTGCTTGCAAAACTCCATAATGTTAATACCCTTAGAACCCAAAGCAGGTCCTACTGGGGGAGAAGGGTTTGCTGCTCCTCCTTTAATCTGCAATTTGATTTGTCCAGCAACTTCTTTAGCCATTGTTTCTAAAATTTTTTAGATATATAACATCAATAACAGAAAGGTAGCACTTTTCGTAACCAGAGTACTATTCTTTCTCAACTTGCATATAACCCAACTCAAGGGGAGTCTTGCGTCCGAAGACCTTAACCATCACCTTAAGTTTCTTTTTCTCGGCGTTGACCTCTTCGATTATACCCGTGAAACCGCTGAACGGTCCAAAAGTAATCTTCACACTCTCGCCAACATAGAACTGGATATCCAGATCCTCTTGTTGTTCCTGCAACTCGTCAACCGTACCTAAGATACGATTCACTTCCGCAGGACGTAATGGCACGGGGGTATCAGAACCACCCAAGAAACCAATCACATTCGGAATGTTCCGCAATCGATGAGCAACCTCACCGACCAAAGCAGCCTCGACCAGCACATAACCCGGCAAGTAAGCCCTTTCTTTCATGACCTTCTTACCGTTTCGTACCGTAAAGGTTTTCTCAGTCGGAATCAAGACTTGAGATACATATTCTCCCAGATCCGTATTCTTCAGCTCAGCCTCTAGATATTCCCGTACCTTGTTCTCCTTGCCACTGATGGCACGCAGAACATAAAATTTCTTTTGGATATCAGACATACCTTAACTGATTAGAAAATTTGGTTGTAGAAGAAACGCATAACAGCCTCGAAGGCCCCGTCAACAACAAAGATCAATGCGGCGATGATAAGGGAAGCAAACATAACAACAACCGCACTATTGGAAAGCTCTGCTCTCGTAGGCCAAGAAACTTTATAAACAAGTTCGTTATAAGATTCCTTAATATAAGTAATTATCTTTTTCATCGAATCTATAGATTTTAGCACGGAAGGAGAGGCTCGAACTCCCGACACCTGGTTTTGGAGACCAGTGCTCTACCAACTGAGCTACTTCCGTAGAAATAGCCAGCCCTTAAAAAGACTGGCTATAACATTATCTAATGCTTGAATTAGTTCTCTAATTCTGTGATCTGGCCTGCACCTACTGTACGTCCACCCTCGCGGATAGCGAAACGAAGACCTACGCTACATGCTACCGGATAGATCAACTCAACCTCGATCGTTACGTTATCACCCGGCATTACCATTTCAGTTCCTTCCGGCAAAGTGATCTCACCAGTTACATCCAATGTACGGATATAGAACTGAGGACGATATTTGTTGTGGAACGGAGTGTGACGACCACCTTCCTCTTTCTTCAAGATATAAACCTCAGCCTTGAACTTAGAATGCTCTTTAACCTGACCCGGGTGGCAGATTACCATACCACGCTTGATCTCATTCTTATCGATACCGCGAAGCAACAAACCAACGTTATCACCAGCCTCACCTTGATCCAATAACTTACGGAACATCTCAACACCTGTAACAACAGATTTCTTACCAGCAGCGCCAAGACCGATGATCTGAACTTCCTCACCAACCTTAACAATACCTGTCTCGATACGACCTGTAGCAACAGTACCACGACCCGTGATTGAGAATACGTCCTCAACCGGCATCAAGAACGGCTTGTCGATTTCGCGCGGAGGCAGAGGAATCCAAGTATCACAAGCTTCCATCAACTCCATTACTTTATCTTCCCATTGAGCATCACCGTTCAATGCACCAAGAGCAGAACCACGGATGATCGGAGTGTTGTCACCGTCGAATTGATAGAATGAAAGCAACTCTCTCATCTCCATCTCAACCAATTCCAACATTTCCTCGTCGTCAACCATGTCACACTTGTTCATGAATACAACCAATCTCGGAACGTTTACCTGACGAGCCAAAAGGATGTGCTCGCGAGTTTGAGGCATAGGACCATCAGTAGCAGCAACTACGATGATAGCACCGTCCATCTGAGCAGCACCAGTTACCATGTTCTTTACGTAGTCGGCGTGACCCGGACAGTCTACGTGAGCATAGTGACGGTTTGCAGTCTGATACTCTACGTGAGAAGTGTTGATTGTGATACCTCTCTCTTTTTCTTCAGGAGCGTTGTCGATAGAATCGAATGAACGCAACTCTGAAAGACCTTTCTTTGCCAATACTGTTGTGATAGCAGCTGTCAAAGTTGTTTTACCGTGGTCAACGTGACCAATCGTACCAATGTTCACATGTGGTTTCGATCTGTCAAATTTCTCTTTTGCCATAACTTAATTGTTCTTTATTTGATTAATGATCATGTTCAATTTTCAATTGAGCCGGTGCCGAGACTTGAACTCGGGACCTCTTCCTTACCAAGGAAGTGCTCTACCGCTGAGCTACACAGGCAACTTATAAGAGCGGAAGACGGGGCTCAAACCCGCGACCCTCAGCTTGGAAGGCTAATGCTCTATCAACTGAGCTACTTCCGCAAGACCGAATGAACCAACCGATTCTCTCATTTGTTTCATTCGTGTGGGCAGTGATGGATTCGAACCACCGAAGGCGAAAGCCAGCTGAGTTACAGTCAGCCCCATTTGGCCACTCTGGTAACTGCCCATTCCAATACATTCTTTTGAGCCTCTTGTCGGATTCGAACCAACGACCCCGAGATTACAAATCACGTGCTCTGGCCAACTGAGCTAAAGAGGCGATACTTCTAAAAGCAGCCGTTTCGTCACCACGGCGAAACGGCTGCAAATTTAGATATTATTTCTTACATACCAAATTTATCTACCGTTTTTTTTATTTGGCTCTGATTTTTTCTTTGAATTTAACCAGTTGCTTCTCCAAAGCCTCAACACAATCGTCTATCGCCCCTTCGAAAGTATCGTTTATTTTATCAGCGAAACATTCCCCGTTCTTCACGGACAACATTATACTGGCCTGCTTGTTCTTCACCGTCTCAGGCTTAACCACCTTCAATGTAACCTCTGCCAATATAATACCATCGAAGTATTGCTCCAATTTAGAAACTTTCTTCTGAATAAACGCCTCCAACTGTGCAGTTGCGTCGAAATGAATTGCTTGAATTCTAACGTCCATAATAACCTCCTTCTTTTTTTGCTCTTGGATGAGCATGATACACTTTTTTTAATTCCTCAAAGGTTGTATGCGTGTAAACACTGGTAGACGCTAAACTGCTATGACCTAATAAATCTTTCACAGCGTTCAGCTCGGCTCCGTTGTTTAACATACTCGTTGCAAATGAATGTCGTAACACGTGTGGACTTCGTTTCGCCAGCATGGGTATCTCCGACAATTGCTTTTTTACTATATTATAAACAATCCCCGTCGACAACTGGTTCCCGTTCTTTCGAACGAAAAACCATTCACCGGCTGCCTCAACCTCACGATCACGGACTTCCGTGTATGCAAGCATTAAGTTTTTTAAACCCTCCGCAAAAGGAATCAACCGCTGCTTGTTCCGCTTTCCGGTTACCTTGACCTGCATCGCCTCATAATCCACATCCACGTTTCGTATGCCGATTAACTCTGAGCGGCGCATCCCGGTATCGTATAGCATCTCAATGACCAACCGATTCCTCACACCTTCAAAATCCTCATCAAATCCGTCCCCGTCCAACAACGCCTCCAACTCGCTATCCTTAATAAAATAAGGCAAGGGTTTCTTCGTTTTCGGACCGCTCACCAATCTCAACGGATTCGCGGAGACAATGCCCCGTTTCATGAGAAACTTAAAAAAAGATTTCAAAGAACTTAATTTCCGGTTTACCGATACGGGAGAGAGCTTCTCGTCCATCAAACTGACGATCCAGCTTCTCACGAAATCCGAGTCGATTTCCCCGGGGTTGAATACACCTTCTCGATGCTCTCTTACATACCTCTGGAATTGGTCCAAATCTTTCGAATAGGCACCAATCGTATAATTGGAATAGTTCCGCTCATACCGGAGATAGTTTAGAAAGTCATCGATCAGCATATTCTCGTTGCATCAACATTCATGCAACGAAAATAGGAATAAGAATTCAATAAAACAAGCCCGGAAGCTATAATTATTCTTCTACTTGTTGCAAATGCTGTACGTAGATAGCACGCATAGTCTGCTTTCTCTTCGTAACAGACGGTTTCTCGAAAGCCTGACGGCCTCTCAATTCCTTGACTACACCTGTTTTCTCGAACTTTCTCTTGAATTTCTTAAGCGCCTTCTCGATGTTTTCGCCTTCTTTTAATGGAACTACGATCATAATTTAAATTGTTATATTGTTTAATTATTTATATCCTCAAATTGAGCGGCAAAATTACTGATTGTTTCGGGATTAGCAAAACTTTCAGCGATTATTTTTATAAAAGATGCCTTTCTCCGTAATTATAGCCGTGATTAGCTCGTGGGGAGTAATGTCGAAGGCGGGGTTGTAGACTTTCACGTCTTTCGGGGCCATACGCCTTGAATACCACATCTCGGTGACCTCATCGGGGTTACGTTCCTCTATTACAATGGAATCGCCGTCCGGGCACGAGCCATCGATGGTGGATGTCGGGCCTAATACATAGAAGGGGATCTTGTAATGCCGGGCCAAGATAGCCACTCCAGACGTGCCGATCTTATTCGCCACGTCGCCATTGGCGGCTACACGGTCGCAACCTACGACCACGGCATGCACCCAGCCTTTCCGCATGACGACGGAGGCCATATTATCGCAAATCAGCGTCACGTCCACGCCGGCCCTGCTTAGCTCATAGGCCGTGAGCCGGGCGCCTTGCAACAAAGGACGGGTCTCGTCGGCGAAGACCTTGAAACCATAACCTCTCTCCTGCCCCAGATAAATCGGCGCCAAAGCGGTGCCATACTCCGAGACCGCCAGATGTCCGGCGTTACAATGCGTAAGGATTCCCATCCCGGGACGGAGTAGCTCCAGACAGTTCTCGCCGATCTGCCGGCAAGCGGCGGCGTCTTCCTCCCGGATCGCGATCGCTTCCTTATATAATAGCTCTTTCCATTCCGGGACAGACAAGGTTGGATGAGCGACCAATACCCGCTCCATCCGGTTCAGCGCCGCCACCAGATTCACCGCTGTCGGACGGGAACCGGCCAGATACTCCTTGATCTTCCGAAACTCATTCACGAAAACGGATTTCTCCGCCGTATCGATCCGACGGGCGCAGACATAGATACCATAAGCGGCCGCTACCCCGATAGCAGGTGCTCCACGTACCTTTAATTTATAGATAGCGTCCCATATCTCCTCGGCAGTGGTAAGGGTCAGATACGCTTCCTTACCCGGCAGCAGAGTTTGGTCCAAAATGATCACACCGTCCGCTTGCTCGTTGAAACGCACGGTCTTTAAATCAGATAGAGTTTGTATCATTCGATATGAATATATTAATAGTTCACGGGACCCAGCGTAGCTTCTATCGCCACCCCTGCGGCGGTAACCGCTATCGCTCCTACGACAAGGCCTGCCGTAGCCCCATGAGTCTCTTTCACGTAAAAGAAATCGCCGGATTGCTGCTGTCCCTCATCGAAATACTGGGGAGCCACGTCGCCGACCTTGATCAATTTCGCCAGATAGAAGTTCCGCTCAAAAGAGGAATGCTTCAAGGGCTTCCCATTAGTCCCTCCGGCGAACAACGTCAGGTAGCTACGGAATCTCAGCGGAGAATCTTCTTCTGTAAAATCCTTCACTCGGATATTTACGGTTGTGTTTGCTTTCGTTGTCATTTGTTCCTTTACATACTCTTCTTTCGGGATCTCGTTAAACGGGAAGTTGGCTAATTGCAAAGGCGTATTGACTAATTTGGAATGCGGCGGGATAAACTCAACGCCCTTTGGCAAACTCACATCACCGGAGAAGGAACCTTCCGAGTAGCTCCACCCGCTGCTGCTCCTATCGCTCCAATGAAAGGAGCTACCGGATGCCACGCTAGAGCTCTCGCCTCTCACCGAGGCCACTTTCGGGTCGTAGGTGGTAGCCACGTCATCGATAATCAGCGCCGACCGCCCCCAATCCACGTACAAGGGTTCATCCAGTTTATTATAAATGGTAATAGTAACCGGGGCGTTCTCTCCCCAGAAACGATAAGAGATACGTACCGTATCGTTTTCCTGCACAAAATCACCTCTCTCATTCTTCTCCCCGACGGGGTCATTCGAGTTCAACATCGAATAATAATAAGAAGAACATGCGCTCAAGCCGAGAAGCAGAGCCGCAAAGACAAAAAGATAAAGCAGATTCCTCATGGCACTTCTTATTTGTTTCTACAAAGCTAGCAAATTATTCCTTGATATCTATTGGGTGCCTTATCTTTAACTTGATTTAAAGGGATCGGTTCACAAGGTTGTGGACCACAAGGCTGTGAGCCCATACACGTTTATCATAACCTTTAGCTCTTTTATCCGGAATCCTTACCCTTTTCTCTTTTATATATTGTACCTTTGAAGCTGAAGTATTCATTATCCACCATCTGTTAGACGATCATCTAACGGATGGTAGATGATCGTCCAACAGTTGGTGCATGATCATGCAACGGCTGTTGGAAGATGAATCCTTCTTGAAGAAACCGCTAAGCTCGCCTATAGAAACGGGTAAGCGATCCAGAAGAATCAGACAAAAGATCTATAACCATTTAAACACAGCACAGATGTCAGCAAATTACAAGCTAGTCAGAAATCCCAACCCGAATCCAGAGGAATCCGGGAAGTCATTACCCCTACATCCTCGTTTGGTCTCTTGCGGGACGATACATACGGATGAGTTCATCAATAGAGCGAAGTCACGGTCTTCTTTCTCGCCCGCGGATATGAAAGGGATCTTGCAGCTCTTCCAAGACATGATGGTGGACTTTCTCATGTTCGGTTATAACGTGGAGCTAGAGGGGATCGGTACTTTCAGCGTCTCACTGAAAAGCCGGCCCGTCATGGAAAAGAATGAGGTCCGGGCGGAATCCATCCATTTTAAGGACGTGAAGTTCAGATCGTCCAAGGAACTAAGAGACCGGCTGAAGACCATGCCGGTGTTTCGTGACGAGTACACGGTTAGCGATCCCGCATATCCCTCCGCCAAGGAATGCGAGCAAGAGGTATTCCGTTATCTGGAGACGAACCCTTTTATCCACCAGAAGAAGTATATGTCGCTCTGCGGATGCTCCAGAAGTAAGGCTTCCCTCGACTTGCGGCGGCTGGTAGAGGAAGGGAAACTGCGGTGGGAAAAACTAGGTACTTCCCATCTATATTATAAGGTAGAAGAGCCGGTTTCCGGCGAGACAAATCCAAAATAATTCATTAACTTTGCGAGTATTAATGTTGACTAAAATAAAATGCGATGAAAACAAACATTCCTGAACGTATCGCCGCCCTACGGGAGGCTATGAGACAACAGAAGGTTGACGCTTACATCATACCCAGTTCCGACCCGCACCTAAGCGAGTATCCGGCCGATCGCTGGAAATCGAGAGAATGGATATCCGGCTTCACCGGCTCGGCGGGAACGATCGTGGTCACCGCAGACAAGGCGGGCTTATGGACCGATTCCCGGTATTTCCTGCAAGCGGCCAGCCAACTGGAAGGTTCCGGTATCGAACTCTATAAGTTGGCGCTTCCGGAGACACCGTCTATCACGGAATTCCTCTTGCATGAGTTACACGCCGGACAGGCCGTAGGGCTGGACGGGCAAACCTATAGCGCCGCCGAAGCGAGTGCCTTGGCAAATAAACTAAGCCGTAAAGAAATCAAGCTGGATACCTCGGCCGACCTGATCGAGGGTATCTGGAAGGACCGTCCCGCCGTTCCCGGAAACCCGATATTCGAGATGCCGGAAGCATTAAGCGGAGCCTCCGTGCACGAGAAACTAGAACTAATCAATAACCAGTTGCGGAGCGAGGGCGCCGATTGCTTGATCCTCGCCGCCTTGGACGAGATCGCGTGGACATTCAATATCCGGGGTACGGACGTGACCTATAACCCGGTCGTAGTCAGCTACGCCTTCGTATCGGAGGACGAGAGCGTGCTTTTCATCAAGCCGGAGAAGCTGACCGCCGAGATCACCGAGCATTTGAAGAAAGAAGGGGTTACGCTGGCCGAATACTCCATGATCCAGAGGTATCTGTCCCGCCTACCGGAAAACAGCCGGGTATTCGTGGATATGAACAAGACGAACGTCTCCTTATACGATGCGATCCCGGGAAGCTGTACGATCGTGGAAGGGATCTCCCCCGCCAATCACTTGAAGAGCATCAAGAACGAGACCGAGATCAAGGGATTCCAAAACGCCGTGGTAAAAGATGGCGTCGCCTTGACAAAATTCTATATCTGGCTGGAGAAAAAAATGGCGGAAGGAGCCCAAGTTACAGAGATCAGCGCCGCCGAGAAGCTGACAGCCTTACGTGCGGAACAACCGCAATACATCATGGATAGCTTCGGCACGATCTGCGGTTACGCCGAGCATGGAGCGATCGTTCATTATTCCGCTACGCCGGAGACGGACGCGACCTTGAAACCGGAGGGATTGCTTTTGATCGATTCCGGTGCGCAATATCTGGACGGTACGACGGATATCACCCGCACGATCGCCCTTGGAGAGCCGACGGAGCAGATGAAAAAGGATTTCACCCGTGTATTGAAAGGTACGATCAGCTTGGCGAAAAGCAAGTTTCCCGCTGGAACACGAGGCTCTCAGATCGATATCCTTGCCCGTAAGGCGCTATGGGATTCCGGCATTAATTACTTGCACGGAACCGGTCACGGTATCGGCCATTGCCTAAACGTACACGAAGGCCCCCAAAGCATCCGCATGGAGGAGAACCCGGTGACCTTGAAGCCCGGAATGGTGATCAGCGACGAGCCGGCCATGTATCGTACCGGCGAATACGGTATCCGTACGGAGAACATGATCTTGGTACGTGAGGACAGCGAAACGGAATTCGGGAAATTCCTAGGATTCGATACGCTGACGCTTTGTTTCATCGACACGAGCTTGATTATCATCCCCATGCTCTCTGTCCGTGAGCACGCTTGGCTGAACAAGTACCACCAAATGGTCTACGACAAGATCAGCCCGTTCTTGAACGAGGAGGAGAAAGCTTGGCTGAAAGAGAAAACAACAGAAATTTAAACAACTAAAAATGGCATTAATTAAATCCGTTCGTGGCTTTACCCCGAAGATCGGTAAAGACACTTTTTTAGCAGACAACGCCACGATTATAGGTGACGTAGAGATCGGTGAAGGTTGCAGTATCTGGTTTGGCACCGTGCTTCGCGGCGACGTGAACTCGATTCGCATCGGCAACGGCGTAAACGTACAGGATGGTTCCGTCCTTCACACCTTATATGAGAAATCGACGATCGAGATCGGCGATGATGTATCCATCGGCCATAACGTAACGATCCACGGGGCGAAGATTTGCAATGGCGCCTTGATCGGAATGGGCTCCGTGGTATTGGATCACGCCGTAGTAGGCGAGGGAGCGATCATCGCCGCAGGTTCCGTAGTATTAAGCAAGACGATCGTCGAGCCGGGCAGTATCTACGCCGGAGTTCCCGCTAAGTTCGTCAAGAAGGTAGATCCCGAGCAAGCGAAAGAGATCAACCAAAAGATAGCCAAGAACTATCATATGTATTCTTCTTGGTATAAAGAATAATAGCATGTATTTGATTATTTGAATTATAAACCATATATTTGTATCTGTAAAGTAACAACCAAAGGGTTACATGAAAAATGATTCAAATAATAGGGTTCCAGCCAATAAACACTATTTGTCCCGAAGAGTGGGATGGATAGTGTTTATTTTTATGCTGGGAATAGGCGGATATCTGGCGTTACCCTCCAATTATTATCTACGTAGGGCCCTTATCCATTTGTTACCCAAGATCGATCAATATCCGATTTTCGAGAACCGGGTCGTAAAAGCAGGTTCGCCCCGCCCTTGGGAACTATCGGAAGCTTACAATACGAAAAGTATTCCAGAGCGTTATCTTCCCCGGTTTGAGGAGCTGGGTACGGTTGCCTATGTAATCATCCAAGACAATCGATTGCTATTCGAGCAATATTGGGAAGATTACTCGCCGGAATCGCATAGCAACTCCTTCTCGATGGCGAAAAGCATCGTCTCGTTAGCGATCGGCTGCGCTATCGACGATGGATTTATCCGGGATGTCGATCAACCGGTAAGCGACTTTTTCCCGGAATTCAAGGGATACGACGGAAAAGCCCTAACGCTTCGCCATTTGCTGACCATGAGCGCCGGCGTGGATTTCGACGAGGCTTACAGCTCTCCTTTCTCTCCTACCACCCAGTTGTATTATGGCGATGACCTACAGGAAATCGCCTTCGGGATGAAAGAGATCGACGAGCCCGGCGTAAACTTTATCTACCAAAGCGGCGTGACACAACTGCTGGGCTTTATCGTGGAGAAGGCTACCGGCGAGAAACTCAGCGATTATGTATCCCGCAAACTATGGACTCCGATGCACGCCGAGGAAAGCGCCCTTTGGAGCCTCGACCGGAAGGACGGCATGGAAAAAGCCTATTGCTGTTTCAACAGTAACGCCCGTGATTTCGCCCGCTTCGGACAATTATTACTCAACAACGGCCAATGGGATGACCGGCAATTGATCTCTCCCGCTTATTTGGCGGAAGCGACAAGCCCCGATACCCGTCTTGTCTATAAGGATCTCGGCAAACCCAACCATTGTTACGGATTCCAATACTGGATTCTCGATTACAAAGGGATGAAGATCCCTTATATGAGAGGAATCTTGGGGCAATACGTCTTCACGCTCCCGGAAAAGAACGCCGTGATCGTAAGACTCGGGCACAAACGCAGCGATACTTATACCGCCGACCAACATTATCCGGACGATATAAATACATGGTTGGACGCGGCGATGGACTTACTTCAATAAGAATCTATTTATCAAACGATCTAAAAATAAACGCACATGAGAAAAACGATTTTAACGACAGCGCCATTGGCGGCACTCCTATTGCTTTCTTGCGCACAGAAACCCAGTACGCAAAAGCCGGACATCACGTATATGCCGCAACCACCGTTCAATCCGCCGACGTATGTTTGCTACAAGGCCCCCGCTCCTATCAAGATCGACGGAAAGCTTTCTCCCGGGGAATGGGACGCGATACCTTGGACCAGCGACTTCGTAGATATCGAAGGCGACAAACGCCCGGCCCCTCACTTCCAGACCCGGGCCAAGATGACTTACGATGATAACGGAATGTACTTCGCCGTCCTTATGGAGGAGCCGCACGTATGGGCGACCATCACGGAACACGACGCCGTGATCTTCCATGACAACGACTTCGAGATCTTCTTGAATCCTACGAACGACACCCATAATTATCTGGAGTACGAGGTGAACGCCTTGGGTACGGAATGGGACTTGTTCTTAACCCGCCCCTATCGGGATAATCCGCAAGTATTGAATAACTGGGAGTTTACCGGAATGAAATCCGCTGTTTATGTGGACGGTACGCTGAATAACCCGAAAGACACGGATAAATCATGGAGCGTAGAGGTATTCATTCCTTGGACTTCCGTATTCCAAATGGACAGAGGAAAAGAAAAGCCGGAAATCGGCGAGCAGATCCGTGTGAACTTCTCTCGTGTGGAATGGACAACGGACGTGAAAGACGGTAAATACGTGAAAGTCCCTATCCAAGGAGAGGATAAGATTCGCGAGTACAACTGGGTATGGGCGCCTACCGGGGTAATCAATATCCATATGCCCGAATACTGGGGTTATGTTCAAATATCGGATAAGATTGCGGGAGAAGGTGAGACTCCTTTCGTAAAACATCCTTCGGAGGAGACGAAATGGATCTTGCGTAATTTATATTACCGTCAGAATGAGTTCGCCGCGACCTTCGGACATTATGCCGATAACATCAACGACTTGAAGGCAAACGAGCTATGCCCGCAAGAGATCGCCAATCAACTGGAAATACATACGACACCTTCCATGTATGAGATATCACTACCCGCACCAGACGGTACGGTATGGAATATCCGGCAAGACGGTCTGGTATGGCCTAAAAAGAAATAACACAATTTATTAATCAACTAAAATATCATGAAGCAAAAGAATTTATGGATAGCGGCCTTGGCTTTAGGCATCACGCTATCGGCTCACGGACAACAAAGTGGTGGAGGCATCTCACCCACGATGTTGCAGCAAATCAAACAGTCTTATCAAGGAACGCCGACCGATAAGGCGATCCGTAACGCGATCACCAATAACGACATCAACAAGCTTGCCGTTAATGGGGAGAGCAAGAACAATTTGGATACTTACTTCTCCAATAAGGTAGAGAGCAAAGGGATCTCCAACCAACGTTCCTCGGGCCGTTGCTGGCTTTTCACGGGATTGAACGTGTTCCGTGCGCAGGCCATCGCCAAATATGACATGGGAGACTTTCAATTCTCCCAGAATTATTCTTTCTTCTGGGATCAATTGGAGAAAGCGAACCTTTTCTTACAGGGCATCATCGATACTCGTCTGAAACCAATGGACGACAAGATGGTGGAATGGTTATTCAAGAACCCGATCGGAGACGGAGGGCAGTTCACGGGTGTCTCCGATATCTTGACCAAATATGGCGTGGTTCCCGCCGAAGTCATGGTAGAGACCAACAGCAGCAACAGTACCGGACGCATGAGCAACCTGATCGGATTAAAGCTGAAAGAATACGGCTTGCAACTTCGTGACCTGTCTACGACCAAAGGCACGACCGTAGCGGATCTGGAGAAAAAGAAAACAGAGATGCTAGGTACGATTTACCGTATGCTCGTATTGAACTTGGGAGAGCCGCCTACGAAATTCACGTGGACTCGCAAAGACGCTAAAGGGAATCCGGTAGAGACGAAGGAATATACGCCTCAGTCCTTCTTCCAAGAATATATCGGGGACGATTTGAAAAACAACTATGTCATGTTGATGAACGATCCGAGCCGCGATTATTATAAGTTGTATGAGATCGATTACGACCGCCACGCTTACGATGGCAAGAACTGGACGTACGTAAACCTTCCGATCGAGGATATCAAACAAATGGCTATCGCTTCCATCAAGGACAGCACCATGATGTATTTCTCTTGCGACGTGGGCAAGTTCTTCGATCGTGACAGAGGTATTCTGGATGTAAACTTCTACGATTACGGTTCATTGCTGGGTACGACTTTCGGCATGGATAAGAAACAACGTATCCAAACATTCGCCAGCGGTTCCTCACACGCCATGACCTTGATGGCAGTTGACCTCGACGCGAATGGAAAGCCGAAGAAATGGATGGTTGAGAATAGTTGGGGTCCCGGAGCGAACGCCGGCCACCTCATCATGACAGACCAATGGTTTAATGAGTATATGTTCCGTCTGGTAGTCAACAAAAAGTACATCACGGATCAAGTAAAAGAGATCTTGAAACAAACACCGACTCGCCTTCCCGCTTGGGACCCGATGTTCGCTGAAGAGGATTAAAATAAAACACGGATGAGATAGACAACGCGAATCGTTCAATTACCAATCCGTACATCTATCTCATCCGTATTCCATTGCTATATCAAAAGAGTCTGGGCATACAATCACTCGAATAGCAAACCCGGCTTTATCTATTAACGGATATGGATTTGCCGCAAGATTTGATCCGTCGCTCCTACACTGTTTTTCACAAAATCACCGGCAGCTTGCCCGGAGGTTTCCAAGGCTGTCGGGTCGGTCAATAACTCGTCCATCTTCGTTCGGAAAGAGGAATCGTCTGTGATGGAGAAACCACCACCTACGGCGATCAGATCCTTCGCCTCCTTAAACTTATGGTATCTCGGGCCGAATAAGACCGGCATCCCATAAACGGCGGCTTCCAACGTGTTGTGGATACCCGCTCCGAAACCACCACCGATATAAGCGATCTGTCCATAGCGATAAATGGAAGATAAGAGTCCGAAACTGTCGATGATCAAGCAATCCTTATCGGCCAGATCATCCTCATGCGCCTCCGATAGACGGACGGACGGACGTTTTAGCATCGCCTCGATAGAAAGGAGATGTTCCCGGTGAATCTCATGCGGGGCGATAATCAACTTCATCTCCGGATGCTCATGGAAATAAGGGATAAAGATCGCCTCGTCTTGAGGCCATGAACTGCCGGCCACCATCACGATCGGCCTCTTACCCTCCTTGCTTTCCAAGAAACGTTCGATAAACGGAAGCTCACGAGCTTGCTTACGGACATCCAACACCCGATCAAAACGGGTATCGCCGGTCACCGTCACATTCGTGATACCGAACTCGTTCAAGAGTTTCATCGAACGCTCGTCCTGAACAAAAAGATGATTAAAATAAGATAGCATCTTCCGGTACGGTTTTCCGAACCATTGGAAAAATAGCTGGTCGGGGCGGAATATAGCGGAAATGATATAAACCGGTATTCCCCGCTTCCGCAACTCACGCAAATAGTTCCCCCAAAACTCGTACTTGATAAATATGGCGATCGCCGGATTCGCCAGATTCAGGAACTTCTTCACCCGGAAAGGCGTATCAAAAGGAAGGTAGCAGATCACGTCCGCTCCCTTGTAATTCTTCCGTACCTCATAACCGGAGGGAGAAAAGAAAGTCAGCAACACCTTATACTCCGGATGTTCCGCCTTGATATTCTCGATCATAGGGCGCCCTTGCTCGAATTCACCCAACGAGGAGGCATGGAACCAGATGTATTTAGCGTTCCGGTCGATTTTCTCACGAAGTATGGAATTTGTTTTCCATTGCCCGAATCGCATCAGTCTCGCCTTTTTATGGAAAGGCGAGATCAAAGCGACTACAAAAGCGTAGAGATGTATTGCTAAACTGTACATGATTATTTTAATATCTCGATAGCCCGTTGGATACGGCGGATAGACTCCTCTTTACCTAAAGCCTCGGTAATATCAAAGATGCCGGGGCCCTTGCCCTCGCCAACCAAGGCCAGACGGGCGGCGTTCATGATATTCCCCAAATGATATCCCTTGCTCTCGATCCAAGCCTTGCACTCGTTCTCGGTACCTTCTACGTCGAACGGCTCACGGGCACGCAGTTGCTCGATAAACTCACCCAATTGAACAGCCGAATCTTCCTTCCAGCGTTTCTTGCGAGTCTTCTCATCGTACTCCGTCGGGGCGATAAAGAAGAAAGAGCAAAGATCCCATAACTCACTCACGAAATTGACACGGCCTTTCATCATGCCGACTACTTTCTCTACATAAGCATGGGTAGTCTGGATACCGTGGCTCTCCACGATCGGCAAGAACAGGTCGGCGATCTCCGCGTTACTCTTCTCCAGTAAATAGTGGTGGTTAAACCATCTGCCTTTCTCATAATCAAACTTAGCGCCGCTCTTGCTGCAACGAGACAGGTCGAACAAACGGATCAAATCATCCATGCTCATCACCTCCTGATCGTTACCCGGGTTCCAACCCAACAAAGCGAGGAAGTTTACGACAGCCTCGGGGAAGTAGCCACTCTCACGATAGCCCGATGAGACATCACCCGTCTTCGGATCGTGCCATTCCAAGGGGAATACAGGGAAGCCCAGACGATCGCCGTCACGCTTGCTCAACTTACCATTACCTTCCGGTTTCAACAGCAACGACAGGTGGGCGAAACTAGGCATCGTATCTTCCCAACCGAAGAAACGATATAATAATACGTGAAGCGGCGCGCTCGGCAACCACTCCTCACCACGGATCACATGGGTAACCTCCATCAAATGGTCGTCAACGATATTCGCCAAGTGGTAAGTAGGCAATTGGTCGGCCGATTTATATAATACCTTATCATCCAAGATAGAGGAGTTGATAACGACCTCGCCACGGATCAAGTCGTTCACGTGGATATCCTCATTCGGCTCGATCTTGGCACGAACTACGTACTGATGACCTGACTCGATCAGGCTCTGAACCTCTTCCTGAGAAAGCGTCAACGAGTTGCGCATTTGCGAACGGGTAGAGGCGTCGTATTGGAAATTGGCGATCTCCTTCCGTTTCTCCTCCAACTCGGCAGGCGTATCGAACGCTATATAAGCATGGCCATCGTTCAGCAATTGATCGACATACTTCTTGTAGATCTCACGACGCTCGCTCTGGCGATACGGACCGTAGTTGCCGCCGAAGCTCACGCCCTCGTCGAACTTGATACCCAGCCAAGTCAAGGCCTCGATGATATAGTCTTCCGCCCCGGGAACGAAGCGTTGGGAATCCGTATCCTCGATACGGAGAATCATATCACCGCCATTCTGTTTAGCGAATAAATAGTTGTATAAAGCCGTGCGGACACCTCCGATATGCAGCGCCCCCGTAGGACTAGGTGCGAAGCGTACTCTTACTTTTCTTTGAGTCATAATACTTACATTCTATAATAATGCGGCAAAAGTACGCCTTTTTTTCCGCTTAGTGAAGTTTTTTACGTATATTTCGGACGCAAAAAGGAATCTATATGAAACAGAAGAATTACAATATACCGACCGTGGTCTACTTCGTGGTGACCGCATTACTTATCGCCTACTTCTTCCCTCGGGAGGGAAAATTCCGTTATCAGTTCTATGAGGGCAAGCCTTGGAGATATGGATTACTCACCGCCCCGAGCGATTTCCCGATCTACAAGACCGACGACGAGGTAAAAGCGGAGAAAGACAGCGTACTCCGTAAGTTCGAGCCTTATTACCGCATGAACCCCGACATCCAGAAGCAAGAGGTCGAGAAACTGCGTGCCAACTACAATAACGGCAATAACTTGCGAAGCAAAGTATCCCCCGCTTACATGCAGTATATAGAGAGCAGCCTGATCAACTTATACAAGAACGGTATCATCTCGTCGCAGGATCTGGACGAGCTACGGAAAGAGGAATACTCCCGTGTCAACCTCTTGGAGAACGCCGTCGCGCAGCCCCGCTACGTGAGCGATTTCTTCACCGTGCGCACCGCCTACGAGTTCATTATCAACAACTGCCCGCCGCGGCTGGACAAATCGATCCTGCAATCGTGTGACATCAATAACTACCTCACCGAGAACATATCCTATGCCGCCGACATGTCCGACAAGATCAAGGAGGATATGCTACAGAGCGTATCGATCGCTAACGGTATGGTACAAGCCGGAGAGCGTATCGTAGACCGGGGCGAGATCATCGACAACCATACCTACAACGTGCTCCGTTCCCTAAAGGCCATACACGAGGCCAAGACGGGGGGCACGCAGACACAAGGCATCATACTGGCCGGGCAATTCGTGCTCGTCTTCGGACTGATGTTCTGTTTCTGGCTCTACCTATGGTCTTTCCGCTTGAAAATATTCCATAACCGGAAGAACGTACTATTCTTGATCCTCTGCATATTCGTGAGCTGCATCCTTACGGAACTATGTGTTACCTACGCGTTATTCAACGTATATATATTGCCGTTCGCCATCGTACCGATCGTGGTACGTACCTTCTTCGATTCCCGGACGGCGCTTTTCACGCACCTTATCATCGTGCTGATCTGCTCGTTGATGGTACCTTTCCCGCATGAGTTCCTGTTGCTACAAACCATAGCGGGCATGGTCGTGACGTTCAGCCTGAGAAACCTGAGCGAACGTTCGCAACTGATCCGGTGCGCATTCTTCATCTTCCTCTCGTACGCCATCTGCTACATGAGTCTCACGTTGTTCCAAGAGGCGAACCTGAATAAGATCAACTGGATGATGATGCTCTATTTCGGCATCAACTTCATCCTCGTCATGTTCACCTACGTATTGGTATATATGCTGGAGAAGACGTTCGGCTACGTATCGGACATCACCTTGGTGGAACTGTCCAACATCAACAACCCGATCTTGAAGAAGCTTAGCGAGACTTGCCCGGGCACGTTCCAGCACTCCTTGCAGGTATCCATCCTCGCTTCCGAGGCGGCCGCCAAGATCGGCGCCAACGCCCAACTGGTACGTACCGGCGCCCTTTATCACGACATCGGGAAGATGAGCAACCCCGTCTTCTTCACCGAGAACCAATCGAGCGTGAACCCGCATAACCAGTTATCGTTCGACCAAAGCGCGCAGATCATCATCAGCCACGTCACCGAGGGCGTGAAGATCGCCGAGAAGGCCCTGTTACCCAAGGCGGTTATCAGCTTCATCCGTACGCACCACGGGCGTGGCAAGGCGAAGTATTTTTACAACTCTTTCAAGAACCAATACCCGGACAAGCCGATTAACGACGAGCTATTCACCTACCCCGGCCCGAATCCCTTCTCGAAGGAGACCGCCGTACTGATGATGGCCGATTCCGTGGAAGCCGCCTCCCGCAGCTTGAAGGAACATACCGAAGAGAGTATCAGCGCCTTGGTGAACAAGATCATCGACGGGCAGATCGCCGACGGCTTGCTAAAGAGCGCTCCGCTGACCTTCAAGGACGTGGAGACCATAAAGAGCGTATTCGTAGACAAACTGAAAACCATGTTCCATACCCGAATCAGCTATCCGGACTTGAAAAAACAATAGCGAACCAGCATGAACGACCACCTACTCTACTTAGCCTCGACAGGGATCGTAGCCTTTACCTGCCTTCTGGTCAGCGGACTGCTGTTGTCGCTGAAGACCTTGCAGGAAAGCACGATCCCCAAGTACCGGACGGCCTGCAAGTATCTCGCCTTGGCCTCGGCATTGGTAGGCATAGGGCATATCTTCATCTTGTCCTCCGGCACGGACGAGCGAACCATCATGGAGTTGTTCTACTTCCCCATCCTGCTGATCAGCGCCTCGCAAGCGTTGCTGTTCACGTTCCTGCTCACCCTCTTATTCAGGGGAAAGAACGTGACCCGGAGGAATATCCTCCTCCACGCCATGCCTACGATCGCGCTTACCGTAGCGTACACGATCGCTTGTCTCTTCCGGGAGGATGTCCATACGTATCGTTTCGACGTATGGTGGGATAATCTTGGCAACCCGCCCCTGCTGATACGTACGCTCACGTGCCTCGTGTACCTTGTCCAGCTAGGGGGCTATACACATTTTTTCTTCCGGGAGCGGGCGATCTATCTAGGTAACCTGAAACAGATACCCCAATCACCCGAGCGACTGGAATTGCGCTGGGTAACCCGTGCCTTCCTATGGGCGCTGGGTATCGGCATCGCCGCCGTGAGCCTCTGTTTCTTCCCGAATAATTACTATAACACGGCGGTCAACTTCGTGTTCGCCCTCTTCTACGCCTCGGTATCGATCCACTACGCCAACTACCATTATACGTACGACCAACTATACCTGCGGCTCAACCTCGCCCCGCAAGCCGACGCCGATACCGATCCCAACCGGATGGACCTGGAGGATCTTATCGGCGGGTTGCTGGAAATCGAGGAGGACGAGTTGTTCCAGCAAGCGCAAAACTATATGGCCAGCTCCTCACCCTTCCTCAACCCGAATTTCAGCCGGCAAGACCTAGTACGTGCCCTCGGTACCAACGAGAAGTATCTCTCCACCTCCATCAAGGACAAGCTGAACATCACGCTCAAGGAATACATCGACCGCTACCGGGTGAACCACGCCCGTACCGAGCTGTTGATGCCGGGCGACAGCCGGAGCATGGAAGAGATCGCTGTCGGCGCGGGCTTCACCAGCTCCCGCACCTTCTCGCGTATCTTCCAGAAAATACTGGGAGTCACCCCCGCCCAATACCGGCGGCAGGCGCAACAATGAGCATTTTTCCGAGATCTGTCCTCTTTTTTCCCGGATTTGTCCTCTCATTCTTACCCCGAACCCCGTTCTTTGCTGGCAGTAATCACTTAATAAAGGAATACCATGGCAGAACAAATCATTCTCAACACAGACTTGTACGATAACCTGCTCACCGAGCGCAAGGGCGACTACACCGCCAAGCCGCGCATCACCGGGACATTGTATAACACGGACATCGCCGCCCGCATCGTGGCTGCGCGTACCGAGTACCAACACGGCACGATCCTCAACATCCTCGATATGGCCGACAGCCACAAGGTGCAGGCCATCGCCGAGGGCAAGAGCGTGGTGGACGGCGTGGGCCAATACCTCGTCAACGTGCAGGGGGCCTTCGAGGGCGAGAAGGCGCAGTTCGAACCCGGGAAGCACGCCCTCGGCATCACCTACACCATGGGCAAGCTCTTGCGCGAGACCCTCAAGCTGGTGAAGGTGGTGGTGAACGGCGTGGCGGCCGTAGGTCCGGTGATCAATACCGTGACCGACTCCACCTCCAAGGCCATCAACGGGCAGCTCAGCTCCGGCGGAGCCCTCGTGCTGGGTGGCGTGAACCTGAAGATACAGGGTGATGATCCCTCCATCGGTGTCTACCTCACCCCCACCACCGAAGGGGCCGCGCCGATGAAGGCACCCGTGGTGATCGCCAACTCGCCCTCGCAGGTGATCGTGCAGATGCCGACGCTGGCCGACGGGCAGTACACCGTGAGCCTCACCACGCAATACAGCGGAAGCCGTAACGTAAAAGAGCCCCGCACCTACACCTTCCCCATCATCCTTATCGTAGGAGAAGGCGGTGGGGGCGACAGCGAGAGTCCGGACGAGATCTGAGGACAACGTTGTCCGGCATGTCCGGACAACGGCTGCCAAGCATCGAGGACAACGGCTGCCAAGCCTGCCGGACAGGGGCTACCGGACCTGCCGGAAAAAACAACCGATTTATAAACCCTATTATACACATAGAACATGAGAACATCATTACATGACATCCACCTACCGGCAAGGCGAATATTCGCCTTGCTGATCAGTGTCGCGACACTGATCGCCACCCTCCCGACAGCGGCCCGCGCGCAAGCGGAACCTCCCGGGGCACTCGACCTTGCCACCCTGCCGGGCACCCTGAACAATAACTGGTACATCAACCTCGCGTACCTAAACGGCACGTGGGTGTACAAAGTAGGGGCATCCGACACGCAGGCCCCGACCACCGGCACCCCCTTCAACGGTACCATCACCGGCACGATGCCCGAGGTAGGCCGGCAGTTCGTCATACACCCCTCCACCGATTCCGACAGCGTACTCACCTCCGCCGATCCCGACAGCGGCAACCCACCGGCGCTGACGCTGAAAGACGCCGTCATAACCTCAAGTTTCAACCAGCTCTTCTATATCAAGGCCGGCGCGGAACCGACCCTCCGGATCGAGGGGGAGAACCGGATCGAGATCATGAGCGACCTCATCTATAACTTAGGCACGCTCACCCTGACCGTAGCCGATGCGCAGGAGATAAGCCAAGGTATCCTAAACGGATCTCCCGCGGGCACGGGTACGCTCACGGTCTATGCCCAAGCGCCGCTCAGCATCGGCGCCATCTCCAACTTCCAGAATGCCCGGATGCATCTGGACGGAGAGATACATGTCATCAGTAAAACAGGTGGCTCAGCCTTTAAAAACGACAATACCTCGCCGGACGCGATCACGTTCGGGGATAACGCACGGATCCACCTGCAAGCGAACGCGCTCTGCACCTATGTAAGCGGCTTTATCGAACTGGATTTCGATACCGCCCCGACCGATGGCCGGACGCTGTCCGTCACCCCGGCAGGCGACGACGAGCCGGCGGCCACCTTCGCGACCGACGGGACCTGCTGGGGTTACGCCTTCCTCGCCGCGGCCGATACGCGGTATACCGCCTCCCTCGACGGCGAGCGGCTATATGCCGGCAGGCGTT
Source organism: Parabacteroides distasonis ATCC 8503 (assembly GCF_000012845.1). Classification (NCBI taxonomy): domain Bacteria; kingdom Pseudomonadati; phylum Bacteroidota; class Bacteroidia; order Bacteroidales; family Tannerellaceae; genus Parabacteroides; species Parabacteroides distasonis. The sequence goes on from NC_009615.1 coordinate 2,686,611, forward strand.
ACAGCGGGTCTTCCTATAAAGACGGAGACTACCCCTTCTTCCGGACAGACGGGGCATACTGCCGATACTCCGGCGCCACCGCCACCCGCCCCACCCCGCAGCCGCTCGACCTTTCCAAGGACTACGGCTACGGCAGCACCCGCACCGGCATCGACCTCTTCTTCGACCCCGCGGACGGATGGTACTGCGACGAGAAGATGTTCGACGGGACGGTGACGACAAACGGCAGCTCATCCTACATCAACATCCCCGCCACCATCCATGCCGAGGGCGAGGCTACGCTTACGCTGGACAAGGTAAATTTCCAGCTCCCGACGGGCACGGCCCTCACGGTAGCGAGCGGGACGGTGACGCTCCAAAACAACACCTACAACGCCCTCCTGTCCGGAACCCACGCGCTCCGGGTAGAGACGGGAGCCACCTGCCTCATCCCGACGCCCGCCGACCCAGATAACACCTTGGCGCTGACAGCCGCCGAGCAGGCCATCCACCCCGAAGGCGGCGGCACCGTGAAGGGCCTTGTCCAACTCACATGGCCGGAATCTCCGTCTGGCTACATCTACCTCAAACCGGCGGAACCGGCGGAGAATCCGAATGGTCTGACCTTCAATCTTACAGGCATGAAGAGCATAGCCACGAACTACCCGCTCTCCTTCTACCTAGAGAATCAGTCGACGGGCTTGAAACAGGAAGGCTACCGCTCCGACGACCCGGGGCAAACCTACCTCAGCACCTTCCCCGCCGCCCATCCCGACGGGCTGACAAGCTACACGGGATTGCGCGAAGTCCCGCCCGTCTGGATCGTGATCGACAAGGAGACGGCCTTCGACGCGAGCATGCCGGGCCAATGGCTGCGCGTCACCGAGAAGGGTGTCCTTACGGTAGGGAAGATAGGAGAAAATGGAGTATTTCCACTGGTGAATGATCTCGAGCTGCAGGACGGCGGGCAGATCCGGTTCGCCGATGACGGTGTGCTAGGACTCGTAGCGGCCCGCTTCACCCACCTCTTCCCCAACCGCAACCAATGGCGGGCTACCACGCTAGCATCCAATACCGCCGACAAATTGGCTAGCGACGCGGGAACCCCCTGCTACGTGCGTACCGGATATCCCGACGCCACCGACCAGACTTGGCAGCCGGCGGATCCCGACAACCTGCATATACTCGCCGCGGGTAACCCCGTGCTGATCGCCGGCGAAGGCCCGGAGACAAACACGCTGCGCCTCAATTACGGCAATATCTACCTTTTCAAGGACAGCCCCGACTCCCCCATCGAGCCTACCAGCCCCGCCGAGCCGCTCAACACGGGCGTGTTCCTCTTCAAGGGCAATCGGGCCTCGTACAATGTGGAGATGCGAAACATATACGTCCTCAGCGACGACGGCAGCCGCTTCGAGCTGAAGGACCGGGTTACCCTGCGACCCTTTGAGAGCTATGTCGTGGCCAATGCCGCCACCCAAGCCCTGCTGAAGAGCCTCCGCTTGGACGGTATCGTCACGGGTACGGAGCTGGCCGAGATCCCGGCGGACAACAGCTTCCGCGCATGGACCGCCGACGGACGTTTGCACCTCAGCGCCGACCATGCCGAGAAAGTTGCCGTATACCACGTCAGCGGGACCTTGAAGTGCTACCTGCCGCTCTTGCGCGGCGAGACGACGATCGCCCTTCCTTCCGGCATCTATCTCGTCCGCCAAGGCGGTACCGCAATCAAGGTCGTCCTGTAGAGCATACATTATATTATATACACTAAAACAGATACAAATATGAGAACATTCAGATATATCCTATCCTTGCTAGCCGCTACGCTCGCCCTGCTGGCGCAGCCGGCGATGGCGCAAGCCCCGGAGACGAGCACGAAGGCGCAACCTTCCGACCCAGTCTTCCCATACCTCCTCACCATCCAGCAACCCGCCGAGGGAGCGACGCTGGACGTAATGATCATGAACGCCGCCGGCACGTACACCGCCGTATCCTCCGGCCAGACCGTCTACAACGGGACCAAGGTAGACCTCTTCTTCGTCCCGCAGGAAGGCTACCAACTGACGGTAGGCTCCATCACCTACAACGGCAACGCTACGACCGCAGAGACCCTGGCACCAAACGACAAGGGCTACACCGCACAGCGTAGCTTCACGATGCCCGCCCAGCCGACGACGGTTACCGCCGAGGCCGAGCTTATCCGCTACACGATCACCTACGACCCGAATGGCGGCACCCTCCCGCAAGGCAGCCCCACCCAATATACCGTAGTATCGGACGAGTTCACCCTCCCCACGCCGACACACGCCAATACCTACCTCTCCTTCGAGGGCTGGAAAGACACCGACGGGAATACGGTAGCGACCGTGGCGAAAGGCTCCACCGGCGATCTCTCCCTCACCGCCCAATGGAAAGAGAGCGAGCTGGCAGAGGTGGTAGGAGGGCCGGACGAGACCCGGATCGTCACCACCATCATGACCGCCGAAGAGATTCTGGCCGCTCTTGCCGCCACATGGCCCAAGTTCACCTTCACCACCGACAGAGGCGACGTGATAGATAGCCCGATCTCGTGGAAACTGAAAGACGGCGCTACCCTCGACCTCACGCCCGGCAAGAAGAACCCCTTCGAATGGACAGCCACACCGCTGCCTGATGGCGTGAAAGGCAATGGGTACGTGATGAACGGCACCACGCAGGTCTACCTCGAAGCCTCCCCTATCATACCGGAAGACAACGGCGAGATCACGATAACGGACGAGAACAAGTTCCAACAAGATGATGGTACCGACAACTACTTCAACGGAGAGATCAACGGAGAGGAGGGCAAGATCATAAACAAACTCACCCTCACCCCTCCCGCCGATACCGATATGACAATAAAGCTCAACGAGGTAACCTCCGCGACCACCCTCATCAACGGGACCGGGAAGACCAACCTCACCTTGAGCGGCACGAACAGTCTGGGTGCGGTCACGATCGAGCCCGGCAACGAATTGACGCTCACCCCCGGCGAGAATGCCGGCGACCTTGTCAACACCGCGGTCACCAACAAGGGCCATTTCACGGATCTTACCGCACGAGTGCCCACCGTGACACTCCCCGGCAACATCACCCTCGAACGGATAGACCCGGCGGCAAGTACCCCGATACCATCCACTGACAGCTACGCGGAGCTTAAGGCCGGCATAACCGCCCCCGAAGGCACCGCCATGGATTTGACGTATCTATGGCAGATTTTCAACGCACAGGCCGGCACATGGTCTACCGCCCCGGACGACTCGCAGCTGCGCAACGCCTCGAATACCTACAGGACGAGAACCGTAGGCCAGTATCGTTGCCTAGTTACCGCCACCGTAACCGGAGACGGCGGCACGACCACGACCACGACGTTCGCCACGGCCCCGGCTGCCGTAACGCCTTACGTTCCTCCCGTAACGCCCCCCACGCCACAGCCCACAACCTATACCGTAACCCTCCCCGCCTTGGTAGGAGCCTCCATCACCCCGGCAGCCGGAGCGCATACGGTTACCGAAGGCGACGGTTTCTCCTTCACCCTCATCTTGGACGCAGACTACGACCAGTCCGTCCCTGTAGTGACCGTGAACGGTAACGCCCTCATTCCCGACGCAAACGGCAAGTACACGATCACCGATATTTCCGCCAACCTGACCGTGGCGATCACCGGTATCGTGAGAAATACCACGACCGGTATCGAGCTAGTGGAAAACGCTACCTTGATCCGTGCCGAGAGCGGTGCCTTGCTGATCCGTACGCCGGTCTCCGTGACAGCGCAGGTGATCGCCCTCACCGGAAACGTAGTCCGCACGGTACGGCTTCCCGCCGGAGACAATCGTGTAGATGGCTTGGCTAGCGGTATCTATATCGTCCGCCTATCCAATGAGATAACGAAGAAAGTGATAATCCGATAGGCAAGGTTTCACGAGTGAGAGCGGCGATGACAGCCGCTCTCACAAAAAGAGGTTGCTAGAATGCCCATTGTCAGGTTCTTTGTAATCGCAGTTATAAGCATCTTACAATGGGCATTCTAGCAACCTTACGATAGATAAGTCCAAGACCAGCTCGAAGCCTTCGGCGCCGCTATAATAAGGATCCGGGACGGGAATAGAATAAAGACAGTCACAAGAATAAACTACCGAAGCATTGTCTAACTGATTCTATTTCGTATATTTGCCATTGAAAACCAGAGACAAAAGAAGGATAAAGATATGACAGCATTAGAACTCAACGCAGAATTATTCCGCCAACTCAGTATCATCGCCGAAGATGAGACCTTGATGCGTAAAGCCGTAGAAGCCATCCGCCGTCTTGCGCAGCAAAAGGAAGCACAGACTGAAGAGACTGAATATATTAGTAAGGAAGAGGTACTTGCCGGAATCCGGCAAGGCTTAATCGACGTAAAAGAGTCTCGTAAAAACGGCACATATCAAAAAACATTGCAGGAGGTCATAGATGAATTATAGAATCATACCGCAAAAGCACTTTCTGAAAGAGCTGAAGCGATTGGCAAAGAAATATCATTCGCTAAAACAAGACCTTCAAGCGTTACAAAATGAGCTAAGCAGCAACCCTTCCGCAGGAATTGATTTAGGCTGTGGCATCCGTAAGATCCGTATGGCTATAGGCAGTAAAAACAAAGGAAAAAGTCATGGCGCACGAGTCATCACCTATACCTATACCGTTAATGATACCGAAGGGATTATCAACCTCATTTATATTTATGATAAGGAAGAGCGTGAAAGTATTACCGATAACGAAATCAAATGGTTAGTAAAAGAAGTTGAACGATAGCCGTAACAACCTCTTTACTGATCCGGCTTCGCCCCGAACTTAAGACAAATGGTCTTTACAATATTCCAACAACCCGGCGCAAGCGTCTTCCAATAGATCCAAGACCAGCTCGAAACCCTCGGCACCGCTATAATAAGGATCCGGGACGTGATCGTACAACTTATTCCGGGAGAACTCAGTCATCCGATGTATCTTAGCGACGGATTCCAGATCGGGAGCCATCCGTTTCAAGTCCGTTATATTTTGGTCGTCCATGCCGATAATCAAATCGAAGTCATGGAAGTCCCACTGACGTACCGGACGGGAGATCGAATCCAACACATATCCCCTACGGGCCGCATGCGCCCGCATCCGTGAATCCGCCCGGTCTCCTTCATGATACCCGGTGATCCCGGCGGAATCGATCTCAATCCGATCTCCCAATCCCGCATCCTTCACCAACCTCTTCATTACTGCCTCCGCCGACGGAGAGCGACATATATTCCCCAAGCACACAAACAACAACCGTACCTTCTCCTCCTTCATCACTAAGCTCCTTTCCATTAATTTTCAATTTTCAATTCTCCATTTTCAATTCTCAAGCCGGGTCCACATCATAATGAACCAGCAACTGCTTAAACGGTACATATCCTTGCATCTCAGTATGAATACCCTCCAATATCTCACGAAGCGGAGCGATCCCGGCGGATATCTCGATCTTCAAGACGATCTTCTTGATATGAAGCGTCTGTACCCGGGTGATAGGCGGCGTAACCGGCCCCAACACCCGCTCACCCAAACGAGCACGAAGTTTCTCGGCGTATAAAGCAGACATTTCCTGCAAAGCCTCCTCATTCCGACTCCGAAGGATCAAGACGATCAAACGGTAGTAAGGCGGGTAACGGAACATACTACGCTCGCTCAATTGCAAGCTCACCATTTCCTTATAAGCAAAATGCTGCACCATACGGATCAAAGGATGCTCCGGCTGAGTAGTCTGCAAGATCACCGTACCCCGCTTATCCCGTCGTCCGGCACGTCCGCTAACCTGTACCATCAATTGATAAGCCCGCTCGTGCGCCCGGAAGTCTGGGAAATTCATCAGGCTATCGGCGCTCAAGATTCCGACCACGCTGACATTCCCGAAATCCAATCCCTTCGACAACATCTGGGTACCAATCAAGATTTGTGTCTTCCCCTTCTCGAAATCCGAGATGATCCGCTCGTAAGCCGTGCGGGTACGGGCCGTATCGAAATCCAGCCGCTCCACCTTCGCCGCTGGGAATTGCCCAGCGATCTCCTCCTCTACCTTCTCCGTACCGAAGCCTTGCATCTTGAACTCCGTCCCCTTACACTCTGGACATACCTGCGGCAAGCGGTAGGTATAACCGCAATAATGGCAAACCAGCTGATTATGCGCCTTGTGGTAGGTAAGGCTAACGTCGCAATTCACGCAATGAGGCACCCACCCGCACCCCCGACACTCGATCATCGGGGCGAATCCCCGGCGGTTCTGGAACAAGATCGCTTGCTCACCCCGGGATAAAGCCTCCCGCACCTTCTCCACCAACAGGGGGGAGAAAAGGGTATCTTTCATAATCTTCTTGCGCTTTAGCTCCTTCACGTCCACCGTAATAATCTCCGGCATCAAGCAATCACCGTAGCGGGTGGATAGCTCGACCAGACCGTATTTCCCCGCCGTAGCGTTGAAATAAGAGTCGATGGAAGGGGTGGCGGAACCCAATAAGGTCTTACCGCCGTGCATACCCGCCAAGACGATGGCAGCGTTACGGGCATGGTAACGGGGTGCCGGGTCTTGCTGCTTATACGTATTCTCATGCTCCTCGTCCACGATAATCAAGCCCAAGTCCTTAAACGGAAGGAAGAGGGAAGAACGGACCCCCAATACCAGCATAGGCTCGTCGCTATGCAGCAGCTTGTTCCAGACCTCCACCCGCTCGTTGTCCGAGAACTTAGAGTGGTAGACCAATAGCTTATCCCCGAATAATTTCGCCAGCCGTTCCGTGATCTGGGTCGTGATAGCGATCTCCGGCAACATATATAAAACCTGCCGCCCCAGCCGCAAGACCTCATGGATCAAACGGACGTATATCTCGGTCTTACCACTGGAAGTCACGCCATGAAGCAAGCAAACCTCCTTCGTCTTGAAAGCCTCATGGATCTCTCCGTAGGCTTTCTCTTGCGCCGGACTGAGCGGATTCGGCTCTTGCAAGCGGCAGACGGATACTTGTAAACGACCCACCTCTTTCTCGTAACTCTCCAAGATACCCCGTTTCAGCAGACCCTCCAATACCGCAGAGGTATAACCACTGCGTTCCAATAGCTCTTTCTTGGAAAGCTCCTTCGATAAAGCGGGATTCAAGGTATGGCTTAAATCCAAGAAGCTGACCAACAGAAGCTCTTGCTTCTTCGCCCTTTTCAATTCTTCGAACACCGCCTGCAATTTCGTCTCATCCCAGTAAGCTTCGGCCAAACGGATAAACGCCTGTGTCTTGGGAACGAATCCTCGCTTTAGCTCCTCGCTCACCTCGACCGCCCCTTTCACCATCAAGGAAGAGACGATCGGGACAACATTTCGGAGACCGGTCTTCTTCTCCAACTCCGAGATCGTCAATTTCAAAACCCCGCTAAAGGCATCCAGTACCGCTTGCTCGTTCGGGCGCAAGGGGGCGGTAGCCTCGAAATCCTCATTATAAGTAACCGCCGTCTCGCTTTCCAACTTTAAGCCGGAAGGCAAGGCCGCCTTATACACGTCGCCCAGCTTACATATATAATAAGAAGATATCCATTTCCAGAAACGGAGTTGCGGACGGCGGAGCACCGGAGTGGCATCCAGCAAAGCGTAGATCTCCTTCGTCTCAAAATCGGATACCGGTTCCCGGTCGTGTACCTCCATGACGATGGCCGTATAATATCGTTTCTTCCCGAAATGCACGATCACCCGGCAACCGGGAGTCACGGCTCTTTCCATATCTTCGGGTATCCGATAGGTATAGCTATTCTCCAAAGGAAGGGGAAGTATGACGTCCGCATATTTCATTCAAACAGGTGTTTCATTACGAGCCCAAAAATAACAAAAAAGGCCGGACTTCTAAAGCCCAGCCTCTCTCATTTTATTTTCACCTATTTAGAACAAGATCGCTGCCGTGATAGACCATCCACGATTCTTTCCGGCACCGTCGGAGAGGTTCACCTTCTCAATGCTATAGTTATCAGTCAGTCCCAGACCATAATTGAAACCCACCTGCAAGTGGCTGATCAACTCCACGCCGGCACCGAAGTTAAGGCCTGCGCTGAAATTCTTCGCCTTCACCTGATCCGCTACGGAACCCGGGATATCCCAAAATTTATCACCGCCTACACGGAAACCGATATACGGACCGGCTGCCAGATACGCTTTGACGATCGGTAAGCCGAATTTCCATTTCAAGTTGACCGGAACATCGATATAATCCGTCTTCATCGAAGTCTTAACCCCGCCAACCGAAGTCGTCTCCAAACCTTTTTGCGAATACAACACGGCCGCATCGATCCCGACACCCACCAACGGCAAAGTCGTCTCGATCATCGGCCCCACTTGGAAGCCGGTTACGTTATCCGCTTTCAACACGTCCGAGTTGAAATGGACAGACGATATATTCACACCTCCCTTGATACCGAATTTAAGCTGAGCGTTCGCCGGAAGCGCCATCAACGCTAACAAGGCAACCATAAGAAATCCCACGATTTTCTTCATATTCATACTTCTTTTGTTAATTACTCGTTGCAAATAAACGCACTTTTCTAATAATAAACAAATATTCTCTATAGAGTGTTCACGGAATACCCCAGTCCTTTAAACTCAAAGAAAGCATGCATCTTACATACGGAGCTCATCCCGTCGGTCAGATTCATGCTTCTTTCCCTAATTATTATGGCAAAATAATTATCCGAAACCATGAGACGACTTGATAAGAAAACCTTGGATAAAGAATAGTAAAAACCGGATACGGTTCTTGCGTTCTCTTCCGGCCTTTCCTCGAAGCCGTCGAAAATATACACGCCTTGCAGGTCTTCTGACTTACTTCCGGTCTTAAGCGCCTTCCCATTCACTTGAATGAACAGTGGCAACAGTATTGCTCAACCCGTTTATGAAGCTTACAGCAGCGGGACTGTCCGGGATTCTCACCCGATTCCCTTTTAATCCCTATCCGGCGATTGCCGAAAGGGAACAAAGCATGTAGCAAAGATACATAAAGTTTTGATGTAGCCTAACACTTTCCACAAAAAATATCCCTATATTCCCGGTTCCTGATATAACATAAAGCCGCCCCGATAGCCGTGCGATACTCGGCATACTCCGGTATCTTGAAATGGACATCGCACATCTCCTCCAGACGGGGGAAAATATCCGGGCATTGCGGCAAGCGAGTCAGGTTACCGATCAACACGATATTCTTGATATCGCCATTTAACGAGGCGAAAACAGCTCCTTGCCCGATAGTCTGCAAGACCATATGAACGATACCGAGAGCGATATCCTCAACCTTAGCGTTCGCATCCGCTTTTCCAAAAATAGAGGCTGTCACGTCTAGCGGCAGGCCGGGTAGCGGATGCGGCGTAATATCCCGGATATGCAAGTCGATATCATTCAGGGAACCATGCTCAGCCAAAGACGCTATTTGGTGAAAGTCATGCGTTTTCAATAATAGCTTAGACAAGCCGAGGATGGTTCCGCCACCGATACCCAATCCCCCGATATGCTCGACCGTGGAGCCTTGTACCTTGACAAAAGAGGTACCCGTTCCCATGCTGACCACCAACAGGCTATCCAGTCCCGTATTATACTGCGCCCCTAGCCCATTTGCGAGGAACTCATCCGTCTTCGCGGTTGGTAAGCCATATAAAGGTTGATCGATATAGGCGCTACCTACACCCGTCAAGATCACTTTCTCTATATTCGAGAGTGAGATGTTATTATCATAAATATATTTACCGAAGGCCCCGAATAAAGAGGTTACCGGATCGGTAGCTTTCACGAACATCGGGTTCTTGATCTTCTTATCCTCCACACCGACGATCTTGGTCGTGCTACCTCCCACGTCTATACCTATAACGATTCCCATGATTCTTTCCCTTTTTAATTGAATAATCGCTACAAAAGTACATAAACCCGTATACAATACTAAAAAAGGCCGGACAAAATCAATTGTCCAGCCTCTCTTTATTAAAAAACCGCAAGGTTTAAACGCTATTTATTCGCCTAACAAGATCTCTAGGATCTGGCAAGCTGCCTTCGATACGGAAGTACCCGGGCCAAAGATAGCGGCAACGCCAGCCTTATACAAGAAGTCATAGTCTTGAGCCGGGATTACACCACCAGCGATAACGATGATATCCTCACGACCTAATTTCTTCAACTCCTCGATAACCTGCGGAACCAACGTCTTATGACCAGCGGCCAAAGAAGAAACGCCCATTACGTGAACATCGTTCTCTACAGCTTGACGGGCAGCCTCGGCCGGAGTCTGGAACAACGGTCCCATATCTACGTCGAACCCACAGTCAGCATAACCGGTAGCAACAACCTTAGCGCCACGGTCATGTCCGTCCTGACCCATCTTAGCGATCATGATACGAGGCTGACGGCCCTCTTTCTTAGCGAATTGCTCGCAAAGCTCGCAAGCTTTCTGGAAGTCTGCGTCTTTCTTAGTTTCTGATGAATACACGCCTGAAATAGTTCTAATGATTGCTTTATAACGACCTACAACCACCTCGCAAGCATCGGAGATCTCTCCCAATGACGCACGCAAGCCGGCAGCCTTAACAGCCAACTCTAATAAATTGCCCTTCTTCGTCTTCACGCACTCCGTGATATCAGCCAAAGCTTTTTGAACAGCGGCTTCGTCACGGTTAGCACGCAACTCCTTCAAAGCGGCGATCTGCTCGTTACGTACGGCTGTATTATCAATCTCAAGGATATCGATCGGATCTTCCTTCGGCAAACGATATTTGTTAACACCAACGATGGTCTGAACACCTGAGTCGATACGAGCCTGTGTACGAGCGGCCGCTTCCTCGATACGCATCTTAGGAAGACCTGTCTCGATGGCTTTCGCCATACCACCCATGCTCTCGATCTCTTGGATCAACGCCCAACCTTTATGTACCAATTCATTCGTCAAAGACTCTACATAGTAAGAACCAGCCCACGGGTCGATTTCCTTACAGATCTTAGTCTCTTCCTGAATGTAAATCTGTGTATTACGAGCGATACGAGCGGAGAAATCGGTCGGCAAAGCGATCGCCTCATCCAATGCGTTCGTATGCAAAGATTGTGTATGTCCTAATGTAGCGGCCATAGCCTCGATACAAGTACGTCCTACGTTATTGAACGGATCTTGCTCGGTCAATGACCAACCGGAAGTCTGGCTATGTGTACGCAATGCCAATGATTTCGGGTTCTTAGCGCCGAAGCTCTTCACGATCTTCGCCCACAACATACGAGCCGCACGCATCTTGGCGATCTCCATGAAGTGATTTACACCGATAGCCCAGAAGAATGACAAACGGGGAGCGAACGCATCCACATCGATACCGGCGTTGATACCGGCACGAAGATATTCCATACCGTCGCACAACGTATAAGCCATCTCGATATCAGCCGTAGCACCAGCCTCCTGCATATGATAACCGGAGATAGAGATAGAGTTGAACTTCGGCATCTTCTGAGAGGTATACTCGAAGATATCAGCGATAATCTTCATGGAGAACTCAGGCGGGTAAATATAGGTATTACGTACCATGAACTCTTTCAATATATCGTTCTGGATCGTACCGGCCATTTCCTCCAACTTAGCACCTTGCTCCAAACCTGCGTTGATATAGAATGCCAATACCGGAAGCACACCACCATTCATGGTCATGGAAACAGACATCTTGTTCAAAGGAATACCATCGAACAACACTTTCATGTTCTCCAAGGAACAGATAGATACACCCGCTTTACCTACATCACCAACCACACGTTCGTTGTCGGCATCGTAACCACGGTGAGTCGGAAGGTCGAACGCAACGGACAAACCTTTCTGACCGGAAGCCAAGTTACGGCGATAGAAAGCGTTAGACTCCTCAGCGGTAGAGAAACCCGCGTACTGACGGATTGTCCAAGGACGCATAGCGTACATACCGCTGTACGGGCCACGTAGATAAGGAGGCAGACCGGAAGCATAGTTCAAGTGCTCCATACCCTCCAAGTCTTCTTTTGTATATACAGGTTTCACCTCGATATGCTCGGGTGTTTTCCAATTGGGCTCGATACCATTGGCTTTTGCCCATTCGGCAGCGTTTGTAGCTGCGAATCCGGCATTCTTTATATCTATGTTTTTAAAATTTGGTCTCATAATTGTTTATACTTAAGCGATTCCTAATTTAGCGTTGAATGCTTTCAATGTCTCAAGCACATTGCTCTTTACATTTACGAACTGGTCGATACCTTGAGCCTTCAAGTCGTCCGCGCAAGCAGGAGCTCCGGCTACAACGAATTCGGCACGTCCGGCCAAAGCCTTGTAAGCAGCAGGAGCGAATTCAGCATACTCGTCATCACTAGAGCAAAGAACCACTATCTCAGCACCCGCCTTGACTGCAGCCTCAACACCAGCCTCAACCGTATCGAAGCCTAAGTTATCAATTATCTTATATCCGGCACAAGCGAAGAAGTTAGCGGAGAACTGTGAACGAGCCAAACGCATCGCCAAGTTACCGATCGTCAACATGAATACCTTCGGAGTCTTGCCACTCTTCTCTGTCGCCATACGCAAAGCCTCGAATTCGGAAGCGCCGCGAGAGAAATCAAGAGCCGGGATCGTTGCCTCGCCGCAATGACCACCGCCACAACAGCAAGAACCTTTTTCCTGAATCTTATCGGCAGCTACTTCCGTGAAGTTAGGATACTGGTTAGAACCCAACAGGATCTCACGACGGGTAGCAACCGCTTTCTTACGAACTACATTCGAAGCGTTAACGGCATTTTGGATCTCACCTGCGTTCACGGCAACGGAGAATCCTCCTTTTTCCTCAACCTCCAAGAACAACTTCCAAGCGACATCGGCCAAGGAATTCGTCAATACCTCTACATAATAAGAACCGGCAGACGGGTCAACGACCTTATCCAAGTGGCACTCTTCCTTCAATAATAATTGTTGGTTACGTGCGATACGCTCGGAGAAATCGTCCGGAGTCTGGTAAATCTTATCAAACGGGCGAACCGTGATAGAGTCTACGCCAGCAAGAGCGGCAGACATAGCCTCAGTTTGAGAACGAAGCAAGTTTACGTGAGCATCGTAAACCGTCATGTTCCACTCTGAAGTCTGTGCGTGAGCAACCATCTTGCAAGCGCATTCGCAGGCCGGCTTATAAGCGGCTACGATCTCGGCCCACAACCAACGAGCCGCACGGAACTTAGCGATTTCCATGAAGTAGTTAGAGCTGATACCAAAATTGAATTTGATCTTCTTGGCAACCTCGTCAGCGGTGAAACCAGCCTCGGTTAGTTTTGCCATCAATTCGTTACCCCAAGCCAAGGCGTAACCTAATTCCTGAGAAATGTAAGCGCCAGCATTGTTGAAAAGGAACGCATTTACAGCCAATACACGGTAGTTAGGCAAAGCCTGTCCAGCTTTGAGCACAGCTGCGGCACCTTCTACCCACTCACTGTTTTCTTTACCTTTTACTAAAGGTTTCTTGAAAGCGTCATAGTTTACAGAACCGTAGCACTTCTCTGCGTCGACACCCTTGCCTTTGAAGTAGTCAGCCAAGATACCGATCAACTTCTCCGCTTTGCAGTTGCAAGTGTTGAAGTTCAATTCTACGGAAGCCGGACAAATACCCTCTAATAAAGTAGCTATGTTCTCCTCGTTCACCTCATCACCTTTGATGATGAACCCAAGAGAAGTAACACCTTTCGTCAAAAGGTCTAGTGCTTTCTCGTTAGCACCCTTGAAGCAGCAAACTTCAATGTTCTGGCGTACCTTCCAATCGTTGTCTTTCTTCGTTCCACGAACATAAGGGAATTCACCGGGAAGAGACTCTGTAGTCTTTAAACCCTCGATGTCTTCTGCACGATAGAAAGGATTTACATTAAATCCTTCGCCTGTCTTCCAAACAAGCTTTTTCTCAAACGGTACCCCTTTCAGGTCGGCCGTTATCTTCGCCATCCACTCTTCAGTAGACACAGGTGCGAATTCTGAGAAAAGTTTTTCTTTAAGTTCTGCCATAATATTAGTTGTTTATTAAACTGGTATTAGTAATGTTCAATACTATTTTGTTCAATTACAGATGGCAAAGGTAGAATAAATAAACAGTACCGACAATGAAAAAACAATGAAATCGCAACTACTTTTAACGCCTTTTAGTGGTATTCTCCCCGTTTTCTTGGCATTTTGATAAAAAACACACTTTTTCTTCAAAAAAACTCAGTCCAACTATTGCAGAATTAAAAAATATATCTACCTTTGCATCGTCAAACAAAAACAATGACATCTAAATGGTGGATTCGTCTAACGGTTAGGACACATGCCTCTCACGCATGTAATACGAGTTCGATTCTCGTATCCACTACAAAAGCTCTCAACCTATTGGTTGGGAGCTTTTTTTTATATACCTTCGCTACCCGATAGTATCCTAAGATTTTTATTATACACTTAAATTATATCATGAAAAGTAAAAAGACCGTCTTTCTGACCGGAGCCACCGGGACGATGGGCCATGCCGGATTGGTCGAGTTGTCCAAACGGCTAGATCGTTTTAATATAACACTCTTGGCTCGTCCGAGCAAAATCAATAAAGAGAAGTTGGCCACCTATGAGGCTATGCAAGGGATCCGTATCGTTTGGGGAGACTTGACGAGTTATCAAGATGTCTTAAATGGAGTAACGGGGGCGGACTACGTATTACACGTAGGTGGAATGGTTTCGCCGGCGGCGGATTATTTCCCTAAAAAGACCTTGAAAGTAAACACGACCGCCGCTCAACACATCGTGGATGCCGTAAAAGCGCAACCGAACGCAGATCAGATCAAGGTAGTCTATATCGGCTCCGTGGCGCAAACCGGCCACCGTAACGCACCGGTTCATTGGGGACGTACGGGAGATCCGATCAATATAAGTGTCTATGATCATTATGCCATCTCAAAGACAATAGCCGAACGTATTTTCGTGGAGTCGGGTATTAAACATTGGGCGTGCCTTCGCCAAACCGGTATCTTATGCCCCGAATTATTATTCAAGGGTTCGGACCCAATCACATTCCACGTACCGCTAGACGGCGTGCTGGAATGGGCTACCGCCGAGGATTCCGGTCGCTTACTAGCGAATGTATGCGAGGAAGAGGTGCCGGATGAGTTTTGGAACCGTTTCTATAACATTAGTAGCGGCCCATCTTTCCGCCTGACGAATTATGAGTTTGAGAGTAAATTGTTAAAAGCGATCGGCTGTCCCGCCCCGGAGAAAATATTCGAACCGAACTGGTTCGCTATCCGTAATTTCCACGGACAATGGTATACCGATTCAGATCTATTAGAAGGATATCTGCATTTCCGCAGTAACCAAACTTGCGACGATTATTTTAAATGGATGGCCAGCCAAGTCCCTTGGTATTTCCACCTAGCAAAGATCGTCCCTCCTATCTTCATAAAACTGGGTATGGGAGCCATCGCTAAAAAGCCGGGACTGGGAACCCGTAACTGGATCAAGAACAGACACCAAGATCGTATATCCGCCTATTTTGGCTCGTATGAGGATTGGCAAGCAATCCCGGGTTGGGATAAGATCCGGACAAAACGCCCCTCCGAAACACCCGTCTTTCTGGATCATGGTTATGATGAAAGTAAGCCGAAGTCGGAATGGGATATCGAGGATATGCGTAAAGCCGCAGAATTCAGGGGAGGAAAATGCTTGTCCCCGGCCATGACAAAAGGAGACTTATCGACTCCGCTCGATTGGGAATGCCAATTCGGTCACCGTTTTAAGGCCTCTCCCACATTAGTATTATTAGGAGGCCATTGGTGCCCGGAATGTTTACCGCTCCCTTGGAATTACGACGAGATCGCTAAAGGAAATCCGTTCTTTGCCCAAGTATGGTATCCATTCCACGATAAAAAGGAACACAATGTATACGATGAATCCATATTCGCTGACTTCAAGGAATAAAATTCAACGCATCAAGAGATTTTTGTTTTTTAGATTATTTATCTCAACGCAACATACTTTTACCGGATATTATCTGTTATAACAATATAAGCACTATATACCATAAACATAAAAACAGATTTTATCATGACAAAAGGATCGATCGGATTAAATGCAGGAGCTATCTGGAATTTGCTTTCAGATGGCCAACATTGGAGTTTTGAGGCGTTGAGAGCAAAATCCGCTCTAACAGATGCGGATCTATGGTCCGCTATCGGTTGGCTCGCTAGAGAAAATAAGATTGAAATTGATAACACCAGCAGCCACCCTATCTTCTGTCCGGGTACCAACTTTTATTTTTAAATGACATTTATGATATTTCATTGCGAAGGATTTCACTTTCTTCGCAATGAAATCTTCAAAAAAGTACTTACTTTGTAACCCTAACGAATAAAAACAATACGATTATGAATCCTACTTTCGGAGCTTCCATCCTTTCTTGGATACCACCTATGTGGACACCAGAAGGCGGTCTTTTCGCCATCCAGCAAGCATCTGCCGCCGGTTTTGATTTACTGGAAATCTTATTGCCTCCTTCCATGGAGTTCGACGCTCCAACCGTAAAGCGACAATTGAAACAACACGGATTGAAGGCGACTTGTTCTCTCAACCTTCCCCAAGAAGCGCATATTCCTTTTTATCCCAAGGAAGCGACTCGCCTGATCAAGGCGGCGCTGGATAAAGCGAGCGAACTGGAGGTTGATTACTTGGGAGGGGTCTTACATTCCGGCATCGGGGTCTTCTCCGGCAAACAGCGAACACGGGAAGAAGAGAATACGCTTTGTGAGGTATGGGCGGAGGTTGCCGAATACGCCGGCCGATCCGGAATCACGATCGGTATAGAGCCGATCAATCGCTATGAAAGCTATATGTGTACCTCCGCGGAGGAAGTCTTGCGCTTTATCAAATGCGTAGACGCTCCGAATTTATCTTTGCATCTGGATACTTTCCATATGAATATAGAAGAGACTAGTTTCTATGAACCGGTTATCGCCGCAGGCAGCCGACTTCGCCATATTCACATGACTGAAAGCGACCGGGGAATGCTGGGTGAAGGAAACGTACGCTGGGATGATTTGTTCCGGGGACTACAAGAAATCGATTTCAATGGAAACTTAGTTCTGGAGAATTTCTCCAATTCCGTTCCCGGCATGGCGGTAGCCGTATCTCTTTGGCGTCCATCTAAATACAACGCAGATGAGCTAGCTAAAGGCAGTCTCGCTTTCATGCGTAAGATGACATGCGAACATCAATAAGGCATCAATTACTGCAACCGGCTTTACAGTAGTACTGCAAGGCCCGTGCAGTAAATCTCCATTTAGAAAGTAGCGCGAAGTCCTATCATTTAAATAACCGCTGAACGACAGCGCTATCTCCATCATTCGGGGCGGGCTGTATATTCAATAAGCGTGCGATCATCAAATAGAGGTTCACGTTCGCCATTTGCGGAACCTCTACGTGTTTCTTGAACGAGGGACCTGCCGCATAGAATATAGCCTCCATCTCCGGTGTAAAATTATCGTAACCATGTGTCGCCGCATAACGGGGAGATGATTTCTCGCGGAATTGCACATACGTTCCAATATGTGGAGAAACAACCAGATCACTAACTCGAGGATTCTTTCCGTAAACCAATTTCTCTGGGATCTCGTTTTTCTTCCATACGGTTATATTCGGCACTTTCTGTAAAATCGCATAGGCAGTATCCACATAGGTTTTCTTCGGATATAATAATGTAGGAACGCCATCAAAGACATAATCGAAACTATCCCGGGGTAGATAATCATTCAAGTTCACATATCTCTCGGGATAATAGGTGGCCATTCCATGATCCGAGAGAACGATAAAATCGATCTTATCGAAAATATCCAGCTTACGGGCTTCCGTGAAGAAATGATTCAAGACTTTATCCAAGTTCTCTACCACATCCAAGGTTGCCGAGGAATCCGGGGTAGCGGAATGACCTATCGCATCCGGCTCTTCCATATACCACATAATCAAATGAGGACGTATATCTTCCGGCAACTTCAGCCAAGAGATCACGGAATCAGCACGATCTGAAAAAGAAACCGATTTATCAAACGGCTTCCATATTGAAGGCTGGCCACTCGCCAAAGGCACCTCGCTACCGACCCAATAGAAGGAAGCGGTACGAACCCCTTGGCGTTCCGCCGTATTCCAAATAGGTTCTCCACCATAAAATCGCGGATCCAGGTTTCCCATACGGTATGAGCTATCAAGCTCCGCGTCATAAAAGAAATTATTTACCAAACCATGGTGATCCGGATGCAATCCGGTAGCCATGCTATAATGATTCGGGAAAGTCACGCTGGGATAACATGGGCGAAACGTGGAGCGAACCCCTACATTCGCCAAAGAATCCAACGTCGGAGTATGAGCACGTGAGGGATAATCAGAGCGGAAACCGTCCATTGATAAAACTACGACATAACGATCCGATTGTTTTTTCGTTTGGCAACCGGTAAAAGCCAATGAACAAATACAAAAGAAACTAACGAGTAAGAACTCAATACGATTATTCCACATATCATTAAATTAAAAAAGAGGTCCACAAAGATAGTGAACCTCTTCTAATTATTAAATTTTATCTAATGAAAGATTTTTTTTAGAAGATATACTTGATACCGAATTGCATTTGCCAACGAGACACATCGTTCAAATTATCCTTGAAGGTTTCGTCCAAATCTTTCGCCATCGTATACTTCAACGTATAGTTGTTCGCCGCACTCGGGCCTTGTCCTTTCGGGATCGTCAAGAACTGATATTGCTGATTACCCAAAACGGTTGTTTGTACCACACCCCAGTTACGATTCAACAAATTCAAGAAGTTGGCGATATTGAAACTAAAGCGCAAGGTATGTGAACGACCATTCTTCTGGTAAATCTTTATATCATGAGAAACACTCAAATCCAACTGATTCGCAAACGGAGCGACAGCACCGTTACGTTCGGCATACTCACCTCTATGTTTGCTCAAATAAGGATCTTGCTCGATAAAGGCATTCATCGCTTTCCATGCATCTTCTTGGCTATCGAAATCGCCCGGTAACAAATGATCTTTTACCTCGTCAAAATTCGCGGGGATATACATCAAGTCATTGGAGAACTGAGAATCGCCATTTGCGTCACCATTATAACAATAAGAATAACGGAACGGACGATAACGCTGATAGATCAAACCAAAACTTGTTGCCGCATATTTACTCCAGTTAGCCGTATAAGAAGCGGACAATAACAAACGACCATCAAAAGAACCTGCCGTATAACCTACTTCTTCCGCATTTCCGTCCAAGGCCGCACGGTACTTCCAAGCGGAAGTCGCCACAGACGATGTTCCGTCTGTTACACCTCTAGACTGCCCGAAAGAGTAAGATCCATTCAAATACAATCCCTTCAAGATTCCATCAACAAAGTTTTTCTGCAACTGGAAGGTCGTATAAAGCGAATGTCCTTTGCTGGTATTACGCAGCATCACGACATGATTTGCGGCCTTTTGATTTCCTTCCCTATCGCTATAATAGCCATTATAATATGGACGTGCGTTACCCGCTCCACCGTCATTTACAAATTGCTCGGTCCGATACAATCCGATATTGTCATGATAAATAGCGTTAATGTCTTTTGAATACAGCAACTCTACGGTAGCTACCCAGCCATCACCAAACTTATAATCGGCAGCGATATTACTTTTCCATAAGCTCGGATATTTAAAGTCCGGATCCGTAATCGCTATATCCGAACGGGTAGCGCTACCTTCAGCCGGTTTATAAGTATCCATATTTCCGGTAAAACCTAGCGAAGGTCTGCCATCGCTAATGATATTGTCATTCTTGTCCTTTACCACCCGGACATTCAAGTCACCAAACAAAACGCCATTGTTGCCGGCTTGATTACTGATCCATACATAAGGTGGAGTACCCGTGAAGAGTCCCGTACCACCACGGATCTGCAAACTTCCATTCTCATCGTCAAACGGTTTGTAGTTAAAACCGAATCGAGGAGAGAACTGAGGTTTGGCGTTCGGATATTTAGAAACATCGATCTTGATGCCATCCCGATAGGTCTCGGCGGCGACTTTATCATTCGACTGCAAATCAGTCATAAAGAACGGAACATCAATACGTAAACCTAACGTCAAGTTCAATTTATCACTTACCGTCCACTTATCTTGGGCATACAAACCTAACTGGAATACATTTATCTCGGCGAATGGAAAATCATCCGTCATCGAATATCTTTGCGCATAGTACTGGTACCCCGTAGAAGAAGAATTCGTAATACCTGTCACATTGGAACCAAATCCAAAATCTTTCGGATTAAACTCACGGATATCAAATCCTTGTACACTTCCGTTATGAGCGGCCATGTATTGTTTTGTAGCCAATACGTTGAACTTAAAATCATCGACAGAGTTAAATACCCAAGAACCCGGATAGTTTTGAGCGAAACCATTCTTAAAGGCGCGATAGTCACTTTGCGTTCCAACCGTAATCTGATGTTTGCCAAAATTCATCAAGAAGTTATCCTGTATCTGCCAGATATCACTGTTCAACTGGTTATTATAGGAGTTTGCCTCGGTTCCGAAAGTCGTATAAGCATTGTTATCACCATCCAAGATATCCACTTGCGGGAAGTAACCACCATCCATATCGCGATAATCACGCAAACGGGAATAACCGATCTTCAAATAATTAGACATACGGTCATTAATGGTCGTATTCAAGTCAGCCATCCAAATATTGAAGTTATTATTCGTCCGGTAGAAAGAAGAAGAGAACGGAATAGCGAACGCATTCGGTCCACGTCCGTTATTCGGCGCACCGGAAGTAGAAGGGTTATTCGTATTAAACGATTTCAAATAATAATATTTTAAGCTCAACACATTATTTGAGTTGATATTCCAGTCTAAACGAGCCGTGATTCGATCCGCTTGAGTATTTGTCTTATTCACGTCGAATTTACCCGGATTATACCCAAGCTCATCACCTAAGAAATCAGATAAACCCTGCAAGACTGTCGCATCCGCCGCAGAATTAGCGGTCGTATAAGAAATCGGTTCCTCCTGACGATCCATCTCACCATTGATGAAGAAGAATAACTTATTCTTAATGATCGGACCGGATAAACTGATACCGTATTGGTGATTAGAGAACTCTGAAACACCAATCGTCTCATCCTTCACACGATATCCCATCATAGACGGACTCTTCGTGTACATATATACAGAAGCATGAAACTCATTCGAACCGGATTTCGTTACGGAGTTAATACCCGCACCCGTGAATCCTCCATTTCGAACATCAAAAGGAGCGATCATCACCTGTACCTGCTCGAGCGCCTCCAAAGAAATCGGTTCCGTACCGGAAGCTCCAAGAGCAGAAGCCAGACCAAACGAGTTATTAAAGGAGGCACCGTCCACCGTTACATTATTAAAACGGTAAGAGACACCGCCAAAATTCTTACCGCTACTCATCGGGGTTAATTTCACGAAATCATCCAAAGAACGGTTAATCGTAGGCAGCTTATCCATCTTCTCACGAGTGATGATTTCCTGCGCACCTGTACGACTTCCTGAAATAATGGGGTTCTTATCCGCAACCACGACTACCTCGTCGAGAGCTTGGGTATCTTCCCGCATTACTACATTCAGTTTCAGATCCTCACCCAAAACCAAGTTTATTCCTGTCCGGCTCTCCGTATTGTATCCAATATAAGAGAACTCTACCACATAAGGGCCTCCGATACGAAGGTTGTTAAAAGAATAAGAACCATTCGGCTGGGTAATCGTGTAGTATTCGGTACCCGTTGGCGTATGCGTAGCCTTGATATTCACTCCGATCATCGCTTCCGATGATGTATCCGTGACTTTACCACTCATACTCGCCGTCGTCACCTGAGCATGTATGGATATTCCCACGCACAACAAAAGTAACGTTAAAAGTAGATAAGTTTTCCTCATACAAGAAGTATTTATATTTAAAATAATTATAACATTTTTGTATATCGCCGCAAAGATAGGGATTAGATATCTCTTTTTGTCACAAACTATATATAATATTCATAGCATTAACATTCCTCACACAGATCTCCAGATTATTATTTTCAACCAACCACATCCATAATCCAACAATATGCAGGAAAAGCGTCTATAATTCTTTTAAATCACCGCCCAACAGGGAATGTTAGTTAAGAATCATCAAATTAAAAATTTCATAAAGAACCCTCTTGTTTTGCCAATACAAGCCATCCATCTCCGAATAAGGACATTACTCAATTCCGCCCCGTCACAGCAACTTCATGAATATGAAACAAGTATTAAATAAGAAACATACAATGATATTAAAAAATAACCCATAACTTTGCGAAAGTTTTTATTACATTAACTATTTTAAATTATGAGCAGACATTTACAGACGCTATTCCTTTTAGCTGTACTGAGTTTCTTGTTTGTCATCCCGACACAAGCGCAGGTAACAACAGCCAGTATGAGTGGAACAGTTATGTTTCAAGATGAACCCGTTATTGGTGCGACCGTTTTGGCGGTTCACGAACCTTCTGGGACAAATTATGGTACGATCACAAACGTTGACGGACGCTTTTCCTTACAAGGTATGCGTACAGGAGGTCCATACAAAGTTACGATCTCTTACGTTGGTTATCAATCTGCCGTTTATTCCGGCATTACCCTGCAATTGGGAGAGAACTACAACTTGAATGTTAAGTTGAAAGAATCTTCCGAGACCTTGGACGAGATCGTAATCACAGCGGCGAAAACGAAGTTCAATACGGAAAAGACGGGTGCGACAACCAATATCTCCTCGTCACAGATCACCTCTTTACCCACCATTAACCGTAGTATCTCCGATATCGCACGCCTTTCTCCTTATGCCTCCGACATGAGTTTTGCCGGTGGCGATGGCCGTTCCACGAACTTTACGGTAGATGGAGCGAACTTTAATAACAACTTCGGCCTTTCGGATAATCTTCCCGGAGGCGGTAACCCGATCTCTATGGACGCTATCGAGGAAGTACAAGTGGTAATCGCCCCGTTCGATGTCCGCCAGACAAACTTCATTGGTGGCGGTATCAACGCTATCACCAAATCCGGTACAAACACATTCAAAGGTTCCGCTTACACTTACTTCCAGAACCAGAATATGCGAGGAAACTCAATCGATGGAGAAGACTTGGGCGCACGTGCTAAGGAATCCAAAACGATTTACGGAGCTACGTTCGGCGGTCCGATCATCAAGAATAAATTATTCTTCTTCGCCAATGTAGAAGTGGAAAAACAACCGCAACAAGTGATCAAATGGAGAGCTCGTACTGAAGGAGAGCAACCGGACGAGAATAACTACATATCTCGCACTACACTCTCCGACATGCAAAAGGTATCCGATTTCTTAAGAGATAAATATGGTTATGATACAGGATCAGCCACGAACTTCCCCGCAGACGAAAAGAATTTGAAATTGCTAGGTCGTATCGACTGGAATATCACGAATGGCCATAAATTGAGCGTACGGTACAACTATACAAAGAATACCGCATGGAACGCTCCTAACGCTAACTCTATGGATGGTGGTTCCGGCTCTCGTCTGTATAATACAAGCCGTGTAGGTTACCAATCCATGTCTTTTGCTAACAGCATGTATTCCCAAGACAATAAAGTGTCTTCCGTATCCGCTGATTTGAACAGTCGCTTCTCTGATAAGATTTCCAATCAGTTACTTTTCACTTATACGGATATCGAGGATATGCGCGGAACCAACTCTTCCCCTTTCCCCTTCATTGATATCTTGGCAGGTAAAGATGCGGAAGGTAACCAAATTATGGAGCCTTATATGAGTGCCGGATATGAATTATTTACTTACAACAACGGCGTGAAGAACAAGATCACAAGTGTTATCGATAACTTCACTTACTTTGCCGGCGACCATAAGATCACAGCTGGTATCAGTTTCGAGCACCAACTTGCTAGCAATGCTTATATGCGCAACGGCACGGGATATTATCGTTACAGCAGCTTAGATGATTTCTTGAACGGTGCCGCTCCTGAAACGTTCGCATGGACATACGGTTACAACGGTGTTTCCGACCCGAAAGCTCAGGTTACTTTTAACCAGATCGGATTCTACGCACAGGATGAGTGGAACATTCGCCCGAACGTGAAGTTAACTTATGGTATACGTTTCGATGATTTAATTTTCGACAATAGCGATCTTCAAAGAAACGACGCAATCTACGATCTTGATTTCGGAGGCAAACATATCGACACCGGCAAATGGCCTAAGTCTAGAATGCAAATATCCCCTCGTGTAGGTTTCGTTTGGGATGTGTTCAAGGATAATTCCTTAAAAGTACGTGGTGGTACAGGTATATTTACCGGACGTTTACCCTTGGTATTCTTTACGAATATGCCGACAAACTCGAATATGGTACAAAATGCCGTAGTATTCGGCACAAAATATGAGAATGGAATTGCGGTAAGTCATGATTCCCGTCTGGATCAATTGGCTGGCGGCATGATTACGAATGTAGATGATGCGATCAAGAAATTCGGCCTTCCTACCACGATAGAGAATCCGGTTGCCGGTTCTAAGATCTCTGGCGTAAAGGACAACTTCAAGATGCCACAAATATGGAAAACCTCCTTGGCTGTAGATTATCAGCTCCCTACTTCCTTCCCATTATCCGTAACCGGCGAGTTCATCTATAACAAGAACATCAATGCCGTAACCCTTGAGAATATCAACATCAAGGACCCGTCAAATTGGGAACATTTTAACGGAGCGGATAACCGTTTGATTTATCCATCTGATTATACGTATGTATCCGGTAAGAATGCGGTTGTATTAACTAACACATCCAAAGGACATGGTTATACCGCCAATGTTACGATTAACGCTCAACCCGTAGAGGATTTGAACATGATGTTGGCTTATACGCACACGGAATCCAAAGAAATTTCCGGTCTTCCGGGTAGCGACCCTGTATCTACATGGCAGGGAATGTTAACGATAGACGGACCGAATTTCGCGACCGTACAACGTTCACGGTATGTAGTGCCCGACAAGGTAATCGCAGCGGTCAATTATAATCTGCCCTTCCGCCATAAAGGTCTGCTCAGAAAAACAAGCTTAAATCTGTTCTATTCCGGTTATTCCGCTTCCGGATATAGCTTCGCTTATACAAATGATATGAATGGTGACGGTATCAATAATGATATGATGTATATCCCGAAAGATGATAGTGAAATCAAATTCAAGAATGAAGCAGATAGAACCGCTTTCTGGAACTTCGTAGACCAAGATTCTTATTTAAAGAATCACAAGGGAGAATACGCTGAGGCTTATGCCGCACGTGCACCTTGGGTACATCGTTTCGACCTTCGTATCACGGAAGATTTCTCATTCAAGGCAGGTAAAACCGAACATCATTTCCAATTGAGCCTTGATTTCATGAATATCGGTAATATGATCAACTCGAAATGGGGTGTAATGAAGAACGCATCTTCTTCCAACGGTTGCCGTATCTTGAAATATGAAGGCATGGATGATAACAAGACTCCAATTTTCTCCATGTATAAGATCAATGGTGAATATCCGACTGAGACTTATTCTTATAACCGTATCTATACTGAATGCTGGAAAATGCAGGTTGGTATCCGTTACATCTTTAATTAATCAAGAGATATAACTCCATAAAAAAGGCGGGAAATAAATTTTCTCGCCTTTTCTATTTCATCATATATCCTCTCCCCCTCGCAAGGCATCCGCTATATCTTGATGCCGCTGGGCTAATTCGTCCTCTCCGATCGCCCGGAAACCCTCCGCCAGATATTCGTGGGAAGCCGCATGTTTAGGTTTGATACTTACCGCCTGCTGGAAATCCAGAATAGCTTCATCGTAATATTTGAGCTTCAATAGGCATTTTCCACGGTTATAGCGGGCCTTAAAAGATTTCGGACTTAATTTTACCGCTTTGTTTAAACAAACCTGAGCGTCGTAGTCCTCACCTATATCCAATAAAGTAACCCCTTTGCGTACCCAAGCTTCCACATAATTCGGATTCAAATTCAAGGCTTTATCAAAACAACGAATAGCGGCATTCGCGTCATGGGCCTTCGTTATGCACTCGTTACCCATCAAGTAATATTCATGTGCATACTCTTTCTGGGTCTCACGAAGCGAATGCAATTCTTCCCTCAGAGCCTTAATCTGTGCCTTTTGACTATTCAAGGCTTGCAATTTCAAACGAAGCAGCCGTTGTACCATCGGATTATCCAATTCATTCCGTTTAGATACGGCGGCGGCAAAAGCCTCGACCGCCTCTTTCATATTACCCTGCCGAAAACCCTGAGCCGCCCGACCATATTGCAATTCCGCCTCGCTCTCTTTGATACTTTTCTCTATTAATGCTTGGTTATTGAATATTTGGCTGAATTCTACGATCTCTTTCCGGATAAAGATATCCCGGGAAGAGATCTTGCTTTTTAGCACCAATCCTTCCAATGAAGTACAACGACTCAACGCCACATAGGTTTGTCCCCCGGCAAATACCCCTCCGGTCAAATCAACTACCACCCGGCTAAAAGTCAAGCCTTGACTCTTATGCACCGTGATCGCCCAAGCCAAACGAATCGGCAATTGTTCGAACGTACCGACAATCTCTTCCTCGATCCGTTTCTCTTTCTCGTTATATTTGTATTTATAATTTCGCCATGAGGTAGGTTCGACCAAATGTTCTACACCGCTCTCCAGCAAGACATAAACATTTCCATTCTCATCGATACCCGATACCATACCGATCGTCCCGTTCACCCAACGACGCTCATAATCATTATCGATAAAAATAACCTGCGCCTGTTCCTTGATGGATAAATTCAGCTGGGTAGGTAGTGAGGATTCTGGAAAATCCCCCTCGATCTTTCCCACGGAGACGTACTCTTCTCCGGGAAGCTCGGCCAACTTCTTCTCATTGATAAAATCAACCTGATCCCGGCGAGTGGCCAACGTGATATACATATCCTCATTCTGAGGCTCGAAAGACGGAAAATAACGACCGTTCAACGTATCCAACTCCTGTTTTCTAGCGGCATTATTACGAATCCGATCCAATATATTGATAAAAACAGAATCGGTCTGGCGATACACTTTTTGCAACTCGATCGGCACTAAATTAATGTCCTTGAACACACGAGCCGAGAAAAAGAAAGGGCTCGCATAGAACAAACTCAATATCTCTTTTTGATCCGACGGAACAACCGGTTCCAACTGGAAGACATCTCCCACGAACAATAGCTGCTTTCCGCCAAAAGGCAATCGCATATTACCGGAATAGACCCTCAAGATACGATCTACACAATCAATAATATCCGCCCTCACCATCGATATCTCGTCAATGATGATCAAATCGACCTCCGCGATAATTTTCCGTTTCTCCTTCGGATACTTAAAAAACTCAAAGATACGACCATGAGACAAACTTAAATCCGGATCATCCGGCAACATCGGCCGAAAAGGGAGCTTGAAAAAGGAATGCAAGGTAACGCCGCCCGCATTTATGGCCGCTATTCCGGTAGGAGCCAGCACCACATACTTTTTCTTCGTATGATTGCAAATATACTTCAAAAAAGTAGACTTGCCGGTCCCTGCTTTCCCTGTCAGGAAAACAGACTGGCGAGTGTGGGTGATCAGTTGCAAGGCATCCTGAAACTCCTTATTGTTCGTGTCTAACTGAAAGTCCAAGTATATAATTTTTAGATGAGACAAAGCTATGAAAATATTTACAGATCACTCTAATAATATCCCTCAAAATATTTGGCAGTCTCCATAAAAATCACTTATTTTGTGATATCAAATTAATATCAAAAACAAATCATCATGAAAGCAACCGAAAAGACATTCAACGGACTGAGAATCTCGGGGTTTATTGCTCTTTTTCTCCTATTGGCTCTATCGGGTCTCTGCTGCTATTTAATCGCAGGCACCAACGGGACTTGGAGCGTAATCACCGGCATCGTCGGACTCTGCCTGTTAGTGGTTTGTTTATTGGGATTCATGGAAATCGAGCCCAACAATGCCCGAGTAATGCTCTTTTTCGGAAAATATAAAGGGACAATTACTGATAACGGATTTTTCTGGGTCAATCCACTTTACAGCAAAAAGAAAATCACGTTACGTGCCCGTAACTTAGATGTCCCTCCTATCAAGGTTAACGATAAGGTCGGTAATCCTGTTATGATCGGGGCCGTGATGGTATGGAAAGTCAAGGATACTTATAGAGCGATGTTCGACATCGATTCTTCGTCCATTAGTATCTCTTCGAATAAATCATTCATATCAATGGGAGAATCCTCTGAATTATCCCAACGAATGCAGAATTATGAGAATTTCGTGCAGATACAAAGTGATGCCGCCATCCGTAAGATCGCTGGCATGTATGCCTATGATTATAACGAGAGCAAAGATCCCGTGACCTTACGGTCCGATGACGGGGAGGTCGCTCAAAAGCTGGAGGAGGAATTAAACAGCCGTCTGGCGATAGCAGGTATTGAGGTATTGGAAGCCCGTATCAATTACTTAGCGTATGCTTCCGAGATCGCCGGAGTCATGTTACGCCGCCAGCAAGCGGAAGCAATTATCGCCGCCAGAGAACGGATCGTGGAAGGAGCGGTTAGCATGGTTCAACTCGCCTTGAACAAACTGGATAAAGACAATATTGTGGAACTGGATGAGGAACGAAAGGCCGCAATGGTCAGTAATCTGTTGGTTGTCCTTTGTGCTGACGAGGCAGCGCAACCTGTCGTAAATACCGGGACTCTACATCATTAATGTAAGAATTTAATATTAATACTAGTATATGGCCAAAAAAGATAATACTGTCAAAAGCTTCATCCTGCGGGTGGACGCTGATATGATGGAAGCTATCGAAGCTTGGGCTGCGGACGAATTTCGCAGCACCAATGGCCAAATCCAGTACATTCTGGACCAAGCCTTACGAAAGGCAGGACGGTTGAAGAAGAAAAGACTGCCCCGGCCACAAAACGACGACAAGTCATAAAAAAAGCCTGATCGAAAGATCAGGCTTTTTTATTAACGGCTAATGAACAGCCAAGCATCTTTATACTTTTCTATTTTTCGAAGTGTCGCCATGTAGCTCTCGGCATCCGCCCGGTTATTAAACTTATCCGCATAAATACGATATTTACCATCACGAACCACCTTGCTTACATTTTTACATTGCGCACGGTCTACACCGGATATATACTCATTCGCCTGCTCCTCTGTCGGGAAACTCGCTATCACGATATGATACATCTTCTTTGGTGCCACGGATTTCACTTTCGGAGCGGGAGCAACAAGCTCTTTCTTTACCTCAGGAGCAGAAGCCGCTTTGGCAATCTCTGTCTCCTTAGTCGCTTCTATTTTGGGAGTTACCTCCGCTACCATCTCGTCCTCTTGGGATACTTGAATTTCCTCCAGCTGAGAAATCGGTTCCTCAAACCTATAATTTATCATCTCCGTAGGAACAAAACTAGCTGTATAAGCGGACAGGTTTACTTCTTTCACCGGAGTCGAAACCACAAAGAATAATGCGACAGCAGCAGCTGACGCCGCAACAACCCGAATCAACTTACGACTAACCGGGATATAGAACACATCTTTCTTTTTCTTACCCGTAAGTAAGGCAACCTCTTCCCGCTCTTCCTCCAACGATCGCAAAACCGGAAAATGAAACGATGATAAACCATACGAATCCGCATTAAATACCCCAGAATCGCCCGGCGTAAAAATGGTCTGCCCTTCCTCTCCTATAGAGAAAGTCCCGATTCGCCCCAATGTTATCCGCTTGTCTTGTTCCAAAGAAACATTCAAAGCCTCGATATCCTCTTCCAGCATCAATTGAGCTTTCCGGTAATCAACGCCATACGTCTGCATATACGACTCGGAAAGCAAGCCGTCTGTATGCTGTAGCGTTACATTGAACATAACCTCTTTACGCATCGGCCGAAACGAATGTTCCTCTTCCTCATACGTCGCCGGCAAGATTTGCAGCACGAAACCACCAAACTTCGGCAAGATCACACAATCATGCGTCAGCAATAAGCGTTCAATATGTGTTATTATCCTTAACATAGAGACAAAGGTAAATATCTTTATAGAAATAACAAAAAAAGAGCACTTTTTTCCTTTGAAATGACCCGGAAAAACATAGTTATGAAATACTCAAAACATAACTATGTCTCAAGAAAATCATAACTATGAATTTTAAACAAGTTATTAGGACTTATTTTCTCATATCATTTGACACGCAAGCAACTTTGTCATCTTTCATCCACGTCTTCCGCAAACCAATCTCCACCTTCAGCTACAACTTCCTGCTTAAGTTTCAACATCTTTGATTTCAGTCTCGCTACAATTTCAGGATGTTTATCTGCCACATCTATTCGTTCCTCACGATCATCTCTCAAATTATATAACTCAAAATATTTTGGAAACACCTTCTTGGCGAACTCCATATGTTCTTTTGTCAAATACCAAGGCTTCACTTTACCAAGCGCTAATTCATCCAAACTAAAAGCCCATGGTAGAGGCTCATCGTATCCCAGTAGACACCAGTCGCCTTCACGTATCATACAAATAGGATCATGAATATACCGGAAAAAGAACAAAGGGTTTTCTCTTTCCAACGTTTCAGCTTTCCCCAAAAACACCGGAGAAATATCCATACCATCAATAACACGATCTGTAGGAACCGGAGCATCCGCTAAAGACGCTAACGTTGGTAATATATCCGTGAAACAACCGTTAAACTCACTAATCACACCGGTTGGTACATGTTTATGCCATCTAACAATACATGGAACTCGCAATCCTCCCTCATAATTAAAATGTTTCTCTCCCCGAAATGGCAAATTAGAATAATCCCACTGAGAACCATTATCAGAAGCAAATATGACAATCGTATTATCTTCCAGATTCTGTTCTTTTAGATAATTCATTAATTTACCAATCGCTATATCCATATTTTCGATACACCCATAATACTCAGGATTAATAGCATGCCTTTTCTTCAACTCCTCCGGGGCCTCCATTGGAAAATGAGGCTCATTGAACCAAACATTTAAGAAGAAAGGTTCCTGTTTATTCTTGTCTAGCCATTGGAGTGCTTCCGTTACCACAATATCACAGGAATAACCTTCGATCTCACCTTGCGGTTCTCCATTCCGGAAAAAGTTCGTGGGATTATGATGAGACGGGACTGAATTATTCAAGGCATAAAAACTATAATCAAAACCTTGATCATTGGGATAAGGTTGATCCGGACGTCCCGAACTTAAATGCCACTTTCCAAAATGCCCCGTCGCATAATCTGCTTGTTTCAGTACTTCTGCTATAGTAACCTCACTATCTCTCAAATGCATCGGTGAGTTTTGCTCCAGATAATTATAAACCCCTGTACGAGTACAATTCCGACCGGTCATTAGAGCCGCACGAGATGGAGAGCTAACAGCCGCACCACAATAAAAATTCGTAAAGCGAATACCTTGCCGGGCCAATAAGTCCAAATTCGGAGTTTGGGAAGTAGGAAAGCTATCCGACTGCTGCGGAAAATTCTCATTTCGATAACAAGAGACATCATTATATCCCAAATCATCCGCTAATAAAATTATGATATTCGGCTTAGGAACAGCTTCCTCTTTTGCGTCACAACTTACGGTTGACAACATCAATGCGGCACTATTAACCGCAACAAAGATCTCTTTATAATTCATTTTATATAATCTAAATTCTAATAAATATATTCTCTAAATCACCAACCCGGATTTTGCTCTAAATTTGGATTCAAAGAGCGCTCACTATCAGGAATAGGTAATAAATCATAGTATTCCAAATAGCCGTTCGGGAATTTTGTCTCAATCACGCTTCCTTCATGATCCTTTATAATCATCGGATAAAGCTCCTTTCCTATTTTCCAACGCTTCACATCCGACCAGTAACGACCTTCCAACGCCAATTCTATTCTTCTTTCATGCCTTAGTTTCTCACGGGCCTCATCCCGAGATAAGGACAAAGGCAATGGGGAAATTTTCACGTCATCTCGTTCCGTACGGATCCGGTTTAATATAGCGATCGCCTCCGAAACATTTCCACCAGATTCAATAATCGCTTCCGCTTTCGACAATAGCACATCCGCATATCGCAAGATAATATCGTTAATATAAGACTGGCCGGCGGGAGGTAAATCCGCCTCGTTCTGAATCCGGTACTTACGAGTACTCAAATGTTTCAATCGATTACCCGCATGATTAAAAGCTCCCCCCGGATACAAATAACTAGGGAAACGATGTCCTAAAATATAAGAGCCCGGAAGCACAACCGTGAACGCTAAACGAGGATCACGGTTCTCATAAGGATTTTCCGGATCAATAGGGCTCCCATCCACGGTCTCATAAGCCGCCACCAAATCATCTGTAGGAACATAGCGACTACCACGTGTCCAACTACCGGTTCCCGTTCCGCAGTATTGATCCAGAAAAGTACCCTGTGAATTTTCACCCTCTATATATTGGATATCAAATAGAACCTCCTTATTTCCTTCATTAGCCGGATCGAACAATGTCGCATAACTATGAAACAAGCCATATTTCTTCAGAGCATCAATCTGATCTACACATTCCAAAACCGCCTTATACTTACCTTGATATAAATACGCACGCATTTTCATACCCAAGGCAGCGCCTTTCGTAGCACGTCCTTTCTCCGGAGCATCCGCACCTAAATTAGCGATGGCGACATCATAATCATCCAACGCCTGTTGCCATGTATCTTCTCGACTGGAACGCTTTAGGTTACGAGCCTCCGATGTTGAGATTTCTGAAAGTACGACAGGAACACCCCCATAAGTTTCCGCAAGTACCGAATAAGCCAATCCCCTCAAGAAATGAGCCTCGCCAACATACAACTTTTTCGCCTCCCCCGCTAATTCTATTTTTTCTAAACAAGCCAATAAATAATTAGCCCTAGAGATCATTTCATAACATCTTTTCCAACGAAAAGTAACGACACCGCCATCACTAGAGCTCAAACGTCCGGCTCCCAATTTATTGAAAACCTCGACAGTTCCCCAATTATATGCATTGGGAGTCGCACAATCTGTCATTCCAAACCCAAACAAACCTTGATCTATGACAGCGGTCTCCCTTAGACAAGCATACGTTCCATCTAACAGTAACTTAATATCCGATTCTTTTTCCGGAAAGTTAGCGGCCGTGATTTTATCCTCCGGATACAAATCCAGATAATTCTCCATACAACCACCAAAAGAGATCAATAACAAAAACGACAAACAATATATTATTAAACGTTTCATAGCTTTAGAAATTAAGATTTAAACCAAATGTGAATATTCTCGGTGTCGGATACGGAGAACCTCCCGCATCAAACGTATTTCTTTCCGGATCGTATCCCTCATAGCCTTTTTTCCACATAACCGTAAATAAATTCTGAGCATTAGCGTATACATAAAGCCGTTGCATTTTCAACTTTGAAGTAATCCTTTCCGGAAATGCATAACCCAATTGTAAGTTCTTCAATTTCAAGAAGTCAATCCGATGTACCCAAAATGAGGAGTCGTATCGATCCCAAGTAGAGTCATATCGAAGCATAGGGATACTAGAACCTGAATTCTCTGGTGTCCATGCGTCTCTCCAAAAGCCCGCGATTCGCATATACTCATATCCTAAGCGAGTCATTTCATTTTGAGTAAAGACATTCGCCTTTCCTAAACCCTGAAACAAGAGGCTCAGATCAAATCCCTTATAACGCAACCCTGCAGAAATACCATAAGTGATCTTCGGAATCGTATTTCCTAATACTTGCTTATCTTGATAGTCCAATTTTCCATCATTATTTACATCCTCATACTTCAAATTACCCATGGCAGGCTTATAGCCATTATTATGCATATGCTCTACCGCTTCTTCATCCGATTGGTAAATGCCAATCGCTTTATAACCATACAACGCTTTGTAAGGATATCCCTCACGGATCAAATACAGTTGATCCGGAGAATTACCACCTTGGAACTTTGTTACTTCATTATTTATGTAAGTAAAATTAAATCCTACATTAAATCCCAATCGATCCCTACTGGCTTCCAAATTATCATAATTCGCAACCAATTCAAAACCGTTATTTTTCATCTCCCCAACATTCTCGAAAGGCGCTGTCTTATCACCTAAGATATTGGAGATTGGTAATTGAACAATAATATCGGTAGTCTTTTTATTGAAATAGTCCGCTTCAATGCTTAATTTATTATTTAAGAAGCCCAGATCCAGACCAATATCTAGAGAAGAAGTTGTTTCCCAAGTAATATCCTCATCAACCAAGGCTGTTACAGCCGCACCCGGAGCCAAGGAACCTCCATAATTATAACTTAAATTATAATTCTGATTGATAACAGTTAAATAAGGCCAATACCCCTCGATCGTCTGGTTACCCAATTGTCCCCAAGAAGCTCGCAATTTCATGTTAGAAAAAATATTCACATTCTTAATGAAGCTTTCCTCACTCAACCGCCAACCAGCTGAGAAACCGGGAAAAACACCCCATCGATTACCTCGTTTGAAACGGGAGGAGGCATCCGCACGAAGATTCATCTCGAATAAATATTTATCAGCGAAAGCATAATTTAGACGACCGAAGTAAGAAGCCATACGTAATCCTTGCATATTACCCTTGCCCTGAATGCCATTCGTTCCCGCATCCACTTGGGTTAATCCGTCTTTAGCGGGATCCGTCCTACGTGCATATACGTTCTTAATATTATAATTTTCTAATTGAGCACCCAAGATTCCCGCGACCGAATGTTTTTCCACAAACTTCTTGCTATAGTTCAAGGTCGCATGAAAGTTATTACGCATAGTAGATATTTGCTCTCTACTCATCTCCAAGCCATCCCGGTTATAATTTATGGTCATTGTCTCTATACCGGAATCCGTGTATCCATAAAGGGTCTCATTATATTTATCGACCATTTTCCAATTGCCATTAGAGGCCCAAGTGACTTGCAAATTCAAGTCCTTCGTAAAGTCAACAGTAGCGAACGCATTTAACGACATATAATCCAAAGTCGTCTTGGTAGCGCCATTGGAAGCATCAATTAACGGGTTCCTGTTATCATACAATAAAGTTCCATCCTGCGCAATCGCCTCAACCGAACCAAAACGTCCATCTCTCGTATAAGGAGCGATAAAAGGGGCTGCTCCCGATTGTATAAAGAATACACGCGATAAATCAAACGGTTCTTGAGAATTCCGGCGTATATAATTTAAACGAGCGCCAACTTTCAACCACGAATTAACCTTATATTCCAGATTAGCCCGCATACCGAATCTCTCCGCATCTGTATTCGTAATAATACCCTCTTGCTTCAAATAATTTAAGGACAAAAAAGAAGATAATTTTTCCGAACCACCTCGAATTGATAAATTATGGCCTGTAATTAGAGCATTCCGATAAACGTGTTCGTACCAATCCGTATTCGGGTATTTATAAGGATCCGTGCCATTCTTGAAATCAGAGATCAAGGACTCGGGATATAAAGGACTCTCGCCACCATTAGCCAAGGCTTGGTTTGCCATGGTCATTAACTCCGCACTATTTGTCACCAGATCAAATCTCCGCCCCAACTGTTGTACACCTACATATGAGTTCAATTCCACATGCGTCTTCTCATTATTTTTACCCATCTTCGTCGTTACCAAAACGACTCCATTCGCTGCTTTCGATCCATAGATAGCTGCGCTAGCCGCATCCTTCAACACGGTGATACTCTCAATATCGCTTGGATTGATCTGACTAAAAACGCCTTCTACTCCATCAATAATTACCAACGGATCCGAGTTATTCAGCGTACCCCAACCCCGGATTCTTAACTGAGCGCCATCATCCCCCGGCTTTCCCGAATTTTGACTGATCCATACACCCGACACTTTACCAGAAAGGGCTTGTGAGGCATCCGTTATAGGCCGGTTTGCCAATTCCTCATCAAACTTCACGGAAGAAACAGATCCTGTCAAATTCACTTTCTTCTGAGTACCATAGCCAACAACGACAACCTCATCCAGTTGTTCACTATCCTCTGTCAGTGTAATCGTTAGGCTAGAACGATTATTCAAGGCTATTTCTTCTGTCTTATACCCTATATAAGAAATAGAGACCATCGCATTCGGACTTACCTCATTTAATAAAAAATGTCCGTCCATATCCGTAATCGTACCCGTTCTACTCCCCTTCACCAGTACATTTACACCAATGAGAGGTTCCCCATGAGTATCTTTCACAATACCAGTGACCGTGATTTTTTTAGCTTGCTGAATAGAAAGGGACGAGTTTTCTTTTTTCTCGTTCCTTCGTACGATAATTTGTCGGTTGTTGATAATATATTCAACATCCGTTCCTTTAAATAACCTTTCCAATATAACCTCAACGGACTTATCCCGTACGTCAAAATTTACCCTGCGATGCAAGTCGATATTAGCGCCATGATAAACAAAAACAAACTCACTATTTTTCTCAATGTGGTCAAATACATCCTTTATGGTACAATTATTCATACGGACTGTCAACGTGGTTTGTTCCGTCTGCAAGGTAGCGGCGTACACCGCAGAGCCTCCAGAACTGATCAAGCATAAGGCTAAACAAACAC
This sequence comes from Parabacteroides distasonis ATCC 8503, assembly GCF_000012845.1. Lineage (NCBI taxonomy): Bacteria > Pseudomonadati > Bacteroidota > Bacteroidia > Bacteroidales > Tannerellaceae > Parabacteroides > Parabacteroides distasonis. Next base: position 2,723,366 of record NC_009615.1, read on the forward strand.
TTTTGAGAAAATGATTCGATTCTCTACAGAAATCATCTTTTTTTTTCATACATTTGTAATGTTTTTTCTTTAATACATAATTAATTGATTAAACGAAGTCTTTGAACCGGTGGATATGACGGTATCTTCCGGTTCTTTTTGTCAATTTTTCTTTTTAACACAAAGTCTTTTCACCAAATAGTTCTTTTACATAGGCAATCTATTTTAATATGATTATATTATTCTCTTTATCCGTCTCTTGTCGCAAGAATAGAGATTGACAAATAATCTCAACAACATCTTCCAAACTTCCTCGCAAATCAAGTTTACCGGAAAGAGGTATTTCCGCGATCTCTTTATCAAACACAATCGTACGCCCATAGTATCGGGCTAATTTATTTAAGACATCCCCAACCTTACGATCGTTCACTTGCATCAGATTATCTTTCCAACAGATATACTCAAACACATCCACTTCCTTAATAGATACCCCTTTATTTCCCAACTCTATCATCTGGTTAGGAGCTAGCACCTCTTTAACATGCTTATCATTCTCTACCTCCACCCGGCCTTCGACTAATACAACGGAAGCCTTCGGCTCATCTCCATAGACGCAAACATTAAATTGGGTACCGAGTACCTTTACATTAAACGCATTTGTCTTTACGATAAAAGGGCGGGAAGAATCTGGGGTAACATCCAAATAGGCTTCTCCCGTAACTAAGATCTCTCGTTTATCTTTAGCAAACACGGCCGGATAAATCACACGGGTATCGGCATTTACATATATCTGGGTACCATCTGAAAATATAATATTTGCCCGCTTGCCCTTCGGTACTATGATTTGATTCAAATTTCCAGTCTTAGTAGCTAATACTTTCTTCTTTATCTGAGAGTCTTTTACACTTGGTTTACCTATATTATCATGCGTAATTGTAGCCCCATTTTTAAGCTGTACCCAGCTTCCATTTTCCACCAGCACAATCTCATCGTCCGGCAAAGAGTCTATGCTCTTTTCTTCCAACAAAGCCAATGGCAAGGAGGATTTATCATCCCCCACCATCCAGAAATAACATCCTATGGCAAGGAGTAACACGACCGCCGCCGCCACAGAAGAAGCTAGATAGCGTATGCGTAAAACAAAGGTTTTACGGGGAGCTTTCAAACGTTCCTCGACCTTCTGCCATGAGGATAAAGCGAACTTGGAATCCAATTGTTCCACTTCTCGGACTTTACGCCATAAATCCTCTCCAGCTTGCCGGAATAAATCTTTTTCAAATATGTCTCGTTTCTTATTCACAGGTTACATTTTTATTCTTATTACGGATCAATTTGATTTTGGTACTCACTTTTGCGGAAAAAAACACAATTTTTCATATTCTTGTGTTTTGAAAAGCACGATCTTCCACACTCGCTATATATCGACACCCGGTATCCTTCCAATATACATAAATCACTAATAATATGATATTTACAGTTTTTCTTAGTATCAAACAAAAGTTTTCCGTACACTAAACCTTAGTTTACCTATAATAAAACAAAAGTTTCTTCAGTACGAAACTTTTGTTTTCCCTAAGGGAAACAACTCTTAAAGACTCCATTCCCTACTCACAAGCCTAAGTGATAAATTGCTTTCTTGCCATTCACCTTAAAACATGGTAGGTCAAGAGTGATAATTGTAGATATTTTTATATCTACAACCACCATGTAATATACTTATTTATAGGGCATATAAGACATAGTTGTAGATATGGTAGATATTTTCGCTTATGTAAGCATAGGGAATAAAACATAATGGATGCCCCCCATTATTAAAGCGTCCAGGGAAAACCACCTTCTTAACTTACTAAGCGTTCTGGATAATAAATTTTTACTCGATTGATAATTTATACCTAAGATCTCCGCAATCTCATCGTGTCCCAATCCATTTACATAATAAAGATAAATAATCTCTCTCTGGTGGGGGGAAAGTTTTGTCAAAGCCTTCATTAAGAGTTTAACCCGTTCGTCCGCTTCCGTCGTATCCAGTGAGATACGAGAAAATAATTCATCTGTTTGGAAAGTATCCTCATAAAGAGAGATGTCCTCCATCTTCCTGTTTTTCTCGATCGTATCATACAACTTATGCCTTAAAGTCTTGAGTAAGTAACCTTTGACATTTACAGTTGGAGATAAAGTCTCGTGGTTTTGAATCAATTTGATAAAAATATCCTGTACGCAATCTTCCACCAAGCTCTTGTCAGGAAGTAGCTTGATACCATAATTGCGCAATAAGGCGTAAAATCGGCAATACAGCTCACGGAAAGCTCTCATATCTCCCTTCAGACACAGTTCCCAAAGCCCCTCATCGGATATTTTCATATAGATCATGTAGAAATAACTCCCGCAGATTTGACGCAAACATACACAAAAACATTCGATTTTCAGATTAGCTAGAAGAGATTTTATAGAAAAACACGTGTATAACGCAAAATACATTATACACGTGTTCATTGAAATAATACGAAAAGGTTACTTATATCGCTTACTTTGCCAAGGGATCATACCCGTCTGGCGGATATGCTCCATCAAGCCATTGAACAAGTTTTTATAGGCAGCGGAAGAACGCTCTGCGATCGGGTTTTGCTCTTTAGGGTCTTCTTTCAGATTGAAGAATTGGATAGGTTCCCAAGGTGTGTTTTGTAAGATCTTATAATCTTTATAGCGAGATGCGTAATAGGCTTTACCACCATATCGGGAATTACCTTCCCTTCGCACCCAATGCACCATTCGATCTCCGGTATCTTGTTCCTCACCCCGTAAAAGAGGCAAGATACTGATACCGTCGATCTCATGCGATACAGGCACGGCTGTCAGATCGCATAAGGTCGGGAACATATCCGAAAGCATGACGAAATTATCACGTACCGCCGGACGGATCTGGTTCTTCCAATAAATACCTCCGGCTACCCGGATCCCTCCCTCGTACATATCCTGCTTCGCACCTCTGAACGGGCCGTTATTCGCACCCGCATCGTCCTGTCCTCCATTATCAGAGGTAAATATAATGATCGTATTCTCCAACTGGCCATTTTTCTTCAATGCCTCATACACACGTCCGACGTTGTAATCCAAATGCTCAATCAAGGCGACAATCTTAGCACGCTTCTCCGGAAGTGACGGTTCACGCTTTTTCACCTTTTCCAGCCATTCCTGAGGAGGTTGTATCGGGGTATGTGGGGCATTATAAGCTAGATACAAGAAGAAAGGCTCTTGCTTTTGCTTCATATCCGACAGGTAACGGATCGCCCAATCAGAGAAAATCTCTGTAGCATGTCCTTGTGGATCGATCTCTTTCAAGTTCTCACGCATATAATTATTTCCAAAACGACGATGGGTATAATAATCATCCATCATATCCCCTAAAAATCCCCGGTAGAAATCGAAACCCCTTTCCGTAGGGGTATTCGGAGACTCCAATCCTAGATTCCATTTTCCAACCATCGCATTATGATAGCCTCTTTTCTTCAACATCTGGGGTAATAATACGGCATCCTCCGACAGATACCCCCAGCTATCCTCTTTATGCGTACGAATAACTCCCGGTACACCTACCATATCCGGATAACGACCGGTTAATAACGAGGCTCTACTAGGAGAGGAGACCGGACAGTTCGCATGGAAATTCGTGAAACGAACTCCTTCATTTAATAATTTATCGATATGTGGAGTTTGAATGTCCTTGGCGGCTCCTTGACAGGACAAATCGCCATATCCCAAATCATCCACCAAAATCAGCAGGATATTCGGGCTATCCGGCAAAGCCTTTGTTTGTGCGGAAGCTGCGGAAAAAGCCAATCCGCAAGCCGCTGTTAGTATATATTTATTCATCTAATCTAGTGTTTTTAAATGTCCCATTACATCATATCACATACGGAAGGCTTGATCTTCATTCCTTTCTTATGTTTCTCACCGGCCTCGATCAGTAATTTCACGATCTCCGGATGCTTATCCGCCAGATTGAATCGCTCTGAGATATCTGTCTCCACGTTATACAACAAGGGTTCTGCCGGAGTCTCGATCTTACAGGTTCGCAGATATTGGTCCTTGATCGTCTTAAAATAATACTTCCACTCCCCTTTACGGATCGCCATCAACTCACTGCCCCACCAATAATAAACCTCATCACGGGCGGAATGCTTTTCCTCAAACAATAATCCGGTTTGATTCACGCCATCCAATACAAGATCTTTCGGTTGCTCGATACCCGCCATCGAGAGGAAAGTCGGATATAAATCCATCGAGGTCATAATCTCATCGTTGATCGCCGGATTGATTTTTCCCGGCATCCAACAAATGGCCGGAACCCGGAAGCCACCTTCCCACCAAGTACCCTTGCCATCCTTCAACGGACCTGCGGAACCGCCATTCTCATGCTCCGTCAGCCAAGGGCCGTTATCGCTGGTAAAAATAACAAACGTATTCTCGTCCAAGCCATTTTCACGCAGAGCCTTCAACACTTCACCAACGCTCCAGTCTATTTCCTCAACCACATCTCCGTACAGGCCTCGTTTGCTCGTTCCCTCGAAACGGGCATTCGTGTACAATGGGATATGCGGGAAGGTATGAGCGAAATAAAGGAAGAAAGGCTCCTTTGAATGATTCTTGATGAACGATACCGCTTTCTCCGTATAGCGACGGGTTAATTCTCCCTGATCCGGTTCCGATTCGATTTGCTTACCATCCACTATCAATGGAGTCGGTGGAAAATTCCGGGCATGCGCGCCTTTATTCTGAACGGGGCTCATATCATTGGAATAAGGTATGCCGAAATAGGTATCAAAACCATGATCCGTCGGTAAATAGGGAGAGAACGCTCCTAAATGCCATTTGCCTACACAGCCGGTCGCATACCCACTTTGTTGTAAAACCTTGGCGATCGTGACCTCATCTTGTCCTAACCCAGCCTTTGAGTTAGGGAAAAGTACGGCTACCCGATCTCCATATAATCCATTTCGAACCGGCAAACGTCCGGTCATTAACGCGGCCCGACTTGGCGTAGAAACTCCGGCCCCCACATAAAACTGGGTCAGCTTCATTCCTTCACAAGCCATACGGTCTATATTCGGTGTGCGGATCGTGGGATTCCCATAGCAACTCAAATCCCCATATCCCATATCGTCACAGAATATGATTACAAAATTAGGCTTATTGGCCGCATCCGAGGCAGCGTTCAAGCTCAAGCTGTTCGATAATACCGCCGCTGTTAAAACAGACAATGATTTCAGTGTTTTCATATGCGTATCTTTTTATTTAAGTAAACGGGGAAAAGGTTCATCTATAATACCGGCAGGACGCTGGTTCCGGCCTTCATATCCCCAATCTCCCATATCACTACGAACCTGTTCGATCCATTGATTCATCTTCGTCACTACTTCGGGATGTTTATCGATGACATTGGTTGTTTCCGACAAATCATTCGCCAAATTATATAAACGAGCTTCACCGACTTCCGTATCCGGGAAGTGAGGGCCTTTGATACGTTCCTTCAAAGGTAAATGATACTTCCAGTTTCCCCAACGTACCGCCTGTAATTGTTGTTTCTGGTAATAATAGAAAGTCTCCGTGGGCGATGCCATCGATTCTCCCTCCAAGATTCCAGACACATTATGCCCATCTATCACCCGGTCGGAAGGAACCGCATAACTGCAATAATGCGCCAATGTCGGTAAGAAATCCATCGAAGTCACCAGATTATCAGTCTCCTGTCCCGCCGGTATTTTAGCGGGCCATCTCATTATACAAGGCACCCTGAACCCACCTTCATACGTCGTACCCTTTTGGCCTCTCAACGGACGGTTCGTACCACCGAAGTGTTCATCCGCACCATTATCGGAAGTAAAGATAATCAAGGTATTTTGATCCAATCCTTCCTCCTTTAAAGTCTCAAGCAAGACTCCCATCGACCAATCCAATTCCTCGGTCGCATCTCCATAGAGTCCGTTCTGAGACTTTCCCTTGAAAGCGGGAGAAGCCGCTAACGGATTATGAGTCATATTATGGCACAAGTAAATAAAGAACGGAGATTCCTTATGAGACTTTATAAACTCCACAGTCTTATTGGTATAACGAATCGTCAAGGAATCATGACCGACAGGAGCCACTATTACCTCCTCCTGTTCCATCAAGGGTAACGGACAATACGGACGATCCATATCGTTACTATAAGGAATACCATAATAGTAGTCGAAACCCTGCCGGGTAGGAAGAAATGGCAATTGATCCCCTAGATGCCATTTCCCGATACAAGCCGTCGCATATCCCTGCTCCTTCATCAACTCGGCGATCGTTATCTCACCGGGATTCAAGCCTTTATGCGAAGCTGGAAATAGCACTTGCCTCCCTTTGGACATCAAAGGTGTAGGGTCCGCATTTACATGCATGGAGACTCGCCTTGGATAACACCCTGTCAATAAAGCCGATCTGGAAGGTGTGCTCACGCTCGAACCCACATAAAAATCGGTCAGTCGTATTCCCTCTTTAGCCATCTGGTCGATATGGGGAGTACGATGCTTCGTACTCCCGTAACAACCTAAATCCCCATATCCGAAATCATCGATAAATACGATGATCACATTTGGCCTTTCCGCCGCTTGAGTAGCCACGGCCGCTCCTGAAAAGGCTAATACCGATATTATGTTAGATATAAGTTTCATTTCATTTTTCTTTTAGTTGCACATTACCAACCCGGATTCTGATCCAAATTCGGATTCAAAGAACGCTCGCTATCAGGAATCGGTAATAAATCGTAATATTCCAAATAGCCATTTGGGAACTTCGTCTCGATCACGCTACCCTCATGATCCTTAATAATCATAGGGTAAAGTTCCTTACCGATTTTCCAACGTTTTACATCTGACCAATAACGTCCTTCTAATGCTAACTCAATCCGTCTCTCATGTCTCACTTTCTCACGAGCCTCCTCACGGCTCATAGATGTCGGCAGCAAAGAGATCTTAACGTCATCCCTTTCCGTACGGATCCGGTTAAGGATAGCGATCGCATCCGCCACATTTCCATTCGTCTCAATAATCGCCTCCGCTTTTGACAATAAGACATCCGCATATCTCAGTATGATATCATTGATATAAGACTGCCCGGAAGGAGGAAGCTTTGACTCATCCTGAATCCGATATTTACGGGTACTTAAATGTTTCAACCGATTACCGGCATGATTAAACGCACCTCCCGGATACAGGTAATTAGGGAAACGATAGCCCAAGAAATAAGAACCCGGAAGTACAGCCGTGAAACCTAAACGAGGATCCCGGTTCTCATAAGGATTCTCGGGATCTACAGGAGAGCCGTCGATCGTCTCATAAGCCGCTACCAAATCATCCGTAGGGACATAACGGCTTCCACGGGTCCAACTTCCGGTACCCGTTCCGCAATACTGGTCAATATAGGAACCTTGCGAATTCTCGCCTTCAATATATTGGATATCAAACAATACTTCCTTATTGTTCTCATTAGCCGGATCAAACAAACCCTCATAACTATGGAATAGACCATATTTCTTCAACGCATCAATTTGCTCGACACAAGACAGAACCTCCTTGTATTTACCTTGGTATAAGTAGGCTCGCATTTTCATACCTAAAGCCGCCCCCTTGGTAGCACGCCCCGGCTCAGGAGCATCCACTCCCAGATTGGTGATCGCAACCTCATAATCATCCAGCGCTTGTTGCCAAGTCTCCTCCAAACTCGCCCGCTTCAAGCTACGAGCTTCTTCCGTGGAAATGTCCGTCAATATAATAGGTACCCCACCATAGGTTTCCGCTAGCACGGAATAAGCCAGTCCCCGTAGAAAATGAGTCTCACCTGAATATTTGGCTTTCGCTTCTTCCGATAAATCCACTAAATCCATACAGGCCAACAAATAGTTTGCCCGGGAGATTATCTCGTAACATCTTTTCCAACGATACGTTACGACTCCTCCGTCACTAGAGCTCAATCGCCCGGCACCCAACTTATTAAAAACCTCATCCGTTCCCCAGTTAAATGCGTTAGGGGTAGCTCCATCCGTTATGCCAAAGCCAAACAAGCCTTGATTATAAACCTCTTTTTCCCTCAATTGAGCATAGACACCATTTAAAAGGAGTTTGATATCCGATTCATTTTCCGGGAAACTCGCCGAAGTAATCTTATCCTCAGGATACAAATCCAAATAATTCTCCATACATCCCGTGAAAGAGACACATAGTATAATTGATAAGCAATATGCTAATAACTGTTTCATACTTTTAGAAATTAAGATTTATACCAAATGTAAATATTCTCGGAGTCGGGTAATAATTGGTACCCGAATCAAACGTATTTCTTTCCGGATCATATCCTTCATACCCTTTTTTCCACATAATCGTAAACAGGTTCTGGGCATTCGCATATACATACAACCGTTGCATTTTTAGCTTTGAGGTAATCCATTCAGGGAACGCATAACCTAATTGTAAGTTCTTCAATTTCAAGAAATCGATACGATGTACCCAAAATGAGGAGTCATACGTGTCCCATGAAGAGTCAAACCGAAGCATCGGTATATTTGAGTCCGGATTCTCTGGGCTCCACGCATCCCGCCATTTATCAGAAATAGTCAGCCATTCGTATTGCATACGGGTCATGCCGCTCTTCGTAAACGCATTCGCCTGTCCCAAACCTTGGAATAAGATATTTAAGTCAAACCCTTTATAGCGTAAGCCGGCAGTAAGTCCATACGTAATTTTAGGAATCGTATTACCAAGTACTTGTTTATCTTGATAGTCTAATTTTCCATCATTATTAACATCCTCGTATTTCAGATTTCCCATTTCCGGCTTAAGCCCATTGCTATGCATATGTTGAGCGGCTTCTTCGTCCGATTGATAGATGCCAACCGCTTTATAGCCATACAAAGCCTTATACGGATATCCCTCACGAATCAAATAAAGCTGGTCCGGAGAGTTTCCACCTTGAAATTTCGTTACTTTATTATCGATATACGTAAAGTTTAGTCCTACGTTAAATCCAAGGCGATCTCTGCTCGTCTCAAGATTATCATAATTCACGACTAACTCAAAACCATTATTTTTCATCTCGCCCACATTCTCAAACGGTGCGGTCTTATCCCCTAATACGTTTGGTATTGGCAATTGAACGATAATATCGGTTGTTTTTTTATTGAAGTAATCAGCTTCTATATTCAACTTATTACCTAAGAAGCCCAAATCCACGCCAATATCCAAGGAAGAGGTAGTTTCCCAAGTAATATCCTCATCCACCAAAGCGGTTACGGCAGCACCCGGAGCCAATGAGCCTCCATAATTATAACTCAAGTCATAATTTTGGGAGATCACTGTTAAATAAGGCCAATATCCTTCAATGGTTTGATTGCCTAATTGTCCCCACGACGCACGTAGTTTCAAATTAGAAAACAGATTCAGGTTCTTAATAAACGCCTCTTCACTCAAACGCCATCCTGCAGAGAAGCCCGGAAAAACACCCCAGCGATTTCCCCGTTTAAAACGAGAGGAGGCATCGGCACGGAGATTCATCTCAAATAAATATTTATCCGCAAAGGCATAATTCAATCGACCAAAATAAGATGCCATGCGTAGACCTTCAAAATTTCCCTCTCCCTTGATACCTTCCGTTCCCGCATCCACTTGGGTTAATCCTTCTTTGGGTGGGTTGGTTCTTCGGGCAAATACGTTCTTTATACTGTAATTCTCCAATTGGGTACCAAGGATAGCGGCAACATAATGCTTATCCGCAAATCGCTTGCTATAGTTTAATGTCGCTTGGAAATTATTACGCATAGTCGATACTTGCTCTCTACTCAACACAATACCATCACGATTGTAATTTTTCGGTATCGTCTCTATGCCAGAATCCGTATATCCATAAAGGGTCTCATTATATTTATCAACCATTTTCCAATTGCCATTAGAGGCCCATGTTACTTGTAAGTTCAAGTCTTTCGTAAAATCTACGGTAGCGAAAGCATTTACAGCCATATAATCCTTGGATGTTTTAGTCGCCCCGTTCGAAGCGTCTATAACCGGCTGATAAGTCGTATACAATAAAGTACCATCATCCTTAATCGCTTCTACCGAACCGAAACGGCCATCCCGGGTATATGGAGCGATGAAAGGAGCCGCACCTTGTTGCTGTTCGAATACACGGAACAAATCAAAAGGCTCTTGGGAATTCCTACGAGTATAATTCAAACGAGCGCCAACTCTCAACCATGAATTCACTTTATACTCCACATTTGCCCGGATACCGAACCGCTCCGCCTTAGAGTTCATCAAAATACCTTCCTGACTCAAATAGTTCAAAGACAAGAAGGAAGATAGTTTCTCCGATCCACCGCGAATGGATAAATTATGCCCTGTTATTAAAGCATTCCGATAAAGAGAGTCATACCAATCCGTATTCGGGTATTTATAAGTATCTGTTCCATTAGCGAAATTAGAGATCAATGTTTCCGAGAAAAGAGGGTTCTCTCCCCCATTCACCAAAGCTTGATTCGCCATAGTCATATGCTCGGCGCTATTCGTCACTAAATCAAAATGACGTCCGATCTGCTGCATTCCGACGTAAGAGTTCAACTCTACTTGGGTTTTCTCATTATTCTTTCCCATCTTCGTCGTAACCAAAACGACACCGTTAGCGGCCTTTGATCCGTAAATAGCCGCACTAGCCGCATCCTTCAAGACTGTGATACTTTCGATGTCACTCGGATTTACTTGGCTGAATACCCCTTCTACTCCGTCAATAATCACCAACGGGTCCGAATTATTCAATGTACCCCAGCCACGAATTCTCAATTGCGCTCCATCATCTCCCGGCTTACCCGAATTCTGGCTGATCCACACGCCGGAAACCTTTCCGGAAAGTGCTTGAGAAGCATCAGTGATCGGACGGTTCGCCAATTCCTCATCAAATTTGACTGAAGAAACAGAACCCGTCAAATTCACCTTCTTCTGGGTTCCATAACCAACAACCACAACCTCTTCCAAAGCCTGTGTATCCTCCCTTAAACGTACATTCAATGAAGTCTGTCCCGCAATAGCGACAGTTGTTGGCATAAAGCCGATATAAGAAAATTGAAGTGTCGCATTATCCGATACCTCCAAAATAAATTTACCATCAAAGTCTGTTATCGTACCATTTGTAGTACCTTTCTCCACAACATTCGCTCCAATGATAGGTTCCCCTTTTGAATCGACAACAACACCCGTTATTTTTTTGGCTTGCTGGGTGACCGCATTCGCTAGAGGTTTTTCAAATAAGTAGATCTTTCCATTTTTAACTTCATAACTTAATGACGTGCCCTCCGTTATTTTATCCAATACATTTGTCAATTCTGCATTCGTAAAATTAACGCTCACTCTCCGATTCAAATCTACGATTTGTTTGCTATACGCAACACTCAACCCGGTTTGGTGGGTGATGGTAGCTAAAACTTTCTCCACTTTCGCATTGTCCAGCACAATAGAAACCCGCTGAGCCGAGGCGGTAGCCGTGAAACTCAGCAAGGATATGACTAAAAATAGAAAGGTTAACTTCATGGCATTCGGTATTTTCTCAATTAATATTAAAAGGCACCTACGCCGAGGGCTTTCTTGCTTTTCTTTCATATATTTGTATTGATTTTAATAGTTGGTATTAGAAATTTATTTTTAATACGACCGGCAGCCGAAAAGGGTAGGAGCTTTTCGGCTGTTCTTATGTTATCTATTTATGAGGAATCCATACGCATATCTATTTTAAGGTTAACACTCTGTTTCCTGCTCTCCTATCAAATAGACACACGACAAATCTAAAAGGATGAGTCGTTATAGCTAATTTTTTTATTTTTTCATCCGGACTTCTATCTTGCCCCCTTTTTCCTCGAATAGTACAGGCGTGATTTTTTCCAATTCTTTTAATACCGTGGTCAAATTGACGCTATCAGTCGTTATCGTATACGTATATCGCAAAGCGGCAGAATCCTTCACGTCAAAGGATATATCATAAGTTCGAGCCAATGTTTTCATTACGTCCGATAAAGGGGCGCTCTTAAATACGAGCACATTACGTCTCCATGCCGAATACATCTTGACATCGTGGGAACGGAGTACCTCACAACGTCCGGAAGCCTTGTTATAAACCGCTTTTTCTCCCGGGCGTAATTGATAAGATTTGAAGGATCTTGATTTCAACTCGATAGATCCTGTCTCTAAAGCGACGAATATAGCTTCTTCCTCCGGATAGGCTTTCACATCAAAGGTAGTACCCAACACTTTTATATCCATATAAGAAAGATCCACGATAAAAGGCCGATTCTTGTTCTTGGCGACCTCGAACCAAGCCTCTCCTTCCAAATAAACCTTACGTTCGGAGAGACCGAATTTTTTCGGATAACGAATACGGCTTCCCGAATTCAAATGGACCTTACTCCCATCTTGAAAAAGCACTTGCATGCGTTCCCCATTAGGTACGTACACCTCGTCATAGCCATCATCCGCCAACAAATCCACTTGTGAGTTTATGCGTATGAAAAGTCCTATAATTAAAGCGATCGGTATAAAGACCGCAGCCGCATACGCTATAAAACGGCGTATTTTTTGTCGGCGGAGTTGCCGCATAATATTCTGATACATTACGGCTGAGGGTATCGGATGGTCGATCCATGCCTCTTCCTCCCCCATATGAATCGTTTTCTCATCCTGATCGATACGCTCAGCAAGCCATGCCTGTCCTTCCGGGGTCTTAAACCAACGAACAACCTCACAAGACTCCTCGGAAGTAGCCTCATTATTTAGCGTTTTCTCTATGATCGATAGATCGGGTATTTTCATATTCATTTTCTTTTATCAATTGACACGCAAAGCCATCAATAGGATGAGTTCCACAAATATAAAAGAAATAAAAATAGTCTCTCGAAATGTGCCCGCAGTATTTTTATCGCTTGCGCATAATGTGTTTTTACCGTGGGGACCGAGATATTCATCTTATCGGCGATTTCTTGATTAGATAGATTCCCTTTCAGCTTATACAGACAGACTTGGCGTTTCTGCTCCGGCAAATGATCGATCGCTTGGTAAAAATGAGACATCATATCTTGTTCCTCTATCTTTATAAGCAGTTCATCCTCATATTCCGGCGCTGATTGTACGATCTCATAATTTTTCTCTACGGCGCTATTATTATTCCGGATCTCATTTAATACGTGATTCTTTAGCATTGTATAGAGATAGTTCCTTAAATTCACGTTCACCATCAGTAGGGAACGTGCCTCCCACAATTTCAGAAAAACTTGCTGTACGGCATCTTCCGAAGAATATGTACTTTTCAAATATTTATAGGCCAACACATACAATAATTTATGATACCGCTCATAAATAACAGTAAACGCATCCTCGCTCCCCTGCCTCAATGAGGTGAGCAGATCTTCATCGCTCCGTATGGATTTCTGAAAAAAAGACATTCGAGGAGACTATATAATATACGATTCGCTATTTAACAGACGTTCCGCTTCCTCCTTCATGGCATCCGGCACCTGTGTAACCGCACCTTCACTGATCGATCGGATAAATTCCGGATACTCTTTACGGTAAACATCCAACATCCGGTTCGCAAAAACAAACATCATCGTATATTGGATATTCGCCAGCCGATCACACATTTTTATAAAAGAAGCGAATTTAGTCTGCCGTATTCCTTGATAATACAGGTCATTCGCCCGTTCTCCCCGGTTTCGTCCTTTTTCATTCGTTAAGGCGTATACGATTTCCGGAACTTGGTCTTCCAAGTGCTGTCTCACGCCTTCTGGCAAGACAAAGCCTCCCCCCTTGAACTCTTTCAGGAATTTCACGACATCATTATAGGTCATCCGTGCATCTTCTATCGTATCATGCAGAAAAGCAGAGGCATACAAAATCAGTATATCCGCCTCGGTCTCAGCTACCAGATATCCGTAGCGAGAGACATACGATACCGTCATTTTCAGATGAAATCCATAAGGCAACACATGATCATATTTCTGATTCACATCATCATGTATACGAAAAGCAGCCTTCTCCATACTGCAGATCCAAGGATAATAACGCTTTACTAGAGCGATAAATGATTGTTTTTCCATTCTTTCGATACTAAAGATTAATCTTTACGCATGGCAATAATACACAGTTCCGAAACCGCTGTTTCCGAAACGGCGGTTTCTACAATGCGAAGATATATAAATAATCGAATTAAATCACTCTATATCAAATTATTTAATACGGACTCCCACACGTGCAAGTGAAACATACCGTTTCCTTTCTTTATTATGGATATAATTATTATATTTGCAATAAAATGTATTTATATTATGGAGACAATCGCAATGATGAATCCTTTTGTCGTGGGTAGATATGTATCAGACAAATATTTTTGTGACCGTGAGGGAGAGACAAGCTTCTTGATTAAACAGATTGAGAACGGACGTAATGTCGCATTGATTTCTCCACGCCGTTTGGGTAAGACCGGATTGATCCAACATCTTTTTCATCAAGAATCGATAGAAAAAAATTATCATGCGTTCTTTGTGGATATTTATGCCACTACTTCATTAACAGAGTTCGTATATCTATTAGGAAAAGCCATCTATGACGAATTGAAGCCAAAGAAAACGGTTTGGACGGAACGGTTCTTTCAAATCATAACCTCATTGCGTGCGGGTTTTAAACTGGATATGGTAACCGGAGAACCTTGTTTTGATATTGGGCTAGGAGACATTCAAGCACCACAAACAACACTTGATGAGATCTTCGCTTATCTAGAGACCGCAGATAAACCATGTATCGTGGCGATCGATGAGTTCCAACAAATTGGCGGCTATGAGGAGAAAAATGTAGAAGCGTTGTTGCGAACCAAGATTCAACAATGCAAGCAGACTATGTTTATCTTCTCCGGCAGTAAACGCCATTTGATGAGTAATATGTTTAATTCCTCTTCCAAGCCTTTTTATCAAAGCGCTATTAGTATAGGACTTGAGCCAATACCCATTCATATCTATGTGGAGTTCGCCAACCGGCTTTTTGAGCAAAGGGGAAAGCTTATCGACAAATCCGTAATAGAAGAAGTTTATCGGATGTTCGATGGCTATACTTGGTTTGTGCAAATGATAATGAACGAACTTTTCGCATTGACCGAAGAAGGTGAGCGTTGTGGTATGGATAAGATAGAAATAGCCCGCAAGAATGTGATTCTAACACAAGAAAGTAGTTACAAGGATCTACTTGCCAATCTTGCTCCCAAACAAAAACTTGTTTTACAAGCTATCGCCAAAGAGGGCAGAGCAGAAGGTCTCACGTCATCAGCATTTATCAAAAAATACAAGCTACCCTCAGCCAGTTCTGTACAATCTGCGGTCAAACCTCTGTTGAAAAATGATTTGATAACACAGGAAGATGGCTTTTATAGGGTATATGACTACTTTTTCGCGGATTGGATGGCTAGAATATATTGACTCTCTTGTATGTAAATGTCAGAAAATAAGCAAATCTTAGTAGGCACTATCCGTTACTGAAGTAAATAATTTACGACTTGAAATGTAAATTCCTTATGCGGTGAAAATGAATTATTTAGACAACATACTTAATCGCTTGCAAAAGGCTTCTCAAGTGATTAGTTATTCACTTCCCAAGCCGTTAACTAGCGGCTAGGTATAGCCGTTAGTTATTCACTCGACAAGCCGTTAGTTATTCACTTCAGAAGCCTATTACACCCTGCAAAACAGATAAAATTAGGGAGAAAAGAAGAGTAACCATCAAATAATATCCAGCCGTTCTCTCAGTTGTTTAAAATAGCGATGCGAGGCGATCCTCTCCTCCTCTTGGAAGGGGGGATAGAACTCGCATCGTAAGGTCTTATTCTCGATGAACATCAAATAAGTCAAGTTCACAATGCAATCTTGGCTTATTTGAACAAACGTATTATTGATAGACAACAAATCTTTCGCTGTCGTGCTCATTTTTAGTTTATGAGTAGTACGGGAAGTCAAGACAATCTGCCAGCAACGTTGGTCTCCCAAGAACTGAAACAGGAATATCTCCTCACAACGGACTAGTAAAAGACCCGAGACGGTTTGGATCGCAAATCGACTATCCCGATTCAATATTTTCCGCAAAGATCTCTCCATGCAGGCAACATCCGCAGGTTCTGTCGTATGAAAACGTTCGATGAGTGCCGCTAACTCATCAATTAAATAAGGTTTTAACAAATAATCAAACGCAGAGGCACGTAGGGCATCCAATATATATTTATCGTATACCGTATAGAAAACGACTCTCAAGTTCGGAAGAATATCATCCCGTATATCATCCAGCAAATCAAAGCCAGACATGTCCGGAAGTTCCACATCCAAAAACACCAAATCCGGTTGATACTTAAGGATATGCCTCTTGCCCAATTCCGCCGTTGTCGCTGTATCCAATATCCTTATTTCCGAGAAGGCCAATAGATCGTTTTGCAATTTTTGAATCGATCCAAGGTCATCATCTATGATTATTACTGTTATTTCCGGTTCCATACACGCTTCCATTTTCCAACAAAGTAAAATATTTATTGTTAAGATAAAAAATTAACGACTTACCATAAATAGTGCTTTTTACGTATAAGTTGCAATATTTACGTTTATCCTATCGTTTTTCATGCTTATCTGTCATTTTTTATTTTATGATCTTGGTTAATTACCATTGATTGATAAACCCTATCTTTGCAAATACAGTTATAAAATAGAAACAATATATTTATGTCTCGAAAAATAAATCTTATTATATTCCTCTGTTTCATTTTATGCGAGGTATATGCCCAATACGTACCCGATGTATTGGGAGATGGTTATTTACGCCGTACCTTCCAGATGCCGGATGATTATGAGGGGAAGGTAGTTTGCACACTGGTCAAGAAACCTCAACTGGATAGCGTAAAACAGGCCGTGCTGTATATCCATGGCTATAATGACTATTTTTTCCAGAAACAATTAGGGGATAGCGTAAACGCTCACGGATATAATTTCTATGCGATGGACTTGCGGAAATACGGACGTTCGATATTACCCAATCAAAACCCGTTCTTTTGCAAGAGCCTAAAAGAGTATTTCGCTGATATCGATACCGCTTTAGCCACCATCCGGTCCGAAGGTAATGAACGGATATTATTAATGGCGCATTCTACGGGCGGGTTGATCACACCTTATTATTTGAATAGCAAGAAAGGGGAGTTACCGATAGACGGGCTTATCTTGAACAGCCCTTTTCTAGATTGGAATTTCGGATGGTTTATGGAGAAAGTCGTACTGCCAACCGTTGCGTTTGTCGGGAGGCTATTTCCGAATCTTACCGTACAAGGTTTGGGTGATCCGAATTACGCTTATAGCCTGCTTAAGCAGTATAAAGGAGAATGGGAATTTGATACGAACTGGAAAATGATATTCGGGCATCCGAAAAAAGCCGGATGGATCAAAGCCATACAAGAAGCGCAACAGACGGTACAAAAAGGGCTAAAACTGGATTGTCCGATACTAGTGATGTCTTCCAACAAATCTTTTCCGGAGACAGAGACATGGCATGAGGAATACATGACCTCCGACATCGTCTTGGATGTTCAAGACATTCAAAAATACGGGGAGAAACTAGGAGACAAAGTCACGAGAGATACCATTCCAAACGGCATCCACGATCTGATCCTATCTCAAAAGCCCTATCGGAACGATGCCTATCAAACTATATTCGAGTGGTTAAAGAAACAATAATGGTTGCACCAAACATATAAATCCTTACCTTTGCGCCCAGACAAAACATTTATATATACATGAAATCAGTGCGATCAATTTTTATAGGTCTGACTTGTCTGGGGATGGCAACGGCTAGTTTCGCTCAAGAAGAAGAGACAACTCCGGAAGCGACTACCTACAAGGCCGAAATATTCGGATCGGTAGCTAGTGGCGACAATGCCCCTTTCTGGATGGTTAGCAATCGATACGGAATTGTTCCTTTGGAAGCGAATAACGGATATTTGAATGCGGGAGTATTCCATAATCAAACTTTTGGCAAAGGTTTTCGCTGGGGAGCCGGATTAGACGTAGTGGCCGCAGTTCCTCGTCATCGCAATTTCTTTATCCAACAAATATATGCCGAGTTAGGTTACAAATGCTTGCTATTGAGTGTAGGAAGCAAGGAACGCTATAATTCACTTTGGGATCGTTGGCTTAGCTCGGGCGATATCGTGCAATCCGCCAATGCCCGCCCGATTCCGGAAGTGAACATCAGCATTCCGGAATTTACCGTCGTTCCTTTAACTAAAGGCTGGATGCAAGTCAAAGGAGACTTTGCCGTCGGTCGTTCTTTCGACAAGGATTATCTGGCTAACTTCACAAACAATAAGCAGACTTATGTAGATAACGTTTTATGGCATCATAAATCATTATTTGTACAGATTAAGGATACACGCAATGACTTCCCGTTATCCGGTGTAATCGGAGTACAGCATTGGGCACAATGGGGAGGAACCTCAACCAATCCTAAGATCGGAAAGCAGCCTCAATCCATCAAGGACCTTATCCGGGTTATTTGCGGCAGCGAAGGGGGTGGCGACGCAACAGTCTCCGATCAAATCAACGTACTGGGTAATCATTATGGCTCTTACGATTTCAAATTGGCTTTTACACAACCTAACTGGCAAGTATCCGCCTATTACCAACATTTCTTCGAGGATAAATCCGGTATGATATTCGTAAACAATACCGACGGATTATGGGGAGGACAATTGGATTTACCAAAATTCCCGTGGTTGCGTAAGGTGGTCGTGGAGTATCTGGTTACAAGAGACCAAAGCGGACAGTTCCACTTCATCGATTTTGATCACGACCTACATCCCGGCGTAGGTGGCGGTGGTGATGATTATTATAACAACGGAGAATACACTACCGGAGCCTCTTATTTTAACCGGGCGATAGGTTCTCCTCTGATCCCAAGTCCGGAGTATAACGAGAACGGTTCATTAGGATTCAAGAACAACCGTGTTCGTGACTGGCATTTCGGTGCGGAAGGCGCTATCTCCTCACAAGTATCTTATCGGGTATTAGTCACCGTGATGAATAGTTGGGGTAGACATGCCACCCCTTTCCTTAGCAAGAAAAGAGGAGCTTCCGGACTTTTAGATATCTCTTATCAACATCCCCGTTTATCGGGATGGGAATTTACAGGGTCTTTGGCAGCTGATGCCGGTTCCATGTTCGGCGATAACTTCGGATTCAGCCTGAAAGTAGCGAAACGTGGCATCTTGAAAAGCTGGAAATAATAACCTAAATTATTTATATTCTTCCCACAAGGCAGATGCTATGATTTCTTGAGTCTGATCAGCGAACGCTTGCATTCCTTTGTGGGAAGTGTCTATATTCTCGGTAGAAACCGCCGGATGGATCACCATCTCCATCCGATGACGATGGACATTCAACGACCCGATCGGCAAGACATCAAACGGCCCGTTTAAGGTGATCGGAATAATAGGCAAATGCTGATCTAGCGCCATTTGATAAGCCCCTTTCTTGAAACGGATCATTTTCCCGGTATACGTACGCGAACCTTCCGGGAAAACAACCACGGAAGCCCCGTTCCGAAGACAACGCTCCGCCTCCAAAACACTACGAGCGGCAGCCTTCGGCGTAGAATTATCGACAAAGATAAAACCGGCGGCACGGCAAGCGGCCCCGACAAATGGAATTTTAGCGATACCCGCCTTCATCACCCACTTAATGGGAACGCCTAAGAAACCATATATCAAGAAAATATCAAACGCACCTTGATGATTTGCTACGAAAACATACGATTGTTTCCGGTCTATATGCTCACGCCCTTTTACCGTCACCGGACAAAGCGCCAGATAGCAAGTCAATCGAGACCAGATCATACCCGGATAATAAGCGAAGATTTTCTCTCCCCCCAATAGACAACCGATGATAACCGTCACAGCCGTAAGTATAGTCAGTACCAGAAATACAGGTACAAAAAACAGCCACAAATAAACTATGTAAAGTATTCTTCCCATACGTAACTATATTATAACACAAATATAGAAGCTAATTTCAATCGTTTCATTATTTTTCTCCGAAAATATTTTCACGATCGGGTTATTATTGCTTTATTTGCGGTAGAAAAGAAAATAATTATAAAATATCTATAACCATGAATGAGTTAATTAAAAATCTAGGAGTGATCGTACTCATTATTGGTGCGGCAGTTTTGGCTGTACCGTTTTTCACCGGTGGTATGACAAATAGTATTCTACTTACAGGTCTGGGATTGGTTCTCCTTGGCTATTTTGGTCATATCGTAATCAACAAACGAGTAGAATAATACACGCTACTTAGATTTAAAAGGAAATGAAAAAGGATGTGCCTCATTGTTACGCACATCCTTTTTTTGAATCATCATGCAAATTGAGAGATATGCCCAAATCGTTATTGAGTTCCCCATTCCTTGTTTGGTTTATCGCCAAGCCATAATTCCAAAAGGCCACCTTGCTCAAATACGGTATGCGGCAATTGATATTTATGATACATCTCTCCGTTCAAAGAAGCTTTCTGGATATAACAATTCTCTGGGGAGTTATCATGTACTTTAATCTTAAACTCGTTCCCTTTATAATACCGAGAATCCAATCGAATCGTAATCTCATTGAAAACAGGGCTTGTAATATCATACATCGGATTATAGGCAGAGCCTCCATCCAAACTGAATAATCCCATAGCCATCAGTGCACTTATTCCAGCCATCTGTCCTTGATCTTCATCATTTTCGCCGTAGCCCCGCTCTGGCGTAATATCACCATAGGTCTGTTTAGCGACCTGACGCACCCAATATTGAGTCAGCCAAGGCTTTCCTACATGTGAGAAAACGTGCGCATTCGAGCAACCGGGTTGATTGGCATAACTAACATAACTAGACAGGAATCTTGCATTTTTCGACATCTCAAACACATAATTCAATTGAGTAGCTAAGCTGTCATTACCTCCCATCAAACGAGCCAATGTTTCAATGTCATGAGATAATCCAAAAGTAGCCTGCCAAGCATTGGCTTGTACAAACCCACGCTCGGACAAAGGATCCAAATGGACCCACTCTCCTGTTTCTTTTCTAGGCATCATCAACCTCAAATCCGGATGCCAAGACGCAGGCCAGCCCAAGGAACGATTTCTATAATAATTATAATCCTTGAGTTTTCCCATAGCTTTCGCCATTTCTCCCAAAGCCCAATCCTCAAAGGCCCATTGAATAGTCAAGCCAGCCTCTTCTGGGCAATATCCATGTTTAATATAGAACTCCAACTCTTTATCCATATCAAAGGCAAGCATACCACCTTTCTCATGATTCCTTTTCATAGCCGCATATCCCTCCTTGGGCAACCATTTATGAAACACCCCCCGCTGATAAGCGGAAGTAATCAAGGAGGTAGCCGGACAGCCCGTCATAATATAAGTATAAGACCCTATGGACGGCCCACGAGGTAATAGACCTCCATTCTTGTCATATTCGATAAAAGAAGCGGAAAACTCGTCTAAAACAGAAGGATACGCCAGTCCCCACAACGTGTTTAAATTCCACTGTGTCAACCATAGAGCATCTGAATTATACATATGAAACCTTGATTTTCCTGTTTTATCTTTAGGCAAAGTCCGTACTTGGAATTTAGGAGCAATCGTATGTATCCTTGTTTGTTTTCCAATACGTTCTCCTCCGGACAAATAATCCGGATACTCGCCATTGCTATCATCTATCTTATGACGCCCCAACAATACGTGCCACAAATCGGTATAAAACTTGGTCTTTTGCTGAAAAGAACCACCTTGCACATCAATTTTTCCCAACCACTCATTCCAAATACGCTCGGACGCACTCTTAACTTGATCAAAATCCCAATGTTGACATTCCCGCTCTATATTCTCACGGGCATTTTCCTCACTCACATAAGAGATAGCGGTCTTCAACAATAGCTCATCACCAGCCTTAAAAGATCCAAAACAAGCTTCTACGCCAGAAGAAGGAGATTGTTTAAAAGAAGACTTAGGCACGGTAATTAATTCTGGAGAACCTATCAAACTATTGATATCCGTTTCCTTTCTATCTCCAACCCAACCGTTCAAAGCATCCATAGGTTTATCAAATTGAACAACAAAATAAACTTTAGCCACATCGACACCTCCCCATACACGACCAGCCGTATCAAAATATCCGGAGATCTCTGTATCATTCACCTTTGTCACATGAGCGTTCAACAAAGTAGAAGTAGCTATATGACCTCCCAGATTTACCAAGACCTTCGCCAAACCATCTTGCGTATACGTAAAACGATAAAGTCCTACCCTATCCGTAACCGTCTGTTCTACCCATATTTTATAAGTATCCAAGAACAAACGGTGATAACCAGGTTGGACAATCTCATCATCATGAGAAAAAGAAGAACGCCAAACCTTATCTCCTCTGCAAACATCTACCTCATCTTTCACCGGCATCAAAGACAATCCTGAAATCATCCAATTATGAATTTGAGGGAAGCCTAAAACCTTAGTAGAATTATAATTATAACCTCCTCCTCCTTGATTGATATTGCGGGTTAATGGAGCGGAACTTATCATACCGAAAGGCAAACTTCCGGTCACAAAGAAAAAATATCGACCTTTAGCGGTCTCGACATAAGGATTCACCCAAGAGATATAATCCGGATAAGACTCAGGAGCAGGATACACCTCTATCTCAGACAGCCCTAAATCTTGTCCTTCTCCATCCGTCATTTGAAAACGAATCCATTCCGTCTTCCGAGTATCAAATTCAACCACCCTTGGCGCTCCATCATTGGGAATCAAATTAACCGTTACCGAACTACCGTCACTAAAGAACAAGGTACCCGCAGCACAATGGCTTCGCTCATCCACCCGATCGTATAAAATAACCTTATTCGTATAAATCGCATGATCCCAATCTAATTGTATCCAAGGATACGGATACACCCGACCACGCGCATCCAATTTTGTCTTGGCTACCCATTCTCCCTTTCCGGAAATACGAATCACCTGATCTATCACATACTTACCTTCCTGCTCTTGGCTCAAGGCAGACGAACAGGAAACTTTAGCTTGATAAGCGACATTATGAGGGGTTGCCCATAACTCATAACAGGTAGTCAAACACAATAGATATAAAATAACTCCTAGCTGCTTCATATTTTTTATTACATCGTGAAAAAGCGGTGCATCAAATGGATATTAAACTATTTGACACACCGCCTTTTCTTTCATTTAATTTATCAATAACCCGGATTCTGTTTCATTACTTCCGTACCACAAATATCAATCATAGACTGAGGTATCGGGAAATACTCATGCTTACCTTTTACGAAATGAGCATTTTGCAAGTGGGAACGGAACACTTTCTCTTTGGCGATATAAGCGTTGATAACTTCATCCGCGACACCCCAACGCACCAAATCAAAGAAACGAATTCCCTCATGCGCCATCTCCAAACGTCTCTCCATACGTAACGCTTGCACGGCTTCATTTTTTGATTTAAAAGGCTCATCATAAACCCCTACCTTATAATTAGCAGCATCTTGTGATTGATCCATTGTCTTGACATGCTGAGTATTTTTCGCACGCTCCCTAATCATATTGATATACTTACGCCCAGTCTCTAAATCACCTGTCTCAATAGCAGCCTCAGCTCTCCACAATAACAAATCCGCATAACGAATCACATAGAAATTCAAAGCATTCACATAAGGCCATATCGGCGAATAATAAGTAGAATTCAATGAAACCAAACGCTTCTTCGGGCTATACGGGCCATACACACTAGCCTCTCTAGGAGTCCAATCATACAATTGTACATCCATAAACGGTATATTTGGTCTAGCTAATGTATGATCCAAACGAACATCTACATAGTCATTCTCTGACACATCTTTACCATCATTATAAGGCAAGCCTTTAACATCCGTTTTATAAGCATTTACCAAATTTTGAGTCGGCCGCAAAAAGCCATATACAGGATAAGGACCTCCCGGAGGCAACAAGCGATCGCCATAACTTCCGTTCTCATTATTGGGAGAACCATCATTAATGGACAGCTGGATCGCAAAGATAATCTCCGAGCAATTATCATTTTCAGGCAAGAACACATTCCGGAAATCAGGGAATAGCTCATATTTTCCAGATTGAATCACCTCATCACAAGCTTCCAAACATTCTTTCCACTTGGACTGATATAAATAAACCTTTGCCATATAAGCTCTAGCTGCCATTTTAGTAGGCCGGCCATAATCCGCTTGGCTCTCCGGCAATACTTTATAAGCAGCAGAGAACTCTTCTAAAATCTTCTCCCACAATTGATCGGATGAAAACTCGATATTCGATTTCTTATTGTATTCATTTGGATCCACCAACGTTTCATCGATCCAAGGAATCTGATTATAAATGATTTTTAAGTTGAAATAATAATGCCCCCTCAAAAAGCGCATCTCAGCTAAACGCTGTTCCTTGTTTTTAACCTCACTACCATTCAATAAACGAATCGCTTGGTTACAACGTTTTATTCCCTCATAAAGAGCAGCCCATCGAGCTTCAAAGTCAATCCCTGTGGGATTCGCATTAAAGATCTCCATCAAATGGATTTGGTTCTGGTCACCGGTACCGCCGCCACCTTTATACGCATCGTCAGAGACAACATCCCCGAACTGCCAGTTTGAGCAACCGGAATTAATCGCATCAGAGGCATAATACCCATCCAACACAGCATATGCACCGGTCACGATACCCTCTATATTTTCCTCACTCTCTACCTGTCCGGGCAAGAACTCACCCACAGGCTCCTCAGAAAGGAATGAGTCCGCACAAGAACACATCATCAACGCTGATGCCGCAAAATAAAATATCTTTTTCATTGTATATATCTCTTTTTATGTTAAAGACTAACGTTAACCCCTAAAGTAAATGTTCTTGGTAATGGATACACTCCACGATCCACCCCCATATCCAAATTACGGTTCTCAGAAGAATAACTCTGCAAACCAACCTCCGGATCAATACCTTCATATCCCGTTATGGTAAACAAGTTCTGTCCTTGCAAATAAATATACGTACGTTTCAACTTCAACTTAGATGCTACTTTATCCGGTAGTGTATACCCCACCTTTAAGTTCTTTAAACGGACAAAAGAGGCATTATGGATATAATAGGTAGAAGGACGAATATTATTATTCGGATCATCCAATGTGACACGAGGTATATCCGTATCCGTATTATCCGGACGCCAAGCATCCAAGATCGTAGAATTTTTATTATATTGAGCTTGGTTATAAAACTCACCCAAATAATTCGTCAAATTATAGACCTCATTACCAAATACACCTTGGAAGAAGGCACTAACATCAAAGTTTTTATAATTGAAACCCAACGTCAACCCCATGCTACAATCAGGCAACGGACTTCCCTTGAAATCGCGGTCATCACTATTGATAACGCCATCTCCATTCAAATCCTTGAAGCGAATATCACCCGGTTTCGCATTCGGTTGTAATAACTCACCTCTATCATTCTTATAGTTTTGGATCTCCGCATCGCTTTGGAACAGACCATCAGCCTCATACACGAAGAAGGATCCGATCGGTTGTCCTACCGCTGAACGAGAAGTCTCTTGATCGAAATTACGTCCGTGAAGTTCACTACTGGAAAGACCTATATAATCCACCCCATTCAGTTCGGTCATTTTATTCTTGATAACAGAGAAGTTATATGCGACAGAGAAACCAAAATCCTGATTGATTTGCTTTTGATAATTTATCTCCATCTCAAAACCTTTGTTGTTCATCTTACCTACATTATCCCAAACAGTCATATTTGTTCCCCCGATCGAGGCAGGTAAGGCTCTACGCCACAATAAGTCCTTGGTATCTTTATTAAAATAGTCCAAAGTCAAATTCAAGTCACCATTCAAAAAACCCAAATCCACACCGACATTCGTTTGTGTGGTTGTCTCCCATTTCAAATTAACGTTTCCGTTTCGAGTCTGCACCAATCCTAGATCTACACCACTTTGATTTCCATCAATCGGGTAATTCGAGTTCGTAGAATTACTCTTATATGAGTCAATCGTCGCATACGACGGAACATCCGAGTTTCCATTCTGTCCCCAACCAACGCGTACTTTCAAATTACTAATTGCCTCAACATCAAAAAACGGCTCATTACTAATGCGCCATCCAACTGATGCCGCAGGGAAATTACCCCATTTGTTATTACCTAAACGAGATGAACCATCCCGACGCAAAGTAAACGCCACCAAATACCGATCATGATAATTATAATCGAGCTTACCGAAATAAGAGACCATACTATACTCCGTAGCAGCACCCGAGTTCTTCTGGGTTCCTACATCTCCCGCATCTAAAAAACGGAAGTTAGGATCGTCTGACGGAAAACCGTCTCTTGAAGCTGTAAAATACTCATATCTATTTCTCAAAGACTCCATACCTAATAAGGCATTGATCGTATGGTCGCCAAATGTCTTATTATAAGTCAAGGTATTCGTGAATACCCAGTTAAAATTCCAAGCATTTCGGTTGGATAAACTACTTAATTTCTCCGAGGCATTCAACTCATCATATTTTGGACTGAAAGAACGTCTATACAGATTATTGTAATCAACACCAAAAGAGGTCTTAAACATAAGCCCATCGAACAAATGCAACTCGGCATACAAATTACCTACCAAACGGCTCTTCTTATCTTGATTATCCTTGTTCCTATACAATTTACCCATAGGATTCGGAATATCCGAGAATACATTTCCGGCATACTCATCTTCCAGATTTTTCACGGGCGTGATAGACTGGAATTTATAAGCCTCATACAAAGTTCCTCCCAAGGCGGCATTGTTAGAGACACTAGTTCCCCAAGAATGAGAAAGAGAGATATTTTCTCCTATACGGAAATGATCATCAAACAATTTATACTCGGAATTAAAACGACCACTCACACGCTTAAAATCGCTAAACTTAACCAATCCCTGCTGATCATAGTATCCCAACGAGAATAATTGATTAGATTTTTTATCCGCTTTCGTAAAAGAGAGATTATAAGACTGTACTACGGCCGCACGTAAAATCTCATCGACCCAATCCACGTCATCGGAAGGGATTAAATGATCACTATCCAAATATTCAGGAACAACTGCCTGATCACCATTTCCGTAGATATCATGCGAAGGAGTTTTTCCATCATTTTTCATTGCCTGCCACAACATATCGCCAAACTGTTGCGCATTCAACATCCTCAATTGTTTCGCCGCTTTTTGTACACCAAAGTAAGCATCTAAATTGACATTAAATTCACCCTCTTTTCCTCTTTTTGTATTGATGATAACGACACCATTAGCGGCACGAGCTCCATAGATAGAGGCAGAGGAAGCATCCTTCAACACCTGCATAGATTCGATATCGTTTGGATTCAAGAAATTGATACCACCATCCACAGGAATACCATCAATGATATAAAGCGGATCATTGTTACGGATCGTACTGAAACCGCGAATACGCACCGCAACTCCTCCACCCGGCATATTATCCGGCATCACGTTCACTCCGGAGAGCTTACCCTGCATCATTTGATCTACGCTAGAAACCGGTGTATCTTTCAAGTCATCGATCTTCAAGACCGAAACCGCACCCGTAAGATCTTTTTTACGCGATACACCATAACCTACGACCACAATCTCGTCCAAGTTTTGTGAGTCCTCTTTCAACGAAATGGTCAAATCCGTCTTTGAACCGGGTACCAGCTCTGTAGATAAATAACCAATATAAGAAACAACCAATACAGCATTATTCGGAACTTCCAACGTGAAACGCCCCTCAATATCTGTAATCGTACCGACAGTCGTTCCCTTCACCAATACATTAGCGCCGATTACTGGTTCTTGGTTCGAATCCAACACGACTCCTTGTACCATGCGTCCTTGTTGCTGTGCCAAAGGAATAGACTCTAATTTACGAGATAAGATAATCTGCTTATCTACAATCTTATAATCGACATTCATATTATCGAAAACCCGGGATAAAACCAAATTAATATCCTTATTATTGGCCTCTAAATTGACAATACGACTCACATCCAAAACATGATCCGCATACAAGAATGAATAACCCGTTTCCTCCTCTATCCGATCGATCGCTTGCTCCAACGTAGCGTTTTTCAACGACAAGGAAAGTGTTGTTGTCTGTGAATAAGAGGTACCTGCATATAACTGGAAGGCAGTCAAGAATGTAAATGCCGTACCAAGATTTAAGATACGATTCGATTGAGGTAAATACCGAGTAAGATTCCTCTTACGTAAATGAAATGCACTCATAAGCATGTAGATTTAGTGATTACACAAAATTTATTTTGAAATGATTTTTTATCGTTGATAAACATCTATCCTCTGCCGGACAAACGTGGAATCCGAATGAGAGGAAAGTTGTCGGGCAGACCATTCAATAGGGGCAGTCTGTTTTAGATAATCCAATATTTGCTCCAAGGTCTCATTTGTGAAAGTCGCACGGTATTTATACTCCGCATTCGAGTTCTTATGCAGTACGATCTCCACATTATATCGTTTTTCCAGTCGCTTTAGTACCTTCTCTAAAGGAGTATTTCGAAATACCATCCGCCCCTTTCTCCAATCCATCTTCTCATCCAAATTGACAGCAGAAACACGGAACACACCGCTTTCCTTATTAAGCACGACCTGTTTGTTCGGTTCCAAGCGGATCCGTTCATCGTTCCGGATAACATCGATCTTTCCTTTTTCCAGCACAGCCTCGATAAAAGGTTCATCGTCATAGGCATTCACATTGAACTTCGTTCCATACGCTATTACCCGCAATCCCTCAGAGGTAGACACACTAAAAGGATGTTCCGGATCGGCTTCAACTTCAAAATAGCCCTCACCAAAGAGCTGAACTTTACGTTCTTTCTCATCAAAGACCGATGGATAAACCAAGCGGCTGCCGGCATTCAACCAAACAACAGATTGATCAGGTAACACCAAACGGGTAATTGTACCAGGCATGGAACTAATCTCCGCAAAAACCACAGATGCCCCCGTCTTAACATTCCTACCTGTGGTATAATATAAATAAGAAAAAAATAACGAGGATATGAGCAACGGTACTACAAGAATAGCTGCGGCACGGGTAAAAAACAACGAAAACATCCTCATAGAGGCTTTCCGCTTAGCACGACGTTCCATGCTTTGCCAAGCCTTATGCACATCTATCGCTTGGTATTCTAGCATATCCTCAGACAGAGCTTTAATCTTCTCAATCTGCCGTAATGTACTTTTTTCGTCTCCGCTTTCTCGCATATATGATTGTCTTTTTCTATATAGACACAGTCAAAACAAAAACACGACAGCAAAACGACTTTTTTTATATTTTTCTTCCTCTTGTACCCCACAATAAAGCAAGGAAATCACCTAAGCAGGTATTGCCCAACACGTATATATGTGTGGGCCCTCCTCACCAATTGCACAAAAAGCAAGGATTTTAGCTTGTGAAACAAAGGGGAATATATTCTAAAAATATATACATTTGTCTCATTATGGAAAGAAATCCAACAATGACTGATATCGATTTCCTTTTACGGCAAATCACGACCGAGGATAATAAGCTCTCCTTCCAACGTTTATTTGAGTTATATTATCCGGCTCTTTGCATATATACCAAACGTTTTATCTCTGACCGGGAAACGAGAGAAGATATCGTACAGGAAGTTTTTTCCTCCATCTGGGAAAATCGTAAACGCATCGTAATAAGAACTTCCGCGCGCAATTATCTCATCACAGCTACCAAGAACCACAGTCTCAACTATCTGCAACGCAATCACGAAGAATATGTAGACCAATTCTCTCAAGAGCAAATCCCTATCTATGCGGAAAGTGGCGAGGAGCTTTATACTTGGGAAGAATTACAAACCCTACTTCGAGAGGCACTTGCTAAATTACCTGAAAACTATCGATATGTATTCGAGAAGAATCGCTTTGAGAATAAGAGTTACGGCGAGATCGCGGAGGATATGCAAATATCCATACGGACAGTAGAAAGATATAAAAATAAGGCGATTGAAATATTAAAGACAGAGTTGAAAGACTACTTGCCCCTGTTCATTGGTTGGCTATTTTAACAAAAACTTCCGGAAATACCCACATACCTCCGGAAGTTTCTCGTCCTCAATTTATTGTTGCTCCAACCAAACCTTCACCCCTTCAAGTAAGATCTGGTTCTCATCAGACTTCTGGGTAGAGAGCCGTAGATAAGTCTCATCCAAGCCCCGGAAATTCGAAGCGTCACGGATCAAGATCCCGTAATTATCTAAAAGGAATTGCTTTAAATCAGCGGCTGTACCCTTCTTCAAACGGACAAGGAAGAAAGTCGTAGAGGTCGGGATTACCTCCAAGCCATCCAATTTACTTAATTGATAAATAAAATCCGCTGTCTCACGCTGCCATTTACGGATCGGCAACGTAAATTGCGCCGGATGGATCAAGATATATTTACTTGCCTCGATAGCGATAGCATTTACCGACCAAGGTATGATATACTTGTTCACTTTCTCCGCAATCTCCGGAGAAGCGACCAGATAACCGATACGCAAGCCGGGGATATTATAGGCCTTCGAGATAGACTGGACAAGGATTAAGTTCTTATGCGTTTTCACGTCACTCGGCTTTAGCATGTCTTCCGTCGTAAAAGCCACGTATGCCTGGTCAATAATGAAGGTAGTCTGCGGATTCGCCGAGATCAAACGGAGAAGCTCCGTACGGTGGATCAGCTTTCCATCCGGATTATTCGGATTACAAATCCAACAGAAATCCTGTCCCTCCAAGGATAACTCTGATAAATCGTCCGATGTCGGGAAGAAAGAGATCTCATGCTCATGCAAACGGCAAGCGTCCTCATATTCAGAGAAAGAAGGAATAGCGATCATGGATTTCGCACCTCGCCAAGCTTGCGCTAACAAATAAAAAGCCGTGATCGAGCCATTCGTCACTACAATATTCTCTTCCTTGATCTCATACCGGCGGGCCAACAATCTTTTCAAAGTAGCGGCGTCCGGCTCCGGATAACGAGTCAGCTTATCAAAATGCTCGATCAAATGTTCCTTCAGTTTATCTAAATTAGCTCCGTGCCACACATTCGAGCTAAAGTTTATCTTTACCTCGTTCTTTGCGTTATAAAAATCATCACCGTGTCCGTATAACATATACCTGCTTTTTAATTAATACCTATCTGTTAAAACTGTCACAAAATTACGAATCTTTTTGGCTTTTCCTATCAATCGCCTTATAGATCGCATCCTGTATGCGAGTACGTATATCAAGCGATCCCAGTTTATTATTTGCCCGGCTAGGATTCACCCGGTTACTCAAAAATATATAAATAAGCTGGTTATCCGGATCTACCCAAAAACAAGTACCCGTAAATCCTGTATGTCCATAGACCGAGGCGGGAGCCAAAGCCCCACAAGGCGAGGCTTTCGGATTACCAATCACCGGCTTATCAAAGCCTAACCCTCTACGGCAAGTCGGGCTCTTGCTTTGTGTAAACAAACGGCTGGTTTCCAAAGAAAGATAGCGCTCGCCGCCATAAGTCCCTTGGTTTAGCATCAATTGGAGCACCTTCGCCAAATCATTCGCATTCGAAAATAATCCGGCGTTTCCAGAAACACCCCCTTGAAAAGCGGCTGCCTCATCATGTACATATCCGCGAAGCAATTGGCGGCGGACAAATCCATCTTGTTCCGTAGGTACAATTTGCAAGGTATCCATTCGCTTCAACGGATTATAAGTGGTATGCCAAGCCCCTAACCCGCTGTAGAAATCATCCCGAAGAAGCTGGTCCATCGGAGATTTCATCAGATTTTCCACCATCATTTTCAGCATAATGAAATTCACGCAACTATATACGTACCTACCTCTCGTACCCAAACGGGATTTCTTGATATCTTGAAGGATCGTATCTTTAAAGGAATCACTCACATAGAAATTACGGGCTACCTCAGTCGTAAATCCGGGTTTCCGTGTATCTGATACTATATCCGGAAGATATTTAAAATCATTCCGGACATACGTTTTAGCGTCAAAACGAACCGGGTGCGTGGCGTTCTTCGCCGAACTATATAAACTGCCTTTATAACTATCCTTATCAATAGCATCCAGATAGAAATTAATAGTTGGAGTCACTCCCGATTGATGATATAGTAACTCTTTTATCGATAAATCCTTTTTATTAGACTCTTTCAACTCCGGTATAAAATCGGAGATCTTATTGTTCAAGGTGAATTTCTTCTCATCATACGCTTTCATGACTGCCAATAAAGTCCCCGCCGCCTTCGATGCCGAAGCCAAGTCATAAACTGACGCCTCCGTGACCGGCTGCCTACTTTCGTAATCAAAATAACCAAACGATTTATTATAGATAATCATGCCGTCCTTCGCAACCAACACTTGGCATCCGGGATAAGCCTTCTCATCCAATCCCTCTTTAACGATCGACTCAATTACATCCAAACGGTCCGGATTCGCTCCCACCTCTTCTGGCTGGTGATACCCCAAACGAGTCTTCTCCGTAAAAATACCAGTACCCGCATAATACAATCCCGGAATTGAAACCGGAAGTTTCCCTTTCGCCGCAATACCACCGAATATCACTTGGGCCGCATATTCCTGCGCTAAGGGAGTGCCCTCGTAAGCCAACACGACCGCCTTCGCCTTCTCGATCGACTTCTTATATTCCTTACAAGCATATGGTAAGGTAAAGAAAGTATAGACCAACTCTTTCTTCGCAGCCAACTGCCTCAACGCTAAACTCTCGGGAATGCGAATCGTATGCACGCCACAAATGATCACGTCGTATTTTTGCAATTTATTATAAACCTGTTGGACTTGGGTAGCCGTAGAACGCCGTCCGATACTAAAGCAAGCGATCGAATCATATTCGCCCAGCATTTTCTGGAACTCATTACCAACCCCGTCTCCAATCGAGAGCGCTGCGATCTTTTTCTTATTCAACTGTTTAAGAGGTAAGATCGTATCCTCATTCTTCAAAACAGTAATAGCCTCCGAATTCAACTTCGCCGCCATCCATGCCGCATGCGGAGAGTTCAAACGTTTCGATAAGCCTTTTGTTTCGACCGGCTTATAGGCATTCAATCCAGCGATATATTTGTACCTTAATATTTTCAAGCACTTGGCCTCGATCGCTTCCAGATCCAATACCCCTTCTTCAATAGCCTCTTTCACGGCCGTAAAATCATTGATTGGAGCGGCCGGAGCGAGCAAGATATCATTCCCCGCAAGCAAAGCCTTCACCGAAGGATTATCCGTTTTCTTTGTGGAAGCCCCTTTCATCGCTAAAGCATCCGTAAAGCACAGACCTTGAAAACCGAGTTCTTTCTGTAATAGATCCGTCACTACCGCCTTGGAGAAAGAAGCCGGCTTATGACTTTTATCCAAAGCTGGAACGTAAAGATGTCCCGTCATTATCCCGCCGAACCCATCATATATATAACGTTTAAAAGGAAGAAGTTCCACGCTATCCAAGCGGGCCCGGTTATGGCGCACAACGGGTAATGTCTCGTGCGAGTCCTCGGAAGTATCTCCATGTCCGGGGAAATGTTTGGAGACAGACAAGATGCCCGTATTTTCCAATCCTCTTGCGTAAGCAATACCTTTCTCCGACACAGCCTCCGGATTCTCGCCAAACGAACGCAGGCCGATCACGGGATTATCCACATTGCTATTCACGTCCATATCCGGAGCGAAATTTATATGAATTCCCATTTCCCGGCACTGCCGTCCCACCTCTTTTCCATATTCCTCGATCAAGGCATTGTCCTCGATAGCGCCTAGCATCATGTTTTTCGGGAAACGGGTGGTTCCACTTAATCGCATGGAAAGTCCCCACTCCCCATCCAAAGAGACCAACATCGGAATCCGGGAAGCCTTTTGCAAACGATTGGTCACCTCCGCCTGCGTCACCGGATCCCCTTTATGGAATAAGATGCCCCCGATCTTGATATCGTTCACGTAACGCATAAGCCGTTGCATATTCCGGTTATCGGATTTAGGATTCGCTATAACCATAAATAACTGCCCGATCCGTTCATCATAACTCATAGCGTCAAACACGGAATCAACCCAATGATTCATCTTTTCCTGATCCACCGCACGATAAAGGTTCGGGACTGTTTGCGCCCCACTCGATAAAAGGGAAATACAACACAAAAGCAAGATACCAATCTGTCTCATCACAACATTATCATTATTACTCTCCAAAAATAAGAAAATATCGCAATAGTAACGTGAATTGTGATAGGGGTTTTTACTATCTTTCCTGTCTCGTAATAAAAAAGGAAGTACTTCATGAAGCTAATACTACTCATAATCTTGATTATCTTCGGCTTTCAATCAAGCGCTTGGGGACAGGCGCCGACTCTCAGTATCGAGGCTAAACAAGAACCGATCCAAGAAATCATGAAAAAAATAGAGCATCAAACAGGCATGACATTCTCCTACGATCCTTCTATTCTCAAAGGTATTTCCCGGATTACATTCAAATCTGATAACCAATCCATATCGGAATGCCTTACCCGGCTATTCCAAAAGCTCCCTCTGTCTTATCAGATAAACGGTACCCACATCATCTTGAAGAAACTCCCCCGCTCAGTAACCATCAGCGGATTCGTACGGGATAAAGCGACTACAGAATATCTAATCGGGGCCTCCGTTTATGACTCTCGCACACAAAGGGGCACAGCTACCAATAACCACGGTTTCTTCAGTCTAACCTTACCGGTCGGGGTAGTCCGTCTGGAGACTTCCTACATCGGATACGGACGTTTCTCACATACATTCCAACCGCTCGAACGGGATACCGTGATGGAAATTCTGCTGGAAAGCGGTGAGGCATTGGCCGAAGTTGTCGTTACCGGTAGTAATGACACACAAAACCCGATACAAGCCCCTCAGATGGGAACGATTAAAATAACCCGGAAGATGATCAAGACCATCCCGACCTTATTCGGTGAGGCTGATGTGATCAAAGCCCTGCAAACCCAACCCGGCGTATCAGCCGGAACGGAAGGATTAGCCGGGATGTATGTCCGTGGGGGGAATGGAGACGAGAACCTGTATATGATAGACGGAATCCAACTGTATCAGGTCAATCATCTCGGAGGACTTTTCTCCGCTTTCAACGCCGAGGCTTTGAAAGATGTGGATTTTTATAAATCCGCTTTCCCCGCCCGCTATGGGGGAAGGCTTTCCAGCGTAGTGGATGTGCATACTAAAGATGGCAATATGAAAGAGTACCATGGTAGCGCTATGCTAGGATTGACCTCCGGTAACTTAAATTTCGAAGGGCCGATCATTAAAGACCGGACTTCGTTCAACGCCTCCTTCCGTCGCTCTTGGCTGGATGCCTTATCCGCACCGGGTTTGGCGATCTACAATAAAATTCAGAAAAAGAAGGGGGAGAAATTCAGCGCACGCTATGCTTTTACCGATCTGAACCTAAAAGTGAACCACCATATCAATGACCGGAGCCAAGCTTACGTTAATTTCTATTTCGGACAGGATTTCCTAAAAGGAGGAAGTTCTGAGTTCTCCGTAGGTGATAATATAACCCCTTTCGAGAACAAGGACTTTGGAAAGATGCGCTGGGGTAACATCGCATTGTCTTCCGGCTGGTCGTATGTGTTTAACAACAAGATGTTCGGTACCGTCACCTTGGCTTATTCCCATTATCAATCCAAACTAAAACAAGAGACTTCACAATACTACGGAACCGAGGGTGACAAAGATTATTCTTCACGGTTTATCGAGACCTCAACCCGAAACGGTATCAATGATTTCGGAGTCCATGCGAACTTCGACTATATTCCTACCTTGGCACATCATATCCGTTATGGTACCGACTATCTTTACCATCGTTTCAGCCCGGAATATATCGAGGAAAAGACCTCCGAGAATTTGTCTCCGACCAAACGAACTACCGGAGACGAGCGCCTTTCAGCGAATGAGTTGGCTGTTTTCGCCGAAGATGACTGGGCGATATCTCCCATTGTCCGGGCTAACGCCGGATTACGCCTGAACATGTACAATATACAAAAGAAGACATATGTCTCCTTAGACCCTCGTTTATCCGTACGCTTCCTGCTCACGAGGGATCTAAGCCTTAAGGCCTCATACGCCCGGATGAATCAATACGTACATCAGATTAGCGAAAGTTATATGAGTCTCCCTACCGATATGTGGATGCCGGTCAGCAAGAAATTAAAACCATTGGTGAGTGATCAAGTATCCGTTGGCGCTTATTACAATCTGCACAAGAACTATTCCTTCTCGGTGGAAGGTTATTACAAATGGATGAATCACTTACTGGATTATAAAGATGGTTACAACTTCTTACCCTCGTTCGTCGGTTGGGAGGAGAAACTGGCCGCCGGTAAGGGGTGGGCCTATGGAGCGGAGTTTATCGCCCGGAAAGAGACGGGGCGTATAACAGGATGGATCGGATACGGACTAATGTGGAGCGACCGGCAGTTCGACGAGATTAATAATGGCAAACGTTTCCCCGCGAAATACGATAACCGCCATAAGCTGAATATCGTCGCAAACTGGAAGATCAACGAGAAATTGGAACTAACAGGAAGCTGGACTTTCATGACCGGAAACCGGGTTACGGTGGCATTCGAGAATTACGAGGATTTGGGCCTCACTCCTGTCCCTCCGCTCTTACCGGAAGGAGGCTTGGACTATTTCACGGAGCGTAATAACGTACGTCTCCCCGCTTACCACCGCTTAGATCTGGGGATTAATATTTATCGACCTAAAAAGAACGGCCATCTCGGTATCTGGAATATCAGCGTATATAACGCTTATTGCCAGATGAACCCGATAACTATCCATAAGCGGTCTTGGATAAACTACAGCCATTATTTCGAGACGTTATCGCTCTTACCGATCATTCCGTCTATATCATATACTTATAAATTCTAAAGAACATGAAACCTATATTCTATTTATCAATCTTATTATCCAGCCTGCTCCTAACCTCCTGCTACAGGAAGTTTGACCTAGAGGAATATCGTACTACACCGAAAATGGTGATCAACTCGGCCTTCTCGCCGGATACAGTCGTAATGGCCAGCATATCCCGCACATGGTTTCACTCAGAGAGCAAGCCGGACGTGACGATTCGAAACGCCAAGGTGGAATTATACATAGACGGGATCTTCAAGGAGGAGATGCCTTGGAAAGAATATTCCTATTGGAAATCTTCTCGTTGGCTCGGAGAGGATCGAGGTGGATGGGTAACAGATACGCTTTATATATCGAATACGGTTCCACAGCCCGGACAAACCGTAAAGATTGTAGCTTCCACCCCGGAATATGGAACAGCCTCGGCGGAAGATAAGATTCCTTCCAAGACCGAAATCAAAGGCCTGCGCATAATTCCCCGTAAAGAAGCTACCGGCAACGGCGGTACCCTTGTCGATGGAGATGGGAATATCTCCTACATAGAAGAAAACGATGTGCTTATCTATCAAATCACTTTCCAAGATACCCCGGGTAAATCAAATTACTATTCTCTACAGATATGGGGAGATGACGACCATCTTGGTGTCCTGTTGGACTTCTCTGTAGATCCCGTATTCACACAGCAACAAGGTATCTTGGATGAGGTTTTCGGCTCCTCGATGGTAAATTGGCGGGGACGGGTATTTTCCGACGAGCTGTTCGACGGGAAGGAATACACGTTGCAAGTAAAAGAACAACTTAGGTCCGATACTAAATATTATACCAAACGCCATATTCGTTTATATTCCCTGTCCGAACCCTATTACCAATATCTGCTATCTTTACAAAACATCAAGAATGAAGGTATCATGGGCGGACTTACGAATGTAGGTCTGGCCGAGCCTGTCCGAATCTACAGCAATGTGGAAGGAGGAACGGGAATCGCTGGTGGATGTCAATGGTTTGAATCCTTGGTAGACATAAAAGATTTAATCAAATAGCGAGCAAAAAAGCATCTATCTATTGCGAATCAAATATTTATTTCGTTACTTTGCACCCGCTTTACGTAATCTCTGTCGGGAAATGTAGCCCGTTAAATTGCGTTTCATTATAAATTACAATTAAAAAGCTATAAACAATGGATTTAATTAAGATTGCAGAAGAAGCGTTCGCTACGAAGAAGGAACTTCCTTCATTCAAGAGTGGTGATACGATCACGGTAGCTTACCGTATCAAAGAGGGTAACAAAGAGCGTATCCAGCAGTATCGCGGTGTTGTTATCCGTATCTCCGGTCACGGCGACAAAAAACGTTTCACAGTTCGTAAGATGTCTGAGAACGTAGGTGTAGAGAGAATTTTCCCGATCGAATCTCCGTTTATCGAAAGCATCACGGTTAACAAAGTCGGTAAAGTACGTCGTGCTAAATTGTACTACTTGCGTGCCCTTACCGGTAAGAAAGCAAGAATCAAAGAAAAGAGAGTCTAATCTCTCCGATTCTATTGCCATACGAAAAGCCATCCAGCGGAATGCCGGATGGCTTTTTGTTTATCGTTTCTTACAATGCCTATCGTAAGCATCTAACAATGCCCATTCAAAGGAGCTTACGATGGGCATTATAAGAACCTTAGAATGGGCATTGAAAGAAATCATATATCCAAGTCGCCCACGATTCATGAATGAATATCGCTGACAGATAATTTGGATATGCTCTAAAACAAGGGTTCATCAAAAGTCATTTTCACGAGATACCACTCCCTTCCCTATAAGAGATATACTTCAAGTTCCACAGGAGATATACTTCATCGGTAAAGTAAGTACTACCTCTACGGAATTCCCATTTATAGATAATTTCATCCACGGATTTTATCGCATGAGCCGCTTTTTACGTACATTTGAAGCAAATTCACCTAAGCGACATGGAAAAATGGATAAACAAATCGAACTATCGCAAACAGAAATAGAGCTAGCGTTCGCTTCCTTTTGTATAGAAGGAACCGCACGCAAATTGGGGCAGCCTTATCAAGAGGTGTTCGCACGCATGAAACGGGTAGGAATGATAGAGAACTATATCCTACCCAATTATGATATATTGCATACTGAAAGCCGCGAACACGTAATCGACAATATAGATGTAACTTACTTCCGACTATTCAATATACCCGATTCATTATCTGAATTATATAACTTACGATCCACGGATTTGTATTTGCGACCGAAATCTAAGTGGTAAGAGAATCCAATCTCGAAGCCCGGATAAATATCACCAAAACGCTGATCGGTCACATAGGGAGCGATCGCTGAATGGTTCTTACTCCGGTAACGGGCGGATGAGGTAAATTGGGTAGAGAAAGAAGCGCTTAACTGAACCTTCCCGATTCTATAACCGATACCCAACCTATTAAAACGATCGGCCTCACGACTGGTCTCACCCGAAAAACTATAGCTTCTCTTATAAATCAACAGGTTAAAATTAAAGTTCTTCACATCGCTATTCAAAGAGATCACATAGAAGGGATCCGTGTATGTATGCGAATAGCTATTTCCATTCGATTGGAAATGGTTCAAGCCTCCGGAGATATTCATGCGCAGATAATCGCTGAAGGGTGAATAATTCAAATACAGTTCCGGCGTAAAACGATGGAAACTCCGTTGGTTATCGTAGGTACGGATAAAAAGTCCCCGGCTAACGTCATACAGGGTCTCTTCCATGACCATGCGGGGCTGGTATTGGTAAGAGAAAGTAAAGCCGGCCTTGACCTTTGCCGTATTCACATGAAATTCCACAGCGTTGTTATGATATAAGAAAGGGGATAGACCCGGATTACCTCTACGAACCTGTAAGGAATCAATCCATTGCTCCACGTTACTCAACTCAGACAAGGATGGGTTTACATTGCGCAGGGTATACCGATAACGAGCGGATAATACCTCATTGATAGTATAAGTAAGTGTTACCTGCGGGCGGAAATACCACCGATTATAAGAGCCCGAGTTTTCTTGCGATAGATAATTACGGGAGGCGCCCAAACCTACGTTATAAACCAACTTCTTCCAAGTTCCTACGTATTGCGCATACATATACGATTCAGATTCCGTCATATGGGTCGTATAATCACCGGAACCGGAATATACGTTGTCCGTATAAGCCTGCGTATGTTTCAAACCGGCGGAAATACGACCGGTCTCTAGCTCTTTCTCGTAGATACCCTCTCCGATTACCGAATAGCGCTTTCCATCTACTTTCGTATAAATATCTGTCAAAGGAATACTTTCCAGTTCTTCCCGGTAGGTATGACGGCTATCGGTATTCGAATAAGTTCCCACGACATTGACAGCCAATGATTGTTTACGTGGTAATTTCCGGAAATAATACAAGTCGAGCGAGGGACGGGTATTCAAGGATTTATTATTATCGATAAGATCGGTCGTCATCTTGCTCTCGCTATTCCTTAAAAGGGCACTGCTATAGTTATGCGGATAGTCATAATAATAAAAATTCAGCTTAGCGTTCAAGAAATAATCATCATCCTTCGTGTAGTTATAATTCGCCGTCGTAGTCCAATACATCTCATAATCCCTCCCGGGGATTCCTTCCTGTGTTCGCTGGAAGGTACCATCTGGGGTATGAAAGATTTCCGTCCGGTCTTGCCATGCCTCTTTATACCGGTGTCCGTTCGCAAAGCTGGATAAAGAGAATTCCGAACGTCCTCGGTTATACTTACCATATATATAATCTGCCATCCAAAACGTGTTTAATTGATGGCTTAAATCCACGCCGAGATTTCCTCCGGAAGTCCGCTTGATCGTTATATAATCCAAGACGATATCGATTCCTTCCCCATATCGCAAGCCGGGGTTATCGTGATATTCCACCCGTTTGATATCCTCCGGCGAGAGGGCCGCGACTTCTAAGGAAGAAGCCAACACGCCATTTATACGCAACTGAACGTTTCCATTCGCCATAGAGATACTTTTCGTATTCGGATCTACCCATAGACGAGGTAAAGACATCCGCCTTGTCAAATCCAAGCCATCCATCGAGCGCTGCACTTGGTCTTTAGAGGGGAATATAAGTTGACGGTCTTTCTTCCTTATAATCGAAGAGGCTTGAATGGTAACCTCATCCAAATCGATCGTTTTCTCCTCTTGCGCGTTTACCAAAAAGGCAACGCAAATCAATCCCACAAATAATACTTGTCTTCTCATAAAATTCAAATTTGATTCGAGACAAATGTAAGGAGGGAAACAGCTAAAATCGATTTATACAGGCAAGAAACTAAAGTGCAAGGCATTATGCATATACACTGATTTACAAAGTATTAGCGAACGACTTAGAGAGAAAAGTTTATATTTGCCGTTTGAGCACTTATATTGCCGATGATATCCTCTTTCTCATCCATATCCAGCTTATGGCGGATGTCCGTCTTGCGCTGATAGATCGTACGGACGCTTTGCTGGGTAACCACACTGATTTCCTTGGTAGAGAAGCCGGCGCATAGCAAGCAACAAAGCTGGATCTCTTTTTCCAGCAAACGCCCATCAGACAATCGGACCAGATGCGTATGGAAATTATCATAGACCGCATCGATAATCGGATACAGGTCATCCCATACCAAAAGCGTATCTACCGGGACATCCTCATTCGTGATACGAGTCATTTGCTGGAGCAATTCCTTATTTTGTTGCGTGGGAGTAGTCGCCATCAAGCGGATAACACCCAATTGCTGCAACAAGACCTTACGGAAAAAGGCACTATCGGGTTTCTCCTCCTCCGCTACGGATTGCTTGGACTCGTTCAAGAGCTGACGCAAGGCTTCCAAACGCTCCTCCATATCAATCAAACGGTTCCTTCGGTTACGGATATATAAGGAAACTCCACCAGCTACCAATATGGAAAGCAAGGAAACGATCACTAAGATAGAGAACGTACGCTGCCGGCTCATTTCCAAGCGAAGATTTTCTCGGCGTAAACGATTTTGATCGACTAATCGTTCCCGCTCAGCCTTCTCCGTTTGGGATTTCACGGTATACAAAGAATCGCAATATTGCCCTAATCGGGAAATATCGACCGGCTTATTTTCCTTTACGCCCAATATAAATTGATAGGCATAATTAAGCGCATGCGAGGCTATATCATCGCTGTGACTACGCTCCAAGTCTAACGTATTCTTCTCGATATACTTCCGGGCAGAATCCAGCTCCCCTAGATTGATCCAAGGCATAACATAGGATCCCAAGATTTCTCGTTCCGGATAACGTTCCTTCAGCAAACGCAGATATCTGATAGAAGCCTTGGGATTAAAGTCATACAAGAAATCCGCATAATTACGGGCAAAATGATGGGCATACCATTCGATATTCTTAGCCAAGGCCGAGTCCGCAGCCAAACGAAGATAATAATCCGCCGAGTCCCTCATTCGCAAGCGGCTATAACTCAACCCGGCCATATAATAGGCCATCTCCTTAAATCCAGCTTTTGGCGAGGCTTCCCATTCCTTCGACTCTGCGATTGTTTCCCGATACAACCCCTCACCAAAACTCAAGGAAGTCAATCGGTCATAAAAACGTACAAGGTAGGTCGAATCCGAACGGGAATAAGCGGAATCTATCGCCTCTCGGTACAAGGCACGCCTTTGTTCCAACCCCTTCCGGGAATCACCCATGTAAATAGCCTTTACGAAATAAGCGGAAAGTAAAGGCTCCGAGGCATGCTCCTTATAATAATCCACGGAGTAGTCGATGAGCGAGTCGTTCACCAAGCTGCGCCCCTGCAAGAGATGAAGCCAAGCGAGCCTCCGTCCATACTCTGCCTTATCGCTATCCGAAAGAGCGGAAAGCGTTATTTGCTCCTCCAGCAGCCAAGCGGCGCTATCTAAGTTATTCTCGTTTACCAACCGGTCCGCTTCCGCAAATTTCTCCCGTACGGATTTACCGCCACAGGAAAGCAACAGGCAGACACTGGCCAGCAATATGTAGGCAAACCATTTCGTCATAGCGACAGAGATCCTAATTTCCGGCAAAGGTACATTATTTTCGGAAGCCCGGGCGATTCACCGATATTTTTATCCGTTTCGTCGATTCCTTTTCCCGCTCGGATAAGGAAGCCCTATCTTTGTAAGCAGACAAAGGGTTTATCTATGTTACAATTAAAAAGAAATGACTTATTGATCGGCTTCACGATATCCGTCTTGCTTAGTATTTTCGTGAACTTCGCCCTTCTGATGCGTAAATATGAGTTCGAGACCGGAAACCCGAGCATGGGTATCCAGCCTCCGGATCGCACCATGTATTATTTGCTAATCTGGTTCTTCGTGTTCTCCTTCATCTTATTTATTGTCAACAGCTTGATGTATAAGTTCGGGGACAAGCTTTTCCGCAGGAAAGAGTATAAAAGGGTATTGGTGGTTTGCGTAACTTGTATCAGCATCGCCTACGGCATGTTTCATCTGTCGCCGGTTTTGTACACGGCCATTGTTGTAGAATGGCTGGGAGAAGACGGACCTCAGCCAGCTACCCGGGATATCATGATCCGCATCAACCGGGACAGGATGGCTACGCAAACCATCAGGCCTGCCGAGCATCGGGACATACCGGTACCGCCCAATCCTTTCACGGTCCCTAACTCTTTCATGACGGAGCATCTTTTCGTCTTCCTCACGGTCATGCTAAGCTCCATACTGATCCGGCTGCTGGGCAGCAAGCAGCAAATGAAACTGGAATATGAGCAATTGAAGACCGAGAAGCTACAGAATTCCTATAACGCCTTGATGGGACAAATCAACCCGCATTTCTTCTTCAACTCCTTAAATGGATTGAACGCCTTGATACAGAGCGGAGAGAAACAACAGACGCTGGCTTATCTGGATGAGCTATCCAACG
Organism: Parabacteroides distasonis ATCC 8503; assembly: GCF_000012845.1. NCBI lineage: Bacteria > Pseudomonadati > Bacteroidota > Bacteroidia > Bacteroidales > Tannerellaceae > Parabacteroides > Parabacteroides distasonis. The sequence goes on from NC_009615.1 coordinate 2,767,382, forward strand.
TCTTCCGGTATATCTTGCAAAGCAACAAGAAAGAGCTGGTTACGCTAGCGGAAGAACTTCAATTCGTAAAGGCGTACACCTATCTGCTAAGCGTGCGCTACGAGGGAAAGCTATTCTTCTCCATCCAAGCGGATACCCCTTACTTGCTTTGGTATCTGCCGATATTGAGCGTACTCCCCCTGATCGAGAACGCCGTAAAGCACAACGTTATCAGCAAGCAATACCCACTACAGATCGATATCTATACCACCCATGAGGACAAACTAATCATATCCAATAAAATACATCCTAAGTCGGAAGATAGCAAAGGCAGCGGTATCGGATTGAAGAACCTATGGGGGCGCTACCGGATGCTTACCGGAAAGGACATCCAGATCTCCAACCGCAAGGAATATTTCAAGGTCACGCTTCCTTTACTTAATAAACCCATTCACTCATGAAAGCAGTTATTATAGAAGATGAGACTACCGCCGTTAATAGCCTAAAGGCGATCTTGGCGCAAAATACGGTTACTCAGATCGAAGTGATCGCCGAGTTGGAGAGTATCGAGGAGAGCGTGGATTTCTTCCGGACATCGCCTCATCCGGATATCATCTTCATGGATATCCATTTAGCGGACGGATCGGCGTTCAAGATATTCGAGCAGGTGGAGATAGATGCCCCAGTAGTCTTCACGACCGCCTACGATGAGTATGCGTTACAGGCTTTTCAAGTAAGCAGTATCGATTATCTACTGAAGCCTGTCACGCTGGCCTCGCTGGAAAGGGCCTTGAATAAATTACGGCTGTTCGATACCGAGGAAAGGCTGGCGCATATCCGGCAAACGAACCGTACGATCCAGAGTCGCCACACGATCAAGAGCCTGTTGATCATGCTGGCCGATAAATTCTATCCGTTGGCGGTTGAGGAGATCCTTTATTTCTATACGGCCAACGAGAAGGTTACCGCCTATACCTCCGACGGGAAGCAACATCCCGTAGACCGTACCCTCGACGCGTTGGGAGAGCAACTGGACGAGAGGCTTTTCTTCCGGGCCAACCGTCAATTCATCATTTCACGCAACGCCATCAAGGATATAGATCTTTGGTTCGGGAGCCGCCTGTCCGTCAACCTCACCTTGCCGGTTCCCGAACGTATCATCATCAGCAAGGCCAAGACCCCGATCTTCAAGAAATGGATTCTGAGGGAAGAGGAATAATGTCTTTTCACCCCCTCCCGTAAGGCGATTCACCGACCCGATTATACCACTAATCGGCGCTTAACCTTTCTTTACCGAACTTTCCTGTTATTTCGCGGTACAACAAATAAAGGTAAAAACACTATGCTGAAATGTATCACTTTCGACGGAGACGCCTCGACCCTAAACACGCTCATGGGATATTTCGAGAAACTGGACAAGGCTTTGGCCGATGTCCACCAAGTGCTGAGCAAGGAGCAAACCGAACGCCCCATCTTCGTCCGGGAGGGCAGCAAGATCATTCGCCTTCGCCGGGAAGAGATCCTTTTCCTCGAGGGATACGGCGATTATGTAAAGGTACACCGTATCAATGGCAAGCCCCTGCTCACGCAAGTCAGCTTGAAGCGGTTCGAGGAGTTTCTGGACAGGAATCGTTTTTGCCGGGTACATCGTTCTTACATCGTATCCCTCTCCCACATTAATTATATCGAGCGCAAGCGGATACGTATCGGGGAGGAACTGATCCCTATCAGCGATTCGTACCTGCCCGCCTTGATGAATAATCTGGCTCTCCAAGAGTAACCAAGAGTTTCATGCGGAAGAAACTTTTGTTTCTCCGTGACAAAACTTTTGTTTCCTAGTGAAGAAACTTTAGTTTCATAGGCAGAAAACTAAAGCTTCACTTGGTAGAACTTCTCGCTTAATGTATAGGTCACCGTAAAGCCCATGATATCTCTTCGCAACGCATTCCCTTGCAATTGGAGACGATCGTAATAAAACGCCGTATTGATACGGCCATTCAGGACGGGTAATCCCAAGCCAACGCTTACCCGATACGCCCCGCCGGATTGTCCTTTCAACCGCAGGTAAGGCGTGGAAACAGAAACACCCGCTTTATAAGACATCCGTTTCCAATAACTGCTGGAGCTAAATCCATTCGGGAAATAGCATACGCCCAAGCGTAGCTCATGCGAATCCCGGAACTTTACCCGGCTATCGCTCGAGTTCAATACCCCGTATTGCCGGAATAGATAGTCCAACGCATACGTCCATTTTTTATGCGCCAATGAGCTACCGATGCCTATATATTGAGGTAGATATTGTGTCACCCTTTTCTGGTTATAGGGGGTTTCCGTGCTGCTTCCCGTCACCGTCACCGTATTTTTCAATGAGATCCGTTGCTTATAACCGTAAATGGCGCCGACCGTTAGAAAGGTTTCCCGGGCGATCGGACGATGATATTGTAAACCGAAATCGGCGTAAAAAGAGCGGCCGGACATCTCCCTTGACACTGTCATCGCACTTTGTATCTCATTCAGTGTCATATTTCCGAAGATAAAATTAAGATTCATACCGACTGATAGATGCTTGGTCAATGAAAAACCTTGGGAGAGGAAAGCCTTGGAAAGTCCGCCTGTCCCCGAAAACGTACTGGTTACAAAGGTACCGGGAGATCCTTCCAACTCTTGCGAGGACTTAAAATAATACCCAACGAAACTATAAGGAGTTACCCCGGCGGACATATACCACCGTCGCATGATACGCCCTCCCAATGAGAAAGCGGAGAAATTCCCGGTGAATGCGTTGCTAGAGCTCCCGTCTGAGCGGTATCGCTCATTCTTCACGAAGGCAGATGCCTCAGCGAACAACTTACAACTATCCAACGCCGTCAATCCGGCAGGATTCTCTATATTCATCAGCATCCCTTCCCGCATGCCGACAGTGACACCCGCCATCGAGGTATTTTGACCATATAAACCGGAAGCCATCTCACCCAGTCCAAACATCGAGTAAGGTGAGGAAGTCATCGCATTCTGCGCGGATGCGCTTGCCGCCATCAAGAGGCAAGGGTAAAGAAGGTATCTAGTAACTTTCATAGACCTTATAAATGAGTTGTAGGGTGACCGGGTTACGTCCTCCCTGATCGTTAAACGTCAAGTTCTTGAACGTGCCGGTGTAATCATCACTATTAAAAACCAACTGAAGATTATGTTTATACATGCCAAAGGCACCTAGCTCCTCTTGCATGAATTGAGTCACGTCGAAATAATAATAGGTGTTCTCGTTAAACGTATTGTCTTCCGATAGCGTACCTCGTTGAACCTCGGAACCGAGATAATCGGTCACGGCATCCGTCACCACATTATTCTCATCGGCGATATAAAGGTAGAGGCTGTCCGGCAAGGTATTGTAATCCGAATAAGTGCCTTGCTCGGGATAAATCTTAAGTAAAGCGCTCTCGATCTCCACTTGCGTGCCTTGTTGCATCAGATTATTCAAATACGGGAATTCCAGACGGGTATACCAACCCAAGCCTCCGAATAATACGCCCCGGTTACTAAGCTCAGCCGAAGGTATCTCCACTCCTTTCATCGGATATCCTGCCATATCCGTTCCACTACGGTCATGGTCGATATGATTGAACTGGGTATCCGTATTTGGGAAGAACCATAATTCCTTCTCCGTGGAAAGCTCATCGGATAAATGATAATGCAGGACTAAAGCGGCGGAGGAATCGGCTACCGTGAAAGTCAGCAGAGACTCGCTTCCCGCCAAGTCCGGCACGATCGCCACCCCCTTGAAATAGTCCTCAAAGCGATCCTCGGACACCGCTTGATCCTGCGCATGAAAACGGGACAAGAGGTCTTGCCCTAGCGCATCGGGAAGACGGACTTCCAGTTTCTCCCCGCCCTTCGGCTTCGGTTTAAATGAGCAGACCGCCAAAGCCTCGGGAGCGTAAGAGACACTGCTATTATTATATAAGTACCCGTTATCGTTTAAGACAATCTTCTCCGTTAGCTGATAAATCGAGAGGGTTTGTTGGAGGGTCGTGTCTCCTACAAAGCGACCATCGAAAGCGAGAGACAGGACTAGCGAGTCCAGTACGACCGTCTCGTCCGGATCAGTCCCATAGCTCGGTCTCTCATAAGCGATAAAGCTATGCGACGAGACGACTCCCCATAATGAATGTTTGTACCGGCCTACCAAAGCGACGTTCTTACCGGATGTCTCCAACGAGTCGATCAATACCGAGGTCACTACGACCGTGCTGGTATCTATACGAACGTTACGGAAAGCGGAGTCCACCAGATCGCTGCCATACGTACCGTTCTCGTCATAACAGGAAAACAGTCCCAGACAGAGCATCAAGCACCCCAAAGCAAAGAATGTTCTAACCATACTTCTTATTTAATAAGCAAATAATCTTTTATCAATCCGATGGCAAAGAACGTATTTAGCGCAAAACCCGGCAAGATAAACCCATGAACCCACCGGTTTCCTCTGTAAACGGCCCGATACTGAAGATGAAACCGATTTCAAAACCATTCGAGGCCCTAACCTATAAATCCGGCTTATTCACCGATAAAAACCGTATGTTTACCGATTTAATTTGTGGGTCTCGTAAAACCCTCGTTCTTTTGCTTCCGTAAAAACAAAATACGTAGTTAGAATGATACACAAAAGGATTCTTGTATTCTTGATCGCTTTTCTTCCTGTCATCATCAGCGCTTGCAGTGATGACGATGACGATGATTTGATCGGTAAGTGGTACCGTGTCTCTGACATGGACGGATTGGCGCGAAATTACGCCTCCTCTTTCACGATCGGTAACAAAGGATATCTGATTTGCGGAAACGACGGAAAAAATCGTTTATCGGATTGTTGGGAATATGATATGGAACGAGATACTTGGACGCAAAAGGCGGACTTTCCCGGAACCGCCCGCAATTCGGCCGTAGCTATGGCGGTAGATGAAAAGGGATATCTGGGAACCGGATACGACGGTACCAATTACTTGAACGACTTCTGGGAATTTAACCCGACCACCAATACGTGGGCACAGAAAGCGGATTTCCCCGGCTCGGGCCGATATGGAGCTGTGGCCTTCGGGGTAAACGGTAAAGCGTATATCGGATGCGGATACGACGGGAATTACCTAAAAGACTTTTATGCCTTTAATCCGGTGGCAAATAGCTGGACGCAAACGATCAGTATCGGCGGGACAAAGCGTCAGGGCGCTACCAGCTTCGTGATAAATGGAATCGCTTATGTATGTTGCGGACAAAATAACGGCGAATATGTAGACGATTTCTGGAAATTCGATCCCAGCACGGAATCATGGACCCAACTTAGGGATATATCGGATTCCTCGGACGAGGATTATGACGATGATTATACGATCACACGTACGAACGGGGTTGCTTTCGTGATTGATGGAGCCGCTTATCTGACTTGCGGTGAGAGCGGAAGCCTACGTAGCGACACTTGGAAATATTATCCGGCCACCGATCTATGGGAAAACGTGGCTAAATTCAAGGGAACTGCCCGTACGGCGACAGCATCTTTCTCCTCTGGCGAGAAAGGATTCGTAGTATCCGGCAAAAGTGGTACCACTCAATTTGATGATATTTGGGAATTTCACCCGAATGAATATGACGATGATGAATACTAAGAAAGGACGGGCTTGGTTCGTACCGGGCCTAGTGGTACTGCCGGTATTACTGTTTTATTTATCTTTTTTCCGGGGTGAAGAAATGGGGTCTTCTCCCGGGCGGCAACTGGAGTTGCAAACGTTTCAATCGGGGGATGGCTGGGGGTACCAGATTAGGATGAACGGAAAGGTGTTGATTTACCAACCCACCATTCCCTCTATTGATACGGTAACCGCTTTCCCGAATGAGGAAAGCGCAAGAAATATAGGCACACTCGTATTAAATAGACTGACTGAGAACAAGGATTTCTCAGTTTCAAGAGATGAGATACAACATTCACTCTCTTATTTAGGGCAATAGATTTATAATCATTAAATGTTTGGAGCAGGCTGGCTATTGATTAGTAGGCTTGCTTCGTTTTTTCCACTAAAAAGAAAAAGGCAGTCCACCTTGATAGGTGAACTCCCCCATTTCTCAAGCAAATAATGAAAATTACTTCTTATAAGTCTTATAACCATAAACAGCTAAGGAACCCAATTCCTCTTCGATACGAAGCAACTGGTTGTATTTCGCCATACGATCGGAACGGCTCAATGAGCCGGTCTTGATCTGTCCGCTGTTGGTAGCTACGGCGATATCGGCGATCGTAGCGTCCTCTGTCTCACCGGAACGGTGGGAAGTCACGGATGTATAGCCATTACGGTGGGCCATCTCGATAGCGTCTAATGTCTCGCTCAATGTACCGATCTGGTTTACCTTGATCAAGATGGAGTTTGCGCAACCCTTCTCGATACCTTTCTTCAAGAACTCTACGTTTGTAACGAATAGGTCATCACCTACCAACTGGCATTTTCCGCCTAGCGTGGAGGTTAGCATTTGCCAACCGGCCCAGTCATTCTCGTCCATACCATCCTCGATAGAATCAATCGGGTATTTGTTCACCAACTCACTCAGATAAGCGACTTGTTGCTGGGCGTTACGCTTAGCGCCTTTCTCACCCTCGAATTTCGTATAATCATACACACCATCGTGATAAAACTCGGAAGCAGCGCAATCCATGGCTATCGTCACATCCTTGCCCGGCTCATATCCAGCGGCTTTGATAGCGGCCATAATAGAATTCAAGGCATCTTCCGTACCATCCAATGCCGGAGCGAAACCGCCCTCATCACCTACAGCCGTGCTCAAGCCACGATCGTGCAATACTTTCTTCAACGCATGGAAAACCTCTGCGCCCATACGAAGCCCCTCACGGAAACTCTTCGCACCTACCGGACGAATCATGAATTCCTGAAAAGCGATCGGAGCGTCGGAGTGAGAACCTCCATTGATAATGTTCATCATAGGAACCGGCAACACGTAGGTATTTGTTCCACCGATATAACGATATAAAGGCAGATCCAGATAATTAGCCGCTGCCTTCGCTACGGCAAGCGATACACCTAACATAGCGTTAGCTCCTAGATTTGATTTTGTCTTTGTACCATCCAAATCCAGCAACTTATGGTCTATCTCTCTTTGATTCAAGGCGCTCATTCCTAAAATGGCGGGAGCGATTACCTTATTTACATTATCCACGGCACGGAGAACGCCTTTGCCACCGTAGCGATTCTTATCGCCATCGCGTAACTCGATAGCCTCGTTCTCACCGGTAGAGGCGCCAGAAGGTACAGCCGCACGACCGAATGCGCCGGAAGCCAAATGTACGTCTACTTCTACTGTCGGGTTACCACGTGAATCAAGGATCTCTCTACCTACTACTTTTACAATTTCCATATTACTATATTTGTTTTATTAGTTGTTCAATGATGTCTTACTTTTCTTTTTCACAAATATAACAATAGCCAAGCAAGGAATGTTTGCGGAAGCCTATCGAGTTTTTCAATCTTTTAATAGATGATTTTTACTATTTGCCTAAACCTTTCAAAAAAAGCTTTTGTTGTTTATGAAAGAATATACTCATACTAAGATGAAAAAGGTACTTACCACTATTGACTCTTCTAGATTTATTCCTGCTGTTTGGCAAAGGGGAGTTCATTTATGCGGATACCGCATCTGTCCCTCCGGAATATAAAGCTTGCCTGTGCTCTTCTTGTGAAGATCATATTGATGATAATCACCATACCGGATACTCTTTTGATCAAGAGGATGGAGAAGTCATCGCAAAAGGGCTTTCCACTGAACCGGATAATTTCTTACCGCAACGTCTGAATTTGTACAACGCTTTCGAGACGAAAGATTATGATAATGGCATACAACAAACCTCTGGATTTTTCAACACGCCTAATGGAAAGTTCATTTGGCAAGATTATTTATACCAAGACCGCTTATTAAATGCGACTCAGCAATATGAACCATCTTTAGAGAATCTCTCAAAAGCAGTGAAACTAGCGGAATACTATCGTTATCTGGGCTATTTCTATTACCTCAAAAAGATCTGGACAATTCAAAAATATACTGGAATAAGGTCTTAGAGATCGATCCTTCTAATAAGGTAGCGCAGGAGGCTCTTCAAAGCATACAATAAAAACAATTATAAACTTCATATTTCTTTACACTGCTATATTTGCACTATACCTCAACAAAAAAAGCGATCCGTGTGTACGAATCGCTTTTCTTATATGATTATAAAAAACTTGCTTATTCAGCTGCTTTTTCCTCGCTAGCTGCTTCAGCTGTAGGAGCTTCTGCAACCGATGCTGTTGCTTTTTTACGAGAACGTCTTGTTTTAGGAGCTTTCTTAGCGGCTGTATCCTTCAACATATTTTCGTTATAGTCTACTAACTCAATAAAGCACATAGCTGCGTTGTCACCTAAACGGTTACCAGTCTTGATAATTCTGGTATAACCACCCGGACGATCACCGATCTTCTGAGCAATTTCCTTGAACAACTCTGTTACAGCAAATTTGTCTTGCAAATTGCTAAATACCACACGTCTAGAGTGAGTTGTATCCTCCTTAGACTTCGTGATAAGTGGTTCTACATACTTACGTAGCGCTTTTGCCTTTGCTGTCGTAGTAAAGATTCTCTTATGCTTGATCAAAGAACAAGCCATATTCGAAAGCATTGCGTCACGGTGAGTATTTGTACGACCTAAATGATTGAATTTCTTATTATGTCTCATCGTTTACTTACTCTTTATCTAATTTATATTTTGTGATATCCATACCGAATGAAAGGTTCAAGCTCTCAAGCAGTTCATCAAGTTCAGTGAGCGACTTTTTACCGAAGTTACGGAATTTCAACAAATCATTCTTATTGAACTTAACCAACTCACCTAGTGTTTCAACATCTGCGGCCTTTAAGCAATTCAATGCACGAACGGAAAGGTCCATATCAGCCAGCTTGCTCTTAAGCAACTGACGCATATGAAGTACTTCTTCATCGAACTCTTCATTGCCTTCAGTATCCGCTGTCTCGATCGCAATCTTTTCATCTGAGAACAACATGAAATGATGAATCAGAATCTTCGCTGCTTCCTTCAACGCTTCCTTCGGATGAATAGAACCATCTGTGGCTATTTCAAGAACCAACTTCTCGTAGTCCGTCTTCTGTTCAACACGGAAGTTCTCGATTGAATATTTTACGTTACGTATCGGAGTGAAGATAGAGTCGATAGCGATCACATGTATATCTGCGTTCGGGTCTCTGTTCTCATCTGCGGGTACATAACCGCGACCTTTATTAATAGTCAATTCAATCTGGAAACTTGCGGTCGGATCCAAGCGGCAAATAACCAAATCAGGATTCAATATCTCGAATCCAGTCAGTTGCTTACCAATATCACCGGCTTTGAACACTTCCGAACCCGAAACAGTAATACTCACTTTTTCATTCTCGATGTCGTCTACGATATGCTTGAAACGAACTTGCTTCAGATTCAAGATAATGTTTGTCACATCCTCGATAACACCCGGGATTGTACCAAATTCATGGTCAACCCCGTCGATCTTAATGGATGTAATAGCAAAACCTTCAAGTGACGACAGGAGAATACGACGTAAAGCATTACCTATTGTAATACCATAGCCGGGTTCCAACGGACGAAATTCAAACTTTCCGAAGAAATTGTCCGCTTCCAACATTAATACTTTATCGGGTTTTTGAAATGCTAATATCGCCATGGAAATCAATTATTATTTAGAATACAATTCTACGATCAACTGCTCTTTAATGTTTTCAGGAATGTCAGCTCTTTCCGGCAGATGCAGTAATTTTCCGCTCATTGAGGACTGATCCCACTCAATCCAAGGATATTGCTGTGATTGAAACCTGACAATGCGTCGGCAATAACCTCCATGGATTTAGATTTTTCTCTAACACCAATAACCTGACCGGGTTTTACAGAGTAAGAAGGAATGTTTACAACACTTCCGTCTACTGTAATGTGACGATGAGAAACCAACTGACGAGCTGCGGCTCTTGTCGGGGCTATACCCAAACGATAAACCACATTGTCAAGACGGCCTTCTAACAATTGAAGAAGCACCTCACCGGTAATACCTTTAGAGCGTGAAGCTTTTTCGAATAAGTTTCTAAATTGCTTCTCCAATACGCCATAAGTGTATTTTGCTTTTTGCTTCTCACGAAGCTGGATACCGTATTCAGAAGTCTTTCTTTTTCTGGAGTTACCATGTTGTCCAGGAGGATAGTTCTTCTTAGAAAGAACTTTATCCGCACCGAATATTGCCTCACCAAACTTACGGGCAATTCTTGTTCTTGGTCCAGTATATCTTGCCATTTTTTTATTTTTTTAAATGTTCTGTTTGAATCTGGAACCGTGCAGCCGCGATTACAGAGAGGATAAGGTCAATATGCAATCTATTCACAATTCCGGATTCAATGTTTAAGAAACTATAATTAATTATACTCTTCTCTTTTTCGGAGGACGACACCCGTTATGAGGAAGCGGTGTAACATCAACGATTTCTGTTACCTCGATACCTGCGCCATGGATCGTTCTGATAGCGGACTCACGACCGTTACCCGGACCCTTAACGAATACTTTCACCTTTCTTAAACCAAGATCATAAGCTACTTTAGCGCAATCCTGTGCTGCCATCTGAGCTGCATAAGGAGTATTCTTCTTAGAGCTTCTGAATCCCATCTTACCAGCGGAAGACCAGCTGATTACTTGTCCTTCGCTATTCGCTAAAGACACAATAATGTTGTTAAAAGAAGAATGAATATGAGCTTGACCGTAAGCGTCAACTTTTACGTTTCTCTTCTTTGCTGCGACTGTTTTCTTTGCCATATTAACTCTTATTATTTAGTAGCTTTTTTCTTATTTGCAACAGTTTTCTTCTTACCCTTACGAGTACGAGCGTTGTTCTTTGTGCTTTGGCCTCTCAAAGGCAGACCAACACGGTGACGAACACCTCTGTAGCAACCAATATCCATCAGACGCTTGATGTTCAACTGAACTTCTGAACGAAGGTCACCTTCAACCTTGTACTCAGCGCCAATGACTTCACGAACTTTTGCGGCTTGATCGTCTGTCCAATCCTTAACTTTGATATCACGATCAACCCCAGCCTTATCTAATACGGATTTTGCAGCGCTACGACCAATACCATAGATATAAGTCAAAGCGATTTCTCCTCTTTTATTTTGTGGCAAGTCTACACCAACTATTCTTATAGCCATATTACTTACTTAGATTATTTTGCAAAAATAATAAATTATCCTTGACGTTGTTTATACTTAGGATTTTTCTTGTTAATTACGTATAAGCGACCCTTTCTTCTTACTATCTTGCACTCAGGTGTACGCTTCTTTAAAGATGCTCTTACTTTCATATCGTGTTTAATTTTATTTGTATCTAAAAGCAATTCTACCTTTCGATAGATCATACGGAGACATTTCTACTCTTACCTTATCCCCCGGAAGGATCTTAATGTAATGCATACGCATCTTTCCTGAGATATGAGCGGTAATTTCATGTCCGTTCTCCAATTCTACACGAAACATCGCGTTTGACAATGCTTCTACAATTACTCCATCTTTCTCTATTGCTGATTGTTTAGCCATATAAATCCAATTAAATTGCGTTTTCTCCTAGAACTTCCTCTAAAAACTTAAATGAAGATAAGATCTGGGGACCATCCGGACGTATAGCGATACAATGCTCGAAATGAGCAGAAGGCTTTCTGTCCTTTGTGCGAACCGTCCATCCGTCTTTCTCAAATGCAACGTTCTTGCTTCCCATGTTGATCATCGGCTCGATGCAGATACACATTCCGTTACGCAATAACGGTCCGCATCCACGTCTGCCATAATTAGGCACTTCCGGTTCCTCATGCATTTTCCGACCTATACCATGTCCCACCAGCTCTCTTACGACAGAGTAACCTTGAGACTCGCAATAAGTCTGAATCGCATTACTGATATCACCCAAACGGTGACCTTCAACAGCACATTGGATACCTAAATAAAGTGAATCCTTCGTCGCTTTCAACAATTTCTTCACTTCCGGCGCAACCTCACCTACACAGAAAGTGTAAGCGGAGTCACCGACAAAACCATTCAATATCGTCCCACAATCCACAGAGATCACGTCACCCTCTTTCAAGATCATCTTAGAAGAAGGAATACCATGCACCACCTGATCATTCACTGAGGCACATATTGAATTAGGGAAACCACCATATCCCAAAAAAGCCGGAACAGCACCATTATCTCTAATGAACTCTTCCGCAATCTTATCAAGTTGAAGTGTGGAGACTCCGGGGACAATATGCTTAGCTACCTCGCCAAGTGTCTTACCTACCAGTTGATTAGCCTCACGCATCAACTCAATCTCTTCATCTGTCTTTAAATAGATCATTCTATTAATAAGCGGCAACAGAGCCTGTACGGCCTTTAATTCTTCCTGACTTCAACAAACCGTCATAATGACGCATTAGCAAATGACTTTCAACTTGCTGCAATGTATCCAACACCACACCAACCAAAATCAACAAAGATGTACCACCAAAGAATTGGGAGAACTCCATACTTACACCGGCAATTCTAGCGAAAGCGGGCATGATAGCAACCAACGCAAGGAAAAAAGCACCCGGCAAAGTAATACGGTCCATAATGGTATCCAGATAGTCTTTGGTATTCTTACCCGGTTTCACACCCGGAATAAAACCATTGTTTCTCTTCAAATCATCTGACATCTGGGTCGGATTGATCGTAATAGCCGTATAGAAATACGTAAACAGGATAATCAACACCGCAAACACGAAGTTGTACCAAAATCCCGTATTATCCATGAAAGCAGCCCAAAAACCGCTCTGCTCTCCCGTACTAGAGAAACCTACAATTGAGATAGGAATAAACATGATCGCCTGAGCGAAGATGATAGGCATTACGTTAGCGGCATTCACCTTCAGAGGGATATACTGACGCGCGCCACCATATTGTTTATTACCGATAATTCTTTTCGCATATTGCACGGGGACCTTACGAGTACCTTGTACCAATAAGATCGCACCAGCGATAACAAGCAAAAGGAACAACATCTCAAATAAGAACATAACCAGACCACCGGTTTTCTCACTTGTTCTAGAAACGAATTCTTGGAACAAAGAGTGCGGCAGACGGGCTATAATACCAACTAAAATGATAAATGAAATACCATTTCCAACACCTTTATCTGTAATTCTTTCACCTAGCCATAAGATAAACATACTTCCCGCAGCCAAGATGATCGTAGATGAGATCGTGAACCAAATACCACCCGGTAAAGCAGCGCCGGCAGCCTTAAGCTGAACGCTTAAATTCACCAAGTAAGTAGGACCTTGGAATAACAAGATCGCTATCGTCAAGTAACGAGTCCACTGATTGATTTTTCTACGGCCACTCTCACCCTCTCTCTGCAATTTTTGGAAAGAAGGAACTGCGATGGCTAACAACTGCATAACAATTGAAGCGGAGATATATGGCATGATTCCCAACGCAAAAATAGATGCGTTAGAAAAGGCTCCACCTGAGAACATATCCAACAGTGCAAGCAATCCGCCTCTTGTCTGCTCCTGTAAAGCGGTTAACGCTTTGGGATCGATACCCGGAAGCACTACATACGTACCAAAACGGTATATAGCCACCAATAAAAGAGTGGTGAGGATCCGATTTCTCAGATCCTCAATCTTCCAGATATTCTTGATTGTTTCAACAGCTCTCATGACTTAGAGTTTAACGACTGTTCCACCTGCGGCTTGGATAGCTGCCTCTGCGCTCTTAGAGAAAGCGTGAGCCTCAACCTCTAACTTAGCGGTCAAGCTACCGTTACCAAGAATTTTAACCACTTGAGAAGAAGAGATGAAACCAGCCTCCATCAATTCATTAATACCAATCTTAGTCAATTGCTTAGCCTCTGCCATTTGTTGCAAAGTATCGATATTAATAGCTTTATATTCTACACGGTTAATATTCTTGAAACCGAATTTAGGCAAACGTCTTTGAATAGGCATCTGACCACCTTCGAAACCAATCTTGTTCTTGTAGCCAGATCTAGACTTGGCACCTTTATGACCTCTTGTTGAAGTTCCGCCTAATCCTGAACCCGGACCACGTCCGATTCTTTTTCTGGTCTTGGTAGATCCTTCAGCCGGTTTTAAATTTGATAAATTCATATCGTATAATTTATTTTTTCAACCAATTATTACTTTTCTACAGAAACCAAATGTTTCACTTTCTCAACCATACCTAAGATCGCCGGATTAGCTTCATGCTCTACAATCTGGTTCATCTTTCTCAGCCCTAGTGCGTCAAGCGTTCTCTTTTGGTCTTTCGGGCATTTAATTCTACTTTTAACTTGCTTTACTTTAATAGTCGCCATAAACTTATCCCCCCCTAATTAACCTCTAAATACTTTTTCAACAGCAACACCTCTGTTCTGAGCAACATCGAACGGGCTTCTCAACTCACCTAGCGCAGCGATAGTAGCTTTCACCAAGTTATGAGGGTTGGAAGAACCTTTAGATTTTGCCAAAACGTCTGTAATACCTACGCTCTCCAATACGGCACGCATAGCACCACCAGCCTTAACACCGGTACCGTGAGATGCCGGTCTAATCAGCACTTGAGCACCACCGAATTTAGCTAATTGTTCGTGAGGGATCGTACCTTTGTGTACCGGAACCTTGATCAAGTTCTTCTTAGCAGCTTCTACACCTTTAGCGATAGCTGTCGTTACCTCACCGGCTTTACCTAATCCCCAGCCAACGATACCATCCTCGTTTCCTACTACAACGATAGCAGCAAAACTGAATGTACGTCCACCTTTTGTAACCTTAGTTACACGGTTGATTGCAACCAGTCTGTCCTTCAACTCTAAGTCGTTGGTCGATTTAACTCTATTATTTGCCATCTTCATTAAAATTTAAGGCCGCCGTTACGTGCAGCATCTGCTAATTCTTTAATTCTCCCGTGATACAGGTAACCATTACGGTCGAAAACCACTGTCTGAACGCCAGCTTCCTGAGCGCCTTTAGCGATTAATTCACCAACCTTAGCAGCGATCTCCTTTTTCGGAGCCTTAACATCTAATTTCAAAGATGAAGCAGCGGCTAAAGTCTTGCCTGTAGTATCATCTATCACCTGTGCGTAGATTTGCTTGTTGCTTCTAAACACAGTCAGGCGCGGACGCTCAGTAGTTCCTGAGATTTTGCCGCGTACGCCTGCTTTTATTTTTAATCTTCTTTCTAGCTTCGTTGTCATGATAATTTCAGTTTACGTAGATTACTTACCTGCTGACTTACCAGACTTTCTGCGAATCTCTTCACCTACGAACTTAATACCCTTACCTTTATACGGTTCAGGCATTCTGAATGAACGGATCTTCGCACAAATCTGACCTAATAATTGTTTGTCAGCCGATTCAAGGATAATAAGAGGGTTCTTATTTCTCTCAGACTTCGTCTCAACTTTCACTTCCTTCGGCAACTGCAAATAGATATTGTGAGTATAACCTAAAGAAAGATCCAATAACTGACCTGTATTTGAAACACGGTAACCAACACCTACTAACTCAAGCTCCTTCTTATATCCCTCTGAGCAGCCAACAACCATGTTGTTGATCAAAGAACGATACAAACCGTGTAACGCACGATGATTCTTATCATCAGTAGGTCTTGTTAAATGGATAACTCCGTCTTCCAAAGTAACGTTAATATCAGGATTCACTTCCTGTACAAGTTCACCTTTAGGGCCTTTAACTGTTACTACATTATCCTTAATTGTAACTGTAACACCAGCCGGTACATGAATTGGTAATTTTCCTATTCTTGACATTCTTCTTCCCTCCTAATTAATAAACGTAACATAATACCTCGCCACCGATCTTCAGATCGCGGGCCTCTTTGTCAGTCATCACACCTTTAGAAGTAGAAAGAACAGCAATACCTAAACCATTCAATACTCTCGGCATTTCTTTGTAACCAGTGTACTTACGCAAACCGGGCGTAGAAACTCTCTCAAGTTTCTTAATCGCATTAACTTTGTTTACTAGGTCATACTTCAAGGCGATCTTGATCGTACCTTGAGGACCATCCTCTACAAACTTAAAATTAAGAATGTAGCCCTTGTCGAAAAGGATCTTAGTGATCTCTTTCTTTAAATTTGACGCCGGCACCTCAACAACTCTGTGCTTCGCTTTGATTGCGTTACGCAATCTTGTCAAATAATCTGCAATAGGATCTGTCATATAAATAATTAATTAAATTGATCCGGCCACCCGGACAATATTTAAACTAAAAAAACTCTTACCAACTTGCTTTCTTTACACCCGGGATTAAACCATTAGATGCCATTTCACGCAATTGGATACGAGAAATACCGAACTGGCGTACATACCCTTTCGGACGTCCTGTAATCTTGCAACGGTTGTGCAAACGTACAGGAGAAGCATTTTTAGGTAAAGCCTGCAAAGCCTCATAGTTACCTTCTGCCTTAAGCTGAGCTCTTTTAGCGGCATACTTAGCAACAAGCTTTGCTCTTTTAACCTCACGGGCCTTCATTGATTCCTTAGCCATAACTACTTAGTCTTTTTTTCCGTTTTTAAAAGGCAATCCAAATTCTCTCAAAAGAGCATAACCTTCTTCGTCTGTTTTCGCAGAGGTCACAAAGGTAATATTCATTCCCAATATTTTGGTAATATTATCGATATTTATTTCAGGAAAAATGATTTGTTCCTGAATACCGAGTGTATAATTGCCTCTTCCGTCTAACTTACTCTCAATTCCCTTGAAGTCGCGGATACGAGGAAGAGCGACACGAACAAGTCTCTCCAAGAACTCGTACATCTGCTCACGACGTAATGTCACCATCACACCGATCGGCATCTTCTTACGCAACTTAAAGTTAGAGATATCCTTTTTAGATACGGTAGCGACAGCTTTTTGACCAGTGATCGTAGACAACTCGCTGATAGCGATATCGATGATCTTCTTGTCAGCCGTAGCCATACCTAATCCCTGATTAATCACGATTTTCTTCAAAACAGGTACCTGCATCACGGATTTGTAACCGAACTCCTTCGTTAAGGCAGGAACAATTCTGTCTTGGTATTCTTTCTTAAGACTGGCAGTATTGCTCATTACTTAATTTCCTCCCCTGATTTTTTAGAATAACGCACTAAAGCACCCTTCTCATTCAACTTACGGCCGATACGTGTAGCTTTACCAGATTTCGGGTCAACCACGTTAAGGTTAGAAAGATGAATAGGAGCTTCCTTCTTTTCGATTCCTCCTTGAGGATTCTTCGCATTAGGCTTGGTATGCTTTGATACCACATTAATACCTTCGACAATCGCACGATTATCTTTTACAAGTACCTGTAAAACACGACCTGTCTTACCTTTGTCCTCGCCGGCATTAACAAATACTATATCGCCTTTTTTGATATGTAATTTACTCATTACTTTAAATTTTACGAGATTAAAGCACTTCAGGTGCAAGTGATACAATTTTCATGTTTGTTGCACGAAGCTCTCTGGCAACCGGACCGAAGATACGGCTACCACGGATATCGCCACCGGCATTCAATAATACGCAAGCGTTATCATCGAAACGGATATAAGAACCATCCGGACGGCGGATCTCTTTCTTAGTACGAACGATGATAGCCTTAGAAACAGCACCCTTCTTAACGTCGCTAGCTGGGATTACGCTTTTGATTGCTACTACGATCACATCACCTACAGTGGCATAACGCTTTCTCGTTCCGCCCAAAACACGGATACACAAAGCTTCCTTAGCTCCACTGTTATCTGCTACTACTAGTCTTGATTCTTGTTGTATCATCTTACTTAGCCCTTTCGATTATTTGAACTAATCTCCATCTTTTAGTCTTGCTCAAAGGACGAGTCTCCATAATCTTTACGGTATCGCCAATGTTGCATTCGTTATTTTCGTCGTGAGCATGATATTTCTTCGTCTTATTAACGAACTTTCCATAAATGGGGTGTTTTTCCTTCCATTTAATGGCAACCGTGATGCTTTTATCCATCTTGTTGCTCGTTACCACGCCCGTTCTTTCTTTTCTTAAATTTCTAGTTTCCATCAGGCTCAATTATTTGTTGTTAAGTTCTCTCTGGCGCAATTCTGTTTTCATGCGCGCAATCAATCTGCGTTGCTGTTTAATCTGAGAAGGATTATCCATAGGCGAGATGCTATGGTTAATCTTCTTCTGATCATAGGCCGCAACCTCTGCATCTACTCTCTCTAGCAACTCTTTCGTGCTTAGTTCTCTAATTTCTGCAATCTTCATAACAATTACGCATTTTGATTTTGCATGTCATAATCACGTCTCACAACAAACTTGGTTGTAACCGGAAGTTTTTGTGCGGCAAGGCGCAACGCTTCCTTAGCGATATCAAAGGGAACACCTTCGATCTCGAAAATCAGACGACCCGGAGTAACAGGCGCAACAAATCCCTCAGGATTACCTTTACCTTTACCCATACGAACCTCTGCAGGCTTCTTCGTGATTGGCTTATCCGGGAAGATACGAACCCAAACCTGCCCCTGACGTTGCATATAACGTGTAACGGCGATACGGGCAGCCTCGATCTGACGACCGGTAATCCATTTATTCTCTAATGACTTTATTCCAAAAGAACCGAAGGCCAGCTGGTTGCCACGTTGAGCTTCGCCCTTCATGCGACCTTTCTGCTGTCTTCTGAACTTGGTTTTCTTTGGTTGTAACATCTCTACTTAAATTCTAACGTTTAACGATTAGCTCTTTTTCTCTTGAAGTTCTTGTCTCTGTTGCCACCGGCATTGTCGTTTCTACGGCCTGTCTCCTTGGCAGCAGTGAAAGAAGGAGCAAGATCGCGCTTGCCATAAACCTCACCACGGCAGATCCAAACCTTAACACCCAGCAAACCAACTTTTGTCAAGGCCTCAGCCAAAGCATAGTCGATATCTGCTCTAAGAGTGTGCAACGGAGTTCTTCCTTCCTTATACATTTCCGAACGAGCCATTTCAGCGCCATTCAAACGACCAGAGATTTGAATCTTTATACCTTCGGCGCCCATTCTCATGGTAGAGGCGATAGCCATCTTTACCGCACGACGATATGCGATTTTACCTTCAAGCTGACGTGCGATGTTGTTTGCTACGATAACAGCGTCCAATTCAGGTCTCTTCACCTCGAAGATGTTGATCTGCACTTCTTTATCAGTGATCTTCTTCAACTCTTCCTTCAACTTATCAACTTCCTGACCACCTTTACCGATGATGATACCCGGACGTGACGTACAAACAGTGATCGTGATCAACTTAAGCGTACGTTCAATAACGATACGAGATACACTAGCTTTTGCAAGACGGGCATTCAAATATTTACGGATTTTGCTATCTTCCAGCAAAGTATCCCCGTAATTCTTACCGCCATACCAATTGGAATCCCAACCACGGATAATTCCTAAACGATTACTAATCGGATTAACCTTTTGTCCCATCTACAAATTAATTTTGACTATCGTTTTTACTAAGTGTATCAACAAACAGAGTTACGTGGTTCGAGCGTTTACGAATTCTGTAACCTCTTCCTTGAGGAGCCGGACGCATTCTCTTCAACGTAGTAGCGCAATCAACGCTGATTGAAGATACGCATAACTCTCCTGCTTCTGCTTTACGTTCATTTTTCTGTTCCCAGTTTGCGATTGCTGAACGAAGCAATTTTTCTACTCTTGCTGCAGCTTCCTTGTTAGAAAACTTCAAAACACCAAGCGCACGGAATACTTCCATACCGCGAATCATGTCTGCTACCAAACGCATCTTACGAGGAGAGGTAGGAACATTGTTCAACTTCGCGAAATACATGGTCTTTTGGGCTTCTTTTCTTGCTTCAGCTGATATTCTTTTTCTAGCACCCATTTTATTCGATTCTTTTTATTTTCAGATTCCTGAATTCCTGTTACTACCGATATTATTTCTTCTTGTTACCGGCGTGACCGCGGAAAGTACGTGTCGGTGAGAACTCTCCCAACTTGTGGCCTACCATATTCTCGGTTACGAAAACAGGAATAAATTTATTTCCATTATGAACTGCAATAGTATGGCCTACGAAATCAGGCGAAATCATTGAAGCTCTTGCCCATGTCTTAACTACGGCTTTCTTTCCTGACTCATTCATTGCCAGAACTTTCTTCTCAAGCTTTACATTAATATACGGGCCTTTTTTTAGCGAACGACTCATAGTTTACTTAATTAATCAGATTATTTCTTTCTTCTTTCAATAATATACTTTGAAGAATGCTTCTTAGGAGCTCTAGTCTTCAAGCCCTTAGCATATAAGCCATTACGGGATCTAGGATGACCTCCGGAAGAACGACCTTCACCACCACCCATTGGGTGATCAACCGGGTTCATAACAACACCACGGTTGCGAGGACGACGACCTAACCATCTAGAGCGACCGGCCTTACCTGATTTTTCAAGAGCATGGTCTGAATTGCCAACTGCGCCAATTGTAGCCTTACAAGCCGCAAGAATCTTTCTAGTTTCACCAGAAGGCATCTTAATAATCGCATAAGCGCCTTCCTTTGAAGTCAGCTGAGCGAATGCACCTGCGGAACGTACCATTTTGGCACCCTGTCCAGGACGAAGCTCAATATTGTGAATAATAGTACCAACGGGAATATTTGCCATAGGCAAAGTATTACCTACCTCAGGAGCGGCGTCGCTACCTGAAACCACTGTTTGGCCAACTTCCAATCCGTTCGGAGCGATGATATAGCTCTTTGCCCCGTCCGCATAATACAACAAAGCGATACGAGATGAACGGTTAGGATCATACTCGATAGACTTTACTGTCGCAGGAATGCCATCTTTGTTTCTCTTGAAATCGATAATTCTGTACTTTTGTTTGTGACCGCCACCGATATAACGCATTGTCATCTTACCAGTGTTGTTACGTCCACCTGTACTCTTCTTACCTACTACAAGAGACTTCTCTGGTGTACTTGCAGTGATTTTATCAAATGCACCAATAACTTTGTGTCTCTGCCCCGGTGTCGTGGGCTTTAATTTACGTATTCCCATTTCTCTTTTTAGATATTACTAAAGAAATCAATTGTTTCTCCTTCTTTCAACGTTACGATCGCTTTCTTGAAAGCAGCTTGCTTGCCGTTGATGATACCTGATTTTGTATAACGGCTTTTACGCTTTCCAGAGTAGTTGATGGTGTTAACATCAACTACTGTAACACTGTACATATCCTCTACAGCTTTCTTAATCTCCAATTTGTTGGCATCAGGAGAAACACGAAAACCATAGCGATTCGGAAATTTCTCTGTGATCGCTGTTTGTTTCTCAGTTACTATAGGCTTAATAATAATTCCCATTATTCTACTCCTTATGCTTTAAAATTTTGTTCAACAACAGCGACTGAACTTTCCGTTAAAACCAAATTAACAGCGTTTAACACAGCGTATGTATTTAGTTCAGAAGCAGTTATTACACTTGCCTTCTCTAAATTTCGAGCGGACAAATATACTAAATTATTCTTCTCCGGTAAAACCATAAGTAACTTTTTATCAGCCACTTTCAAGTTTTTAGCAATTGTTATAAATTCTTTAGTCTTAGGAGCTTCCATTGTGAAATCCTCTACGACAACAATCGCATTGTTCTTTGCCTTGTAGCTCAATGCTGACTTACGAGCCAAAGATTTTACTTTCTTGTTCAGCTTGAACTCATAATCACGAGGCTTCGGACCGAATACACGGCCACCACCAACCAACACCGGAGAGTTGATATCACCACGACGTGCGCCACCACCACCTTTCTGACGGATCAGCTTACGTGTACTACCAGATACTTCGCTTCTCTCTTTAGACTTATGCGTTCCCTGACGTTGATTTGCCAAATACTGCTTTACGTCCAAGTAAATAGCATGATCGTTGGGTTCAATGCCGAAGATCGCATCGTTCAAAGTTACCTTTCTTCCGGTATCTTCACCTTTAATATTAAATACGCTCAGTTCCATTACTTTTCAATTAATAAGATTGAACCTTTTGCTCCTGGAACAGATCCCTTTACCAATAAAAGGTTGTGTTCCGGCATTACCTTGATCACTTGAAGATTCTGAACGGTTACACGTTCGTTACCCATCTGGCCGCCCATTCGCATGCCCTTAAATACCTTTGCGGGGTAAGAACAAGCACCGATAGAACCCGGCTTACGAGCACGGTTATGCTGACCGTGAGTAGTCTGACCTACACCACCAAAACCATGACGTTTTACTACACCTTGGAAACCTTTACCTTTTGATGTACCCACTACATCCACGAAACCTGCGTCTTCCAAGAAATCTACAGTGATCACGTCACCCAACTTGTACTCAGTTTCGAAATTCTTGAACTCGGCCAAGTGTCTTTGAGGTGCTACACCGGCTTTCTTGAAGTGACCCATCTCAGGCTGTGTCGTGTGCTTCTCTTTCTTCTCTTGGAAACCCAACTGTACAGCTTCGTAGCCATCTTTCTCCAAAGTCTTGATCTGTGTAACCACACAAGGACCCACTTCGATAACAGTGCATGGAAGATTTTTTCCCTCGGCACTGAAAACGGATGTCATTCCGATTTTTTTTCCTAATAATCCTGGCATTTCACTAATTGTTAAAAACTTACACTTTAATTTCTACTTCTACACCGCTAGGTAATTCTAGCTTCATCAAAGCGTCAACTGTCTTCGCAGTTGAGCTATAGATATCGATTAATCTCTTATAAGAAGAGAGTTCGAACTGCTCACGAGATTTCTTGTTAACGAAAGTAGAGCGGTTCACTGTAAAGATACGTTTGTGCGTAGGAAGAGGTATAGGACCGCTAACGATAGCACCTGTAGCCTTTACCGTCTTTACGATCTTCTCGGCAGACTTGTCTACCAGAGAATAATCGTAAGACTTCAATTTAATTCTGATCTTTTGGCTCATATTTATTATATGTTTCTAAATATTATTTGATCAAATCAACGCGACCTTGCACCTCTGTCAATACTTGCTTAGCGATAGAAGAGGATACTTGAGCGTAGTGTGAGAACTGCATTGAAGATGTAGCGCGACCTGAAGTAATCGTACGCAAAGCTGTCACATAACCGAATGTCTCAGCCAATGGAACCTTAGCCTTCACGATACGGGCTCCCGTACGGCTAGTCTCCATACCCTCAACTTGTCCACGACGCTTGTTCAAGTCACCGATAACGTCACCCATGCTCTCTTCTGGAGTAACAACCTCCATCTGCATGATCGGCTCCATCAATACAGGACCTGCCTTGGCGGAAGCGTTCTTGAACGCTTGGATAGCGGCGATCTCGAAAGACAACTGGTCTGAGTCTACCGGGTGGAAAGAACCATCGATCAAAGTCACTTTCAGCTTGTCAAGCGGATAACCTGCCAACACACCGTTCTTCATAGCCTTCTCGAAACCTTTCTGTACGGACGGGATGAATTCCTTAGGAATGTTACCACCCTTCACCTCATCGATGAATTGCAAAGTACCCTCGAAGCTCTCGTCAGCCGGCTCCATACGAACGATGATATCAGCGAACTTACCACGACCTCCAGATTGCTTTTTGTAAACCTCGCGAAGCTCAACCGGCTGCGTGATAGCCTCCTTATAAGTAACCTGCGGACGGCCTTGGTTACATTCAACCTTGAACTCACGACGCAAACGGTCGATGATGATATCCAAGTGAAGCTCACCCATACCGCTAA
The DNA here is from genome assembly GCF_000012845.1 of Parabacteroides distasonis ATCC 8503. Classification (NCBI taxonomy): domain Bacteria; kingdom Pseudomonadati; phylum Bacteroidota; class Bacteroidia; order Bacteroidales; family Tannerellaceae; genus Parabacteroides; species Parabacteroides distasonis. Next base: position 2,791,195 of record NC_009615.1, read on the forward strand.
TAACGGTCTGACCTGTCTCCTCGTTTGTCTGTACGCGGAAAGTAGGATCCTCCTCGGCCAACTTAGCCAAGCCCATACCCAACTTATCCATGTCTTTCTGAGTCTTAGGCTCTACAGCGATACCGATAACCGGTTCCGGGAATTCCATAGACTCCAATGTGATCGGATGGTTTTCGTCGCAAAGCGTATCACCTGTACGGATATCCTTGAAACCAACACCTGCTCCGATATCACCACAACCAATCACCTCCATCGGGTTCTGCTTGTTAGAGTGCATCTGGAACAAACGGGAGATACGCTCTTTCTTTCCGGAACGAGTGTTCAACACATAAGAACCAGCGTTGATAGAACCTGCGTATACACGGAAGAAGCACAAACGACCTACATACGGGTCGGTAGCGATCTTAAATGCCAACGCCGTCAATGGCTCCTCGAACAAAGGTTTACGAGTGATTATTTTATCAGGATCTGAAGGATCCGTACCCTCGATAGCCGGAGTATCTTCAGGAGAAGGCAAAAACGCGCAAACTGCATCCAATAAAGTCTGTACACCTTTGTTCTTGAAAGAAGAACCACAAGTCATCGGGTTGATCTGCATAGCCAACGTACCCTTGCGGATAGCAACCATGATCTCCTCTTCCGTGATCGTAGAAGGATCATCGAAGTATTTCTCCATGATAGCGTCGTCGCACTCAGCCAAAGCCTCAAGCATCTTGTCGCGCCACTCCTCAGCCTCAGCTTGCAAGTCTGCCGGGATCTCCTCTACGCTATACTCGGCACCCATAGTCTCATCGTGCCAGAAGATAGCCTTCATCTTGATCAAGTCGACAACACCCTTGAAAGTCTCCTCAGCTCCGATAGGGATCTGGATCGGACAAGGATTAGCTCCTAATACGTCCTTCAATTGGCGTACTACCTCATAGTAGTTAGCACCCGAGCGGTCCATCTTGTTAACGTAACCGATACGAGGTACATTATATTTATCAGCCTGACGCCATACAGTCTCAGACTGGGGCTCAACACCACCTACGGCACAGAATGTAGCAACAGCACCATCCAATACACGAAGAGAACGTTCAACCTCAACCGTGAAGTCAACGTGTCCCGGAGTGTCAATCAAGTTGATTTTATAACGGTTGCCCAAATAGTTCCAGAATGTAGTCGTAGCAGCGGAAGTAATCGTGATACCACGCTCCTGCTCCTGCGCCATCCAGTCCATTGTAGCAGTACCATCATGAGTCTCACCGATCTTGTGTGTCAAACCTGTGTAAAACAAGATACGTTCAGAAGTCGTTGTCTTACCAGCGTCAATGTGAGCCATGATACCGATGTTCCTAGTGAACATCAATTGCTTATCGTTGTTTGCCATATTCTTTTTATTGCCTTAAAAATTAAAATCTGAAGTGAGCGAACGCACGGTTAGCCTCAGCCATACGGTGCATATCTTCTTTTCTTTTGAATGCGCCACCTTGGTTATTGAAAGCATCTACAATCTCTGCAGACAACTTGTCAGCCATAGTCTTACCTCCACGTTTACGAGCGAAGATAATAAGGTTCTTCATAGAAATTGACTCTTTACGATCCGGGCGGATTTCAGTAGGGACTTGGAATGTAGCACCACCTACACGGCGTGACTTAACTTCGACTTGAGGAGTAATGTTATCAAGCGCAGCTTTCCAAATTTCGAGAGCGGACTTTTCCTCGTTAGGCAATTTGCCCTTAACGGTTTCCAAAGCGGAATAGAAAATTTCGAAGGCAGTATTTTTCTTGCCATCATACATCAAATGGTTAACGAATCTCGTAACCTTTACATCACCGAAAACAGGATCCGGAAGGATCTGTCTTTTCTTTGGTTTTGCTTTTCTCATTTTGTTTTCAAAAATTTGTTCTTGTCGTTGGTTGCCTTTAATTTGTCTTCAACGGTTCCGCTGAACCATTTACTCAACCTTATAGCCTATCCAAATAACTCAAACCTGTTTTAATACTTAAATTTAAATCTCAGTTTGAAGGCATGTAATTAATTACTTCTTCTTACCTTTTGCGGCAGCTGCTGCTTGACCCGGTTTCGGACGCTTAGCTCCATATTTGGAACGTCTTTGCGTACGGCCGTTAACACCCGCTGTATCCAACGTACCACGTACGATGTGATAACGCACACCCGGAAGGTCCTTTACACGACCACCACGTACCAATACGATAGAGTGCTCTTGCAAGTTGTGTCCTTCTCCCGGAATATAGGAGTTAACTTCCTTACCATTTGTCAAACGTACTCTCGCTACTTTACGCATTGCAGAGTTAGGTTTCTTCGGAGTCGTAGTGTAAACACGTACGCAAACGCCACGTCTTTGAGGACAAGCGTCCAATGCGGGTGATTTACCCTTCTCCACCAAAGTTTCCCTTCCTTTTCTAACTAATTGCTGAATTGTAGGCATTTCTTTCTTTTTTTAAACTTTGAATGTGTTATTATTATTTATCTAATCTTTTCCTATTTCGAGCCGCAAAGTTACGCATTATTTTCGGACAATCAATAAGTTGTGCCTGTTTTTTTCGTATACTCCGCACTAAAAACGGTGCAAAGGTACATATTTGTTCCCGTTTGGCAAGGTAGGCCCTAGCCGTATTTATTAATATTTAACATTCACTATCTCTATTTACCTCACTGGCACGTAAAGCGACTGGTGGCGGGTGCCGATATCACGCAATTTACCCGCCTCGACAAATTGATGCAGGCGGCGGCTGGCCGTACTGCTCGTCAGGCCGCAAAGCCGCTGGAAGGCGACACGGGTCATATATTCATGCTCGGCAAAATAACTCGCGAGCAATTGGTCGATACGATCAGGCTCCAATTGGCGGGAATGGGATTTGTACTTGGCTCGTTCCAGCGTCATCGTCTTCAAGCTATCTTTCAGCTCTACCTCGGGACGGAAAGCCACGGACTTGAAACGGATGGACTCCGCACGTATCTCGTGCGTGGATTGTACGGCCGGGCATTGCAACGTGACTTGCAAATACCCCAACCCATCGATATGTACACGTTTTCCTTCACGCAAATATTCCGCTGTCACCTCGCTTAAAGAGATAAGCACGGCGGCTACGTCTGCCGGCGTGACGGTACACCGTCCATGGATACGTTTGGCCAGATCATCCGTATCGATCGTGCCGGATGATACGATACGTGCGTGAAAACGAGGACGCTTCGTGCTGTCCTTCGATACCGGAGTCTTGTAAAAGTCATATTTTGCTGCCATATATCTAGTATGAGATTAAAAGGTTATTCATCGAAACATCGTATGCTATTAGTCATTTCACAAGGGTGATATGATCTTTTCACCTATGTGAAACGATCGTTTCATGATTGTGATACGTTCTTTTCACATAGGTGAAAAGATTATAAGCACTTAACAAAGGTACTACATCCATACCACTTAAACAATAGTTTTCCCTAGTATTTCGCACAGATTACTTTTATTTCAAATGACAATATAAACATTTGGAAAACCGCAAGTTAACAGCTTATATCCGCAAAATGAAACAGTAAAAACAACCTCTAAAACATAGCGTCATGAAAACTGTATTGGATTTTTTAGGCCAATTATGGCTTCGCTTCTTAAAACCGGACGGGTCGATCACCGTACCACACCCAAACGAAGGTAAAGCGAAACGATCGAGCAACAGCAACTCTATCCTTCAAAAGAGTCTGGAGACTTTCCTCCAAGAACGGATCGAATTCCACTTCAACTTGTTGAGCGAGGAGACTGAATATCGATACAAACAATTGGAAACGGATCGCTTCTATCCGGTGACGCAACGTGACCTAAATAGCATTTGCATGGAGGCAAGACGGACGGGGATCGATTGCAGGGATCGGGATGTGAATCGTTTCGTATATTCAAAAGAAGTAAAAGAGTATCATCCTTTCCGGCAATATATGGAGTGGTTACCCGAATGGGACGGGAAAGACCGGGTAAGCGATCTGGCACGACGGGTCTCCTCAGAACCGTTATGGGTGGAGGGGTTTCATCGCTGGATGCTCGCCTTGGCCTCGCAATGGATGGGTTCGGACCGAATGCACGCAAATAGCTTGGCTCCCATTTTAGTCAGCGAGCGTCAAGGATGTCAGAAGTCTACCTTTTGCAAGTCGCTGATGCCTTCTTCGCTAGTCCGCTATTACACGGATAGCGTAGACCTTAGCGCCTCGACGCAAATGGAGCAGAAGCTTGGATTGTTCGGACTCATCAACCTCGATGAGTTCGACCGGTTGCCCGACCGTAAAATGGCTTTACTGAAAAATTGGATGCAGATGGCCGGAATGAACGTACGCAAGGCACACGCCAAGCATTCCCCCCCTACCCCGCCTAGCCTCATTTATTGGCACTACGAACCAGAAGAACCTATTAAGCGACCCCACGGGAAGCCGCCGTTTCCTATGCGTGGAGGTGCAAAGCAAGATTAATTGCGAAGGTATCGAGCATGATCAAATCTACGCCCAGCTGAAAAACGAGTTACAAAAAGGAGAGCGCCATTGGTTCACCTCCGCAAAGGAGGAGGCGATCATGCGATCGAATGAGGCTTTCTATAAACGTCCGATCGAGGAAGATGTGTTCCACGCCTGCTTCCGGGCCGCATGTCCAGGAAACCTAAATGTAAATGCAGCCGTGAAACCTATGTCATCGAAATCATCCCTAGCACTTAAATCTTCTCTCCAGCTCCTCATCTGTCAGCATGGAGATAATCGTCTTTCCATCCGGGGTCAGGTTCGAGTCCGAACAAGAGAACAGGGAGGCGATCAGATGATCCATCTCTTCCAAGGATAAGGATTTGCCGGGACGGATAGCGGCGGCTTTGGCTAAAGACAAGGCGATGGCCTCGCAGATTTTCTCATGCACTGCGCATCCGGTCTCGATCGCCCGGTCCACGATATCCTTTACCAAATTTACCGGATCAAGGTTCTCTATACCGGCGGGCAGGCCATTGATCGCGTAATTGTCATTTCCCAGATTGCTCAGATCAAAGCCGACGAAGCACAAATCCTCCAATAAGGAAGGCAGTACAGCCGCCTCGGCAGCGGTAAACTCTACGATCTCCGGGAATAAGACTTGTTGGGATACACCTTGTTGCTGACGGATATTCGACAGGTATTGGTCAAACAAGATACGCACATGCGCACGATGCTGGTCAATAATCGCCAGACCCGATTTCAAGGATGTCACGATATATCGCCCTTTATATTGATAGCAAGGATTGCTTACCTCCGTAAACAGTTTTTCCGGATCCGAAGCCTCGGCCGGCAATTCCTCGATCGGGGCATCCTCGAAAGTCTCGGACTCCCGTTGGACAGCCACTCGGTCGTTCTCAAACCCTTGATATAATTTAGACCAATCGAATTCCGGTTTTTTATAGGAAGTAGTGTCAAACGGATTATAACTGGAATCCACTTGCACTTTCGGGGCCTTATAAGTACTAGGCTCACTTTTCTTGACCGGGTTGTAAACAGGAATATCGATCGCGTCCTCCACATCGAAATCAATCGTAGGGATAGCGCTCGATTTAGCCAACGCCTCCCGGGTAGCGGCCATCAAGATCTGCCAGATCGGTTGCTCGTTCTCAAACTTAATCTCCGTCTTTGTCGGATGGATATTGACATCGATCGAGGAGGGATCCAACGTGAAATAAACAAAATAATTCGGCATATCCCCGGCAGGAATCAATTGCTCATAGGCCTGCATGATCGCCTTATGGAAATAAGGATGCTTCATATAACGACCATTCACAAAAAAAAACTGCAATGCCCCTCGCTTCTTCGCCGAGTCCGGACGCCCCACGAAACCGGAAATAGTCACCATGGAACTTTGGGCATCCAGAGAGAGCAACTTCTGGTTTAAACTCTTACCATATATATTAATGATGCGCTGACGTAACCCCGACTCGGGCAGATTGAATATCTCCGCATCATTATGATAAAGAGACATACCCACCTGCGGATTCACCAAGGCGATTCGCTCGAACTCATTGATGATATTCCGGAATTCCGTCTCATTCGACTTCAAGAATTTCCGGCGGGCGGGAACATTAAAGAAAAGATTCTTTACCGAGAAGATACTTCCCTCGTTACAAGCCTCCGGCTCGATACTCTCCAGATTGGAACCCGCGATGGATAGGCAAGTGCCAAGCTCGGTCCCTCTAGCCCGGGTACGCAACTCTATATGGGCGACAGCGGCGATAGAGGCCAATGCCTCACCTCGGAAACCCATCGTATGCAAAGAGAATAAATCCTCGGCCGTAGAAATCTTAGAAGTAGCGTGCCGCTCAAAAGCCATGCGAGCATCCGTCTCGGACATACCTTTCCCGTCATCGATCACCTGTATCAATGTCTTACCCGCATCCTTAATGTTCACTTGGATATTGGAAGCGCCAGCGTCCACCGCATTCTCGACCAACTCTTTAACGACAGAGGCCGGACGTTGAATCACCTCTCCCGCCGCGATTTGATTGGCGATATGGTCCGGAAGTAAATGAATGATATCGCTCATTACCAGAACAAATACCAAAAGAAAGCAGCCAAGACCGCCAAGGCCACCGCCAGTTTCACATTCTTATACCTACGAGCCCGGGAATCCTCGCCTCGCCCCACGCTTTTCTTCAGATGCGAGGTACCTTCAATGAAAGTTCCCTTGATATGCGGCTTATATTCCTCCAACGGCTCCTCTACACCCATTTCACGTTTGACCTTGCTTATACGTTCCTCCAAGGCTTCCTTATGGGGGTCCCAATAAATAGGCTTATGATCAAATTGACGCGGCTTGCGCATGTTATAAAACGAGAAAAGTGCCATAGCTTTACCTATTAATTATGAATACGACGCTAATGTACGAATTTATTGCTTCTTTTCGGAGCATCTTGAGCTTTTCTTTTCACGACCTGATAAATATCATCCTTGTCTTTAGGACGGATATAATCAAACCAATAAAAGTCTTTCAAGTATTTCTGGTCGGGCTTCAAATCAGGAATAGGGGTCATCGTACCTGTTGGAGTCGGCCAGATTTTCAGTTTATCCAACTTATTGTCTTTTAGCCAGATCGTAAGGAAACCGCTTTTGGTCTCGTTCATGCCGACCATCGAACCGTCCTTCTCCAAGGGGAAAAATATAGATTCGGCGTTGCCCGACACATCGATCTGATTCACGACCTGTCCCTCGAAATAAGCCTTCAAGTCATTTCCCTTTAATTGATTGAATGCGGTAGAATCGATTTGCTGTATTGCGAAAGCGAATTGCTTCACGTGAGCGAAATCGATCGAGCTATCATTCATAAATATCAAGATCGTATCCCCATAGATCTGATACTGTTCATTCCAAACGATAGGGTCCGTATACATATATAATATAGAGTCTCTTGTATTAAACTGCATCGAATCGCAAACACCTTGCATATCCGTCCGATAGAAACGGACGCCGTAATAAGCTTTTACTTCCCGGTAAAGGGAGTCCACCGTAGTCATCTTCAAGGTATCACCATGCAGAAACAATGTATCCCCTTGGCTGAATTCCAAGAAACGGGCGCTATCCGTAGCGAAAGCATACTCGCTCTTCTCATTGTAAAAGCCATATTGGCCTTCCAGCATGACATGCTGCGCCGTGTCTTGCAGACTCATATTACCGAACGCTTCCCCAAAACCCAGTTCCCGGTTGTAGGCGATAGAGTCGCCCGTCAAGATACGGTCGCCGGAAACCACCTGAGAACGATCCAATAGCAAAGAGGTATTATTCACGGTATCGTACCAACCTCTGGAAGAATAGATCGTGCCGCTATCCGAGACGATTATGGATGGTCCGAGGATCGTGGCGATCTTCGAGTCCGTATTATAATGCAAGGTATCGGAATACAACGTGAATTGCTCATTCTCCAGACGGACGCTATCATTGAAGATAGCCAATTTCGTACTAGGCGAATATTGCCCATAAAAAGAAGAGAGCTGATTCAAGGAATCGACAATCAGACCTCCGTCGAAATAATATCCGATATCCGGGATTCGCTCATAGTTCAAGCTATCCGTAAACAGGGTAACCTGCCCATTCTCCATGCGGACATTCTCCCGCAAATAAGCGATCTGGGTATTTCCATCGTAAAACAGGTAATTTCCATACACGAACAAGGTATCCCCTTGTTCCATCCGGACATTACTAAACGCTTCCAAGGAATTGGTCTGCTCAAAGAAATATGCGCTATCGCAATACATATACGAACTATCATGGCGAAAACAAACATCACCATTCAGTACTTGAGCCTCGGCGTTCCTCTCCTTATCGAACGAAAGCGTATTCGCATGCTCCAAAAAGACCTTCGTCTTCTTGGGAGCGACACTATCTTTGGCGGCTACCACCGTGCTATCTTGCGTTTGCGCAAATACGCCAACCGATAAAGCACACGATAAGAGCGCTAGAAATAACCTGTTAATTAGTCTCATTCCTTAATCCAACCCGGATATTTGAAATCACAATTCCTCCAACCGTCACTAATACGCACGTAGGTTGATTTTTGTTTCTTCGTGATCCAGTCGTTCAATAATTCCTCACGTTTCTTAGCCTCTACGATCGCTTTCAAAGCTTGGAAGTCATCGGCCAAATTCGCCTTATGTCCTTCCGTCCGAGCTTTCAGCTTAACAATAGCTACTACCTCTTTCTGCTTGTTCGTCAACATGGTAAAAGGCTTGGAGATCTCTCCGACTTTCATGCCATATACCACCTTACCGATTTCCTGCGGAAGTTCTTGCATCTCGAACTTAGGGGTTCCCATATTGCTGCTCTCGTAATCTTGGTTTACCATCAAACCCTTATTATTACGTGTATCCTTGTCATAAGAGACGAATGTAGCGGCTTCCTCAAACGTGAACTTATTCGCCTGCAAATCATTGTACAATGAATCCAGACGAGTGGTAGCATCCGCCAACTCCTTATCGGAAACCTTCGGTTTCAATAAGATATGGCGGCAGTTGATACGGTCTCCACGCTTCTCGATCAATTGGATGATATGGTAACCATACTCCGTCTGTACGATCTGGGAGACACGTTTCGGGTCTTTCAAGTTGAACGCAACGTTCGCGAACTCCGGCAACAGCTGTGTCTTGCTCATGAAACCTAACTCCCCTCCTCGAGACGCCGAACCCGGATCTTCCGAGTACAAACGAGCCAACGTAGAGAATTCCATCTTACCGGAATTAACTTGCTCCGTGAAATCACGTAAGCGGGCCTTGATGGCGTCTGTTTCCTCAAACGGAATCTTCGGTTCCAAGGTAACGATTTGCACCTCTACAGTCGTAGGGATGTTCGGCAGGCTATCCTGAGACAACTGGCTGAAATATTTACGCACCTCGGAAGGTGTCAGCTTGATCTCGCCGATCAATTGATGCTGCATCTGTTGCACTACCTGCTGCTCCCGCACCATCTCCTTACGCTCATCCTTGATCTGGGAAAATTTCTTACCGAAATATTCCTCCAATTTCTCGCGAGACCCGATTTGGTTCACAGCCATGTTCATCCATTGATCCACGCTCTGGATCACTTGGTTCTCGTTCACGGTAATACTATCGATCTTAGCTTGATTCAGATATAGTTTCTGTATCGCCATCTGCTCCGGGATCACGCAATACGGGTCGCCATCCAAACGGACCCCCTCATTTTGATTATACAAACGCTGCGTCTCAATATCCGAACGTAAAATAGCGTCATCTCCTACCACCCACACAATTTCATCGATCACATTGTCTTGCGCCATTACAATGCAAGAACAACAGGCAAGAAAGAATACACTTAAAATCTTTTTCATCATGTCTACCCATTTATAAAATTAGAGATCACGGCTCGGAATGGAATTCCACGTCACCGCTCCGGATCGCATCGTTATATAACTCGTCTTCAAATTTTTTCAAGAATTCAACTTTTCGTTGGTTGACCAGCATTTCCGTGACGTGCGAACTGGCATAATCATATGGCTCCACACTGCCGAAAGGTAAATATTCCTTGATATTCAACAGATAACAATAACTGCTATCCGCCACCTCAACATACTTATTCGCCTTCAGAAACGCATTCGGATTCGACACATGGATCGGTATATTATCCATTACCTCATCGAAATCAACCCATTTGTCGTAAAAGTACTCATAAATCGTGGCATTTTGCACACTATACTTCTCAATTTTTTCTAAAGAGGCCACATCTGTGGATTTGTACCACTTTTTGACGTCGGTAAGTCCCGGGGCATCAACCGGGATTTTCAAGAATAATCCCTTGATCAAGCCTTTATCCAAGATAAACTTTTTCTGGTTTTCCTCGTAATAGTTTAATTTATCACTTTCCCGGATATCAGTTTTCAGCTTCTCCTCCACCAATCGTTCCTGATAACGGTAACGAACCAAGGAACGCCTGTACTCCTCTACCAATTTATCGACCTCCTCTTTCTCATCCCCTAAGTTACGCAAAGCCACATCGTACACCAATACATCCTTTACCCATTTCTTGGTAAAGCCCTCGGCCAGCAACAGACTATCTGCGGAGGAAATCCCCCGGGGTATTAGCTTATTCACCTCCGAACGATTTAGGGTACGTCCTTTCACGCTAACCAAGACATCCGTAGTATCAGCTGGCTGAGAACCTTTACAGGCACCCAACAACACAACGAACGTTAGGAACATGAAGACTATCCTCATATCTATCTTTATTTTATTTCTTTAGTTTCTTCAATAATTTCCAGTTGACAGTCACCGGATATTTTTTATTCAAATCCGCAATCCACTTCGCTTCCAACACCTTCTGCTGGGCGGAGGGTTTGCTCCAGATCTCCCGGTTGCTGACCTCAAACAACAGAATCCCATCCCGGTACTCCTGCATCAAATGAGGGATCTCCGGATGTTTTGTCTCCAGATTCTTACGCTCGGCGGTCGTTACGATATCGCGGATAAACAAATCATAGATCTCTTGCATAAAATCACCCGCATACGTTTTTGTCGAGAACGGACAACGTTGGATATAATAAGCGAACTCCGCTTGCGGGAAATCCTTTCCATCCAATTGCATAAGCGTCTTGTTCATATCCTTCGCTTTCTCATAAAACGCCTCGTCCGTGGGGAAACAATCATTACATAACGCTTGCAGCTCCGCATAGGCTTCCGGATAGAAAACGTATCCGTATTCTTTTTTCATACGATCGTCGAAAGCTTTATATAACTCGAAGTTACGTTCACCCTGCCCCATACGTCTCGACAAAGCTTTTTCCTCTTCCTCAAACGAAGGGCGTCCCTTCTTATCGATCAACTTAATGATATGGTAACCAAAACGAGTTTCCACCACCTCGGATAAATCACCCGGCTTGCTCAACGCAAAAGCGGCTTGCTCAAAAGGCTGGACCATCTCGCCTACCCCAAACCAAGGTAATACTCCCTCTTTCTTAGCGGAAGCAGCATCCCCAGAATATTCTTTCGCTAACTCGCCAAAATCAGCTCCCTCTTGTACTTGCTTATAGATAGCTTGCGCTTTTGCCAGAAAAGCCGATGAGTCCTGAATAGCGGAATCTTTCGGGAAGGCGATCAAGATATGAGCGACATGTATCCGCCCCGGATTGGGTTTACGACTATGGACTTTTATCAAATGAAATCCTAATTTCGTGCGAACCGGTTCAGACACCACGCCAATCGGCAAGGAATAGGCGGCATCCTCAAACACTTTTAGGGATTGCATCGGGAGCAAGCAACGTACATATTCGCAAGCGACATGCTCCTTATCCTTCTCGGCCAAAGCTTTTCCGACTGTTTCCATATCCTCTCCTTTCTGGAGACGTTCGTATACTCGCATGGCTTCTTGATATACAGCTACCGTATCTTTGGAGACCGTCTTCTCCGGCAAACGGAATAAGATGTGGGTCAACTCTACCGAGTGATCCCCACGGTCATATACCGCACGGGCAGCCGCTTTCTCACCCTCCTTATCCGACATATAGCTATCGATCAACTGAGCCCGGTATCCATCCAGCTCACTTTTGAATGAGGATGTCTGGTCGATCCCTAAAGATTCCGCCTCCGCTACTTTTAGCTTAAAATTTTTAAATAGCTCGACATAGTTTTTGACGGACTTTGTATTCGATAAATCCACCTCTCCATTCTTCTCCGCGATAAAAATAAATTCAGATAAAGGCACTTGTTTTCCAGCGACCGTCATAACGACCGAATCGGATGCGGTTTGAGCGTTAACTGTCACACAAGCGAATACCCCTAATGAAATAAGTAACTTTTTCATCAAAAATTCTTTTACCATAGCACGAATATACATTACAAAAATAACACTAATCTAACGGAGAGCCGACAAGAAAAGTATGCTATCCCATTAAATTAGTGTTTTTTATAAAACGTAAAACTTGTATTACTATTCACCGCGGCTATAATTCGGAGCCTCTTGCGTGATCGCTACGTCATGCGGATGGCTCTCTTGCACACCTGCGTTGGTGATTCGAGTAAAACGAGCTTTATGCAACTCCTCGATATTATGAGCCCCGCAATAACCCATTCCCGCACGTAAACCACCTACCATTTGGTAAATGACCTCATACAAAGAACCCTTAAACGGAACACGGGCAGCGATTCCCTCCGGAACCAGCTTCTTCACGTCGTCCTCCACATCTTGGAAATACCGATCCTTGGACCCCTTTTGCATAGCTTCCAACGACCCCATTCCACGGTAAGACTTAAACTTTCGGCCATTGAAGATAATCGTATCGCCCGGCGACTCCTCTACACCCGCCAACAGAGATCCCATCATCACGGAAGATCCACCAGCGGCGATCGCCTTCACGATATCACCGGAGTAACGCAAGCCACCGTCGGCGATCAAAGGCACACCAGTTCCTTCCAACGCCTTCGCCACATCGTAAATAGCCGACAACTGGGGAACACCCACACCAGCGATCACACGAGTTGTACAAATCGAACCCGGACCGATACCTACCTTCACGGCGTCCGCCCCGGCTTCCACTAAATATTTAGCAGCCTCGCCCGTAGCGATATTACCGACCACACAATCAATATGCGGATATTGCGCCTTAATCTGTTTCAAGACATCCACCACACCTTTTGAGTGACCATGTGCCGTGTCGATCACCAAAGCATCCACCCCGGCATCCACCAAAGCGGCTACACGCTCGAAGGTATTGAACGTAACGCCTACACCGGCAGCTACACGCAAACGACCTTTCGAATCCTTGCAAGCCTTCGGTTTATCTTTCGCTTTCGTTATATCTTTATAGGTAATCAAGCCGATCAACTTATTATGGCTATCGACCACCGGTAACTTCTCGATCTTATGTTCCTGAAGGATCTGAGCGGCGGCCTCCATATCCGTAGATTGTCCGGTTACGACCAAATTCTCTTTCGTCATCACCTCGTCGATAGAACGGTTCATGTCCTTCTCGAAACGCAAGTCACGGTTTGTCACGATACCTACCAAATACCCGCCTTCATCCACCACGGGAATACCGCCAATCTTATATTCAGCCATCATTGCCAAGGCATCCGCCACACGCTTGCCCTTCGTGATAGTCACCGGATCATAGATCATTCCATTCTCCGCACGTTTAACGGTCTGGACCTGCTTTGCCTGCTCGGCGATCGTCATGTTTTTATGAATCACACCAATACCTCCCTCACGGGCGATAGCGATAGCCAACTTGGCCTCGGTAACCGTATCCATAGCGGCCGACACCATCGGTATATTCAATGTGATATTACGTGAAAACTTTGTCGTGAGATCGACATTACGAGGAAGAACTTCCGAATAAGCTGGGATTAACAATACATCGTCAAACGTTAACCCATCCATAACTACCCTGTCTGCAATAAATGACATAGAACTTATGCTTTAAAAATTATTGCGCGCAAATATACGACTTTTCACGCAATAAATTGATACGGGAGAAATTAAAAATTCGATTCGGAAGAAAATAAACTTTCATCCGAACGAAAACAAAATTCCTTCCGAAGGAAAAATAAATCTCTTTCGGAAGGAACAATAAGCTTCTTTATTTGTTTTTTCTTTAGAGTGGAACCGGGCCACCCTCCCATTAGTTTGCCATTTCAGACAAGAACTTGATACGGACCAAGCGAATCTCCTCTTCCGTATAGTCACCGCCTAATTCCTCAATGGCGTCTTCCAGACCGTCGGTCTCCGAATCCTTGAAATACTCGTAAATATCCTCGATATGATCCTCATCCATCACATCATTCAAGAAATAATCGATATTGATACGTGTACCGGAATATACGATCGCCTCGATCTCATCCAAAAGCTCGGTGAACTCAAGTCCGTTAGTCAACGCGATCTCGTCCAGCGCCACCTTACGGTCGATCCGCTGAATGATTGAGACCTTCAACTTGGACTTATTAGCGACCGTACGTACGCGCAAATCCTCCGGACGCTCAATCTCGTTCTCCTCTACATGTTTCTTGATCAACTCAATGAACTCCTTGCCATAACGTTTCGCCTTACCAGCGCCCACTCCCGGGATATTCTGCAACTCGTCCAACGTGATCGGATAAGTAGTAGCCATAGCCTCCAAAGAGGGATCTTGGAAAATCACGAAAGGCGGAACTTCCAACCGCTTGGATAATTTCTTACGCAAATCCTTCATCATGGAATAAAGAACCGGGTCTACCGCACAAGAGGCGCCCCCACGAACCGGAACTTCCTCTTCCTCTTCCTCGAATTCATTGTCCTCGGTAATCTTGAACGATACCGGCTTCTTCATGAACTCCTTACCTTTTTCCGTGATTTTCAGCAAACCATAATTCTCAATATCCTTCGCTAAATAGCCAGCGATTAAAGCCTGACGAATAACGGCGTTCCAAGTTTTATCATCCTCGTCCTGTCCGGAACCGAAGACCTCTAATTCATTGTGCTTGTAATTTTGGATTTCGGAGGTTTCGTTACCTACCAAAATATTTACGATATAATCTGCCTTAAACTTTTCTTTCAACGTACTGATAACCTCCAGTACCGCGCTTAACAATTCCTTCGCTTCCACCTGCTTCTTTGGGTTCAAACAATTATCACAATTACCACAATTATCTTCCAGGTATTCCTCACCGAAATAATGCAATAGCACTTTTCTCCGGCAGACGGAAGTCTCGGCATAGGCTGCAGTCTCTAAAAGCAACTGTTTGCCGATTTCCTGTTCGGCCACGGGCTTTCCTTGCATGAATTTCTCCAATTTTTGCAAGTCCTTATAAGCATAGAAAGCGATACATTGGCCTTCTCCGCCATCCCTACCGGCACGACCGGTTTCCTGGTAATAACCTTCTAGGCTCTTCGGGATATCGTAATGAATCACATAACGGACATCCGGCTTGTCGATACCCATACCGAAAGCGATCGTAGCCACGATCACATCCGCCTGTTCCATCAGGAAGGCATCCTGATTGGCGGAACGTACTTGCGAATCCATTCCCGCATGGTAAGGCAACGCCTTTATCCCGTTGGCTTTCAAGATGTCGGCAAATTCCTCCACCTTTTTACGGCTCAAACAATATACGATACCCGATTTACCCTCGTTGGCTTTAATATACTTAATGATCTCGCGGTCTATATTCGTTCCTTTCGGACGAACCTCATAATACAAATTAGAGCGGTTGAAGGATGATTTAAAGACTGTAGCGTCTATCATACCCAGATTCTTCTGGATATCGTGCTGCACCTTAGGTGTAGCGGTAGCGGTCAGAGCGATTAACGGACGTTTACCGATCTCATTGATAATCGGACGGATTCTTCGATATTCCGGACGGAAATCATGTCCCCATTCCGAGATACAATGCGCCTCGTCCACCGCATAGAAAGAGATCTTTACCTGACGCAGAAAATCCACGTTCTCTTCCTTGGTCAAGGACTCCGGTGCTACATACAGCAACTTGGTACGTCCTGATAATATATCCGATTTCACCTGGTCGATAGCCGACTTATTCAAAGAGGAATTGATAAAATGGGCGACCCCATCTTCCTCACTGAAATTCCGCATCGCGTCCACCTGATTCTTCATCAAAGCGATCAACGGAGATATCACGATCGCGGTTCCTTCCATTAGTATGGATGGTAATTGATAACAAAGAGATTTACCTCCCCCCGTCGGCATTAATACAAAAGTATCCTTCCCGGCCAGCACGTTCTCAATAATAGCCTTCTGGTTCCCCTTAAAGGTACCGAAGCCAAAGTGCCGATTTAGCTCTTCTGTTAAATGATCCTTCTTTGCCATACTTCGTATTATTTATAGTAAACCGCCTACGTTTACGCGACCTGTAAACGGTTCACGTCCGATTTTTCAAATTTCTCTTTCGCATACTCCAACGTTACATGGAGTTCCTTTACTTTTTGAGATGGCATACTGTACATAGCGTCCATCATCACGGCTTCTACGATTGAACGTAACCCACGGGCACCCAGCTTAAACTCAAGCGCCTTATCCACGATAAACTCATAGACTTTCTCATCGAACGTCAGCTTAATGCCATCCATCTCGAACAATTTGACGTATTGCTTGATAATGGAGTTCTTCGGCTCGGTCAAGATGTTACGAAGCGTATCACGATCCAGCGGATTCAGATACGTGAGGATAGGTAAACGACCGATAATCTCCGGGATCAAGCCAAACGACTTCAAATCAGTCGGGGTGATGTATTTCAGTAAATTATTCCGGTCTACGGTAGCCGTATCCAAACTAGCCGAATAACCGACCACACGGGTATTTAAGCGTTGAGCGATCTTCTTCTCGATTCCATCGAAAGCACCACCGCAAACGAACAGGATATTCTTCGTATCCACCGCAATCATCTTTTGCTCCGGATGCTTACGTCCCCCCTGAGGAGGCACATTCACGATCGATCCTTCTAGAAGTTTCAGCAAACCTTGCTGTACACCCTCACCGCTGACATCCCGAGTGATAGACGGATTATCGCTCTTACGTGCGATCTTATCGATCTCATCGATGAAGACGATACCCCGTTGGGCCGCCTCCACATCATAATCCGCCGCTTGCAATAGCCGGGTCAAGATACTCTCAATATCCTCCCCCACGTAACCTGCCTCGGTAAGTACCGTAGCGTCCACGATAGCGAACGGGACATGCAATAACTTAGCGATCGTACGGGCTAACAAAGTCTTGCCCGTACCGGTAGCGCCCACCATGATAATATTAGATTTCTCAATCTCTACATCATCGGCGGTAACCTTTTGAAGTAAACGCTTGTAATGGTTGTACACCGATACCGACAGATAACGCTTCGCGTCATCCTGCCCGATCACGTACTGATCCAAGAAAGTCTTGATATCTTCCGGTTTAGGCAGATCTTTCTGCTTCAAACCAAAAGAAGTTTTCTTACCTCCTGTCTGCTCCTTTACGATCTCATACGCCTGCCGGGCACAATCATCGCAAATACAACCAGAGATCCCATTGATAAGCAAATTAACATCACGGCTACTCCTGCCGCAAAACGTACATGTATCGCCTGTTGTTTTGGCCATAGTTTCTTATTGTTGTTTTTGTTATTTACGTGTTAAAACATCGTCGATCATGCCATACTTTTTCGCTTCCTCCGCGGTCATCCAGAAATCACGGTCGCCATCGCGCTCGATCTCCTCATAGGGTCTACCTGAATGATCCGAGATTATGGTGTACAGTTCTTTCTTAACCTTCAAGATCTCGCGAGCGGTAATCTCGATGTCTGAAGCCTGTCCTTGTACGCCGCCAAGCGGTTGATGGATCATTACACGGGAGTGCTTCAAGCCGAAACGTTTTCCCTTGGTTCCCGCCACCAATAAGACAGACGCCATAGAGGCGGCCATACCCGTACAAATCGTAGATACGTCGCTGGAGATAAACTGCATCGTGTCATAAATGCCGTAGCCCGCATATACAGAGCCACCCGGCGAATTGATATAAATAGAGATATCCTTTCCGGGATCACTGGAATCCAGATACAACAACTGCGCTTGAATCACGTTAGCGGTATAATCATCCACTTGCGTGCCCAAGAAAATAATACGGTCCATCATCAACCGAGAGAAGACATCCATTTGAGCGACATTCAGCTGTCGTTCCTCTATAATTGTCGGGGAGATATAGCTACTGGAGATGTTCATATAACTATCCAGAGCCGTACCACTCATACCTAAATGCTTTGTAGCATACTTTCTAAAATCTTCCATATTTTCTCCTATCTTTTATTTACCGAGAAGACGTAAAAAGGGATTTCCCTCTGTGACTTAACGGAAAAACAAAGTTATAAATAAATTTCTGAAAGAAACAATTTATTTCGCTATCCGCTAAGATATTTTTAGAGAGAAATCCCTTTTTTGATATAAAACAACCTCCTAAGAGGCCGAGTAAAGATCTTTTTATTCAAAAAGTTTGTTGAACTCGTCAGCGGTTACCTCCTTAACATCAAGTTCCACTTGCTCTTTCAACCAAGCAGCCAATTTCTCCTCAACCGCACGGTCGATGATGTTCTGAAGTGTTTGCTTATTTTTCAACATGTCTTTAGCGTAGTTGTCAAGTACGTCCTCAGGTACAGACAACATGCCGTATTGAGCGAACTGAGCCTTAGCCACACGTTTAGCGAAGTTCTCGATGTCAGCGTCCTCAACCTTCAAGCCGTTCTTCTTAACCAAGTTCTCCTTGATCAACTGATATTTCAAATCCTGAAGGATCTGAGGGAAGTCCTCGTCGATCTTCTCTTTCGTATTCTTCTCGTTAGCGGCAAGCAACCAACGTTTCAATAAATCGTCAGCGAAATTCAACTCGCCAGCTCTCTCAACCAACATATCACGAGTATCCGTCAAGAACTTGAAGTCACTCTGAGGAGCGAATTGCTCTGCCAAAGCTTCCTTGATCTTGTTCTTGAATTCTTCCTCGCTGGTAACCACGTTCTCGCCAAATACCTTGTCGAACAACTCTTGGTTCATCTCTGCGTCTTTATGACGGGTGATCTCCTTGATCTCAAAGCTAAAGTCGCCTGTAGTCTCAGCCACTTTCTCTTTATCGATCTTCAAGAAAGAAGCGATCTCTGCCTCAGCACCCTCGTAAGCCTTATTCGGGTTGAATACCACTACGGCATTTACTTTAGCACCGATAAATTTAGCTTTTTCTTCCTCATCCTTGATATACATAGGCATCAAGACAGCATCCTCAACAACGATACCACCTTCTTTCGGGGCACCATTCTCAAGCTCGGCTACCGTACCTTTTACCATATCTTTTTCCTCAACCTCGTCTACCTTGTCGTAAGAACCGAAGTTTGAGCGATAAGCGTTTACTTGGTTATTTAGCATTTCTTCATCGATAGCGACTTGATAGAACGGAAGTTTATCGTTCTTGCTCAACTCGATATTGATCTCCGGAGCCAAAGCCACGTCAAAACAGAATTCGAAATCCTCTTCCTTATCGAAATCCAACGGCTTTTGCTCAGTCTCGTTAGGCATCGGCTCGCCTAAGATATGCAAATCGTTCTCACGGATATACTTGAACAGATTCTCAGAAACTAATTTGTTTATCTCCTCTACCAGCACGTGCTTTCCGTACATTTTTTTAACCATGCCCATAGGAACCATGCCCTTACGGAAACCCGGTACATTGGCTTTCTGACGAAGGCTACGCAGGCTCTTGTCTACCTGATCAGCATAGTCAGCTTTCACTATTTCTAATTTCACGATACCGCTTACGGCATCATTGTTTTTAAGCGAAACGTTCATTCTGAATGATTTATTTAATTAATAGTCGTATCGAATTTTAGGTCGCAAAATTAGACTTATTCTTTTAATCGTGCAAATTTTGATCTGTTTTTATTCTTTTGTTTATATTTGGCGGCAATTATTTACCCTTTGAATGAATCATTATGAGAATAAAAGGAATATATGCTACCCGTCCGGCGATAATCCAACTTTTGATCCTCTTGCTATTCTTATTGGCTGGAGCCATTTTATCATCTATTATATCCACGGGCTTATTACTTGCGACCCACGGTTTACAGGCTGATATAACCCAAGACGCTAATTTAATGAGGCTCATTCAGTTCATCTCGGCGATCTGTACCTTTTTGCTACCATCTATCGCCATGGCTTGGATATGTAGTGACAATCCCTGCCATTATCTATCAGTCAAGAAAATCACAGACGGCAGGATCTGGATTCTCACCTTAGTTTGCGTGTTCTTATTTTCTCCGGTTATCAATTTGCTAGGATTGCTCAACAAACAGATGGAGTTACCCGCGTTTATGGCTCCTATCGAGGAATGGATGCGGGCGCAAGAAACCCTCGCCGAACAACTGACGACGATCCTGTTATCCAGCGATAGCGTTTGGGTAATCCTGGCCAACCTTATCGTTATCGCCGTTACGGCCGGGATAACCGAGGAGTTCCTGTTCAGAGGAGCCTTGCAACGAGTGATCGGGAAATGGACCTCCAACCCTCATACGATCATATGGGTCGCCGCCATACTATTTAGCGCCTTCCATTTACAATTTTACGGATTCTTGCCCCGGATGATACTCGGAGCCTATTTCGGCTATCTACTCTATTGGAGCAAGAGCATCTGGATACCGGTGTTCGCCCACTTTGTCAATAATGCTTTCGCCGTAATAGGGATGTCGGACAGTCGTCTCAAGGATAACGAGTTTATCACAGGCGATATTCCCGCCGAGCATCTTTTGGACTTTTGTCTTATCGCCGCCTTATCTTTCCTGCTGTTCATACTGGTAAACAGGCGATTGAAACGACTGCTATAAGTCTTTCTTACGCAGCACAAAGTCTTTTCCCAAATATTTCTCGCGCACGATCTCGTTCTCGGCTAGTTGTTCGGCGGTTCCTTGGAAAAGGACTTTTCCCTCGAACAGGAGATAGGCCCGGTCACAAATACTCAATGTCTCGTACACATTGTGGTCGGTAATCAAGATTCCGATATTCTTATGTTTCAAGCGAGCCACGATTGTCTGGATATCTTGTACGGCGATCGGGTCTACACCGGCGAAAGGCTCATCCAACATAATGAACTTCGGATCGATCGCCAGACAGCGGGCAATCTCCGCACGACGCCGCTCTCCACCCGAAAGTTGGTCTCCCAAGTTTTTACGAACCTTATTCAAACCGAACTCTGAAATCAAGCTTTCCAGTTTCTCTTTTTGGTACTCAACGCTACGTCCCGTCATCTCCAAGACCGAGCGGATATTATCTTCCACCGTCATTTTCCGGAAAATCGAAGCCTCTTGCGCCAGATAGCCAATGCCGTTGCGAGCCCGCTTATAGACCGGGAATTTCGTAATCTCCATGTCATTCAAGAAGATCTTACCCTCGTTAGGAGTGACCAAACCTACTGTCATATAAAAGGTGGTCGTCTTTCCCGCTCCGTTCGGACCAAGCAAACCAACGATCTCCCCCTGTTTCACGTTAATCGATACATGATTCACGACCGTACGAGTCCTATATTTCTTTACCAAGTCCTCCGTACGGAGCACCATTCGTTGTTCGTCTGACATAAGCTACTTAAAAATTTAACGCGAATGTACGTGATAATCCGCAGATCTACATCACATACATTCGCAAAAAAGCGATAAGAGAATTTAATAACTCCACTCAGATCGCCACTCGATCACGGGTTGCTCCCCCTCGAATCGGATAGGAAGCCAGATATAACGTCCGTCTATAGCGTTCTCCGGAGTCCAACGATCTCCCATATAAATAAAGCGATCCGCATGGCCGGGTACAGGCAATACGTACGTGCTCTGAGAATAAAACGACACCTCCGAGTTCTCTCCCCTAAACGGATTTTCCAATTCCTTCCAAGGTCCCCAAATCGAGGAAGCGACCGCCGATCGTCCCGCATTCGGAGCCCAGCCCGTACAGCCGGACATAATCAAATAATATTTCCCCTTCTGTTTGAACAAGGCTGGAGCTTCCATGAAACGCCCCGGGAAGAAACGGGCGTACTTACCGGAATAACTCGTATAATCATCGGTCAGCTGCGATATATGCAAGGTACTATTCTCTTCCGAGGAATAAATATGATAAGCGATGCCATCGTCATCCACGAAAAGGTTCATATCCCTAGCCATTTGTCCGGAGATTTGGTCACGCCCCAATAAATTCAAGCTATCCGGATGGGCAGGTAACTCTCCACCGCTAAAACGTAGATCTGCGGAAAACGTACAAGGTTGCTTATGTAGTTCCTGTACATTAACCGGCCAAAAACCGGCATTCGGACGGAAAGCGTTTACGAACGAGTAAGGCCCCGCCACGTTTTTACTGACAGCCACTCCACTCAATGCTCCCGAATAGCCAGCACCTCTCGGCTCTAAATGAAACCACATTACATATTGATCATTCTTTTTATTATAAATCACTTTCGGACGCTCCAACACGCATCCCTTAACAATATGGCTCGTCGTATCATCCGGCACGACCGATAAGGCGATTCCCTCGTCTTTCCAATTATATAAATCTTTCGACGAATAGCAATGAACGCCTACTTGAGCCAGATTTCCAGCCGAGCCCTCCGTTTTATGTTCACCAAACCAATAATAAGTATCCCCAACCCGTAGAATACCGCCACCATGAGCGTTTATATGTACCCCTTTATCATCCGGCCAAACTTCCCCCGGCTTAAAAGAAAGATCCTTCCGCAGGCAAGCCACACATAAACACAGCAAGCCGATCACTCCTAAAAGAATTCGCTTCATAAAAGTATTTTTTAGTATTTAAGAAAACAAACATAGTTAAAAAAGAGGGATGTGGCAAACTTTAATACCATAGGATTTACAAATAAAACCAATCTTGTTTCTAAGATGTTATATGGTTATTAGTGGATTTTACGCTATCTTTGCAAATTGAAATCAGAAATTTATCAAGATAAAAATGAATAAAGCATTACACAGAATGGGTGAGTATACCCTACTGATGATGAAGAGTATAACACTTCCAGACCGGTGGAGTATGTTCTTTAAGCAATTGATCAAAGAGATATACAAGCTAGGCGTGGACTCTCTTTGGATTGTCATAATCATCTCGGTCTTTATCGGTACGGTTATCGCCATCCAGATCTCCTTGAATATCAGTTCCCCCTTGATTCCTAAGTTTACGATCGGCTATACCACCCGTGAGATTATCTTGCTGGAATTCTCTTCCTCTATCATGGCACTAATCCTAGCGGGTAAAGTAGGCAGTAATATCGCCTCCGAGATCGGAACCATGCGAGTCACCGAGCAGATAGACGCCATGGAAATCATGGGTGTTAATTCAGCCAACTTCCTGATCCTTCCGAAAATGCTCGGTTTGATGATCTTTATTCCGGTATTGGTTATCTTCAGTATGTTCACCGGTATCATGGGCGGCATATTCGCCAGTTACTCAACGAGTACGGGAATGACTCCTTCCTCGTTCGAGTACGGTTTGCAATTCTACTTCAACGAGTTTTACATTTGGTATTCTATTATCAAATCCGTAGTATATGCGTTCATCATCTCATCCATCGCCGCCTATTTTGGCTATAACGTAAAGGGAGGCGCCCTAGAGGTAGGTAAGGCAAGTACGAATGCCGTGGTCATGAGCAGTATCATGATTTTACTTGCCGACGTAATATTAACCCATTTAATGCTTACTTAAAAATGATCGAAGTTAAGAATATAACGAAGTCTTTCGATGGACGTGTCGTCTTGAAAGATATAAGTACGACGTTCGAGGATGGTAAGACGAATCTGATCATCGGACGAAGCGGTTCGGGTAAAACGGTAATGATCAAGAATATCATCGGGTTAATGAAACCTGATACCGGACAGATATTATACGACGGCAGAGACTTGATCACGATGAACAAGCATGAGTTAAATATGCTACGCCGGGAAATGGGTATGTTGTTCCAAGGTTCCGCTTTATTCGACAGCATGACGGTAATGGAAAACGTAATGTTTCCTTTAGATATGTTCTCTAAAGACTCAACGAAAGAGCGCAGGAAACGTGCGGAATTCTGTTTGGAACGTGTAAACCTGTCCGAGGCTGGACATCTATATCCTTCCGAGATCAGTGGAGGTATGATGAAACGTGCCGCCATCGCAAGAGCGATCTCCCTAAATCCTAAATACCTGTTCTGCGATGAGCCGAACTCCGGACTAGACCCCAAGACTTCTCTATTGATTGATGATTTGATTCACGACATTACGGTGGAGTACAATATGACGACCGTTATCAATACCCACGACATGAACTCCGTGATGAATATTGGTGATAATATCATCTTTATTAAGGAAGGCGTGAAGGAATGGCAAGGAACAAAAGAGCAGGTAATCACCTCTAATAACCAAGCGTTGAACGATTTCATCTTTGCGTCCGACCTGTTCAGGAAAGTAAAAGAAGTAGAAATGCTCCAAGAGGAAGGGTAAGTTAACATACTTGGCAAAGTATCTTAACTTCATCGGCTAAGTATCTTAACTTAAATGGCAAAGTATCTTAACATACTTCGCCATTTAAGCCAGCTTACTTTTTCCACTTATTTTTTATAGACCAAACACGTCCTTGATCTTATCTGCATAATCCAATTTCTCCCATGTGAATAACTCCACATCACAAGTAACCGGCTTCTGCAAATAACGGGAAGAGAATGTCTTCGTCACCGTCTGGGGTTTGCGTCCCATATGGCCATAAGAAGCGGTCTCGAAATAAATCGGGTTACGCAATTTCAAACGCTCCTCGATCGCTTTCGGACGCATATCGAAGATATCCCAGATCTTCGCGGCGATCTCTCCGTCCGTCATATTCACCTTCGCACGGCCAAAAGTATTCACGAAAATATTCATCGGTTTAGCCACACCGATCGCATAAGACACCTGTACCAGCATCTCATCCGCCACACCGGCGGCAACCATATTCTTAGCGATATGACGAGCGGCATAAGCAGCCGAACGGTCTACCTTAGAAGGGTCCTTTCCAGAGAAAGCACCACCGCCATGAGCACCTTTGCCACCGTATGTATCCACGATGATCTTACGGCCGGTCAAACCGGTATCACCGTGAGGACCACCGATCACGAACTTACCGGTCGGGTTCACGTGATAAATGATATTATCATTAAACAAAGCCTGTACATGAGCCGGATATTGAGCCTTCACACGAGGTATCAATATCTTCTTCACGTCTAAGGCGATCCTCTTTTGCATAGCCTCATCCGCTTCCTTCTGTGAAATACCTTTCGGACCGATAAACTCATCATGCTGCGTGGATACCACAATCGTATCGATACGCAATGGCTTACCGTTATCATCATATTCAATCGTAACCTGACTCTTAGCGTCCGGACGCAAATAAGGCATCAAATCCGGTTCTTCCTTACGGATCTTCGCCAATTCCCATAATAAACTATGAGATAAGTCCAACGCCAAAGGCATATAATTCTCAGTCTCATTAGTAGCATAACCGAACATCATACCTTGGTCGCCGGCACCCTGCTCATAGGGATCCGCACGCTCTACGCCACGGTTGATGTCGCCACTCTGCTCATGGATAGAAGAGAACACACCACATGATTTCGCTTCAAACTGGTACTCGCTTTTCGTGTAACCAATCTTCTCGATCACGCCACGTGCCACTTCCTGCACATCCACATACGCACTTGATTTAACTTCTCCAGCCAAGACAACCTGTCCGGTTGTAACAAGGGTTTCGCAAGCAACTTTCGAATTCTTGTCATACGCCAAGAACTCATCCAGCAAAGCATCCGATATTTGATCGGCTACTTTATCGGGGTGCCCTTCAGACACCGATTCGGAGGTGAATAAATAACTCATCGTTTTAAATTGAAAATTGAGAATTGAAAATTGAGAATTAGGGGATAAACCACAGGTCGCAATTGACAATGCTCGTTAGTTATTAATCTATGACTGAATTGAACTTGGAAGGATTTTTCTGCCGGACGGCAACGAAAAGGATATGTTTTTAGCATTTTTTCCCGTGGTTGCAAGCAATACAAATCTATCCACGTCAATTCATTCGCAAAGATACGCAATAATTGAGAATTGAAAGTTGAAAATTGAAAATTATTTCTTCTTTTTGGAATTACGTAAGGCTTTTTTATATTTAAAACCGGCCTTCCATTTCGCTGAATCAGAGCCATGTGTCCCTTTCAAGAAATCAGAGAACTTGATTTTCTTACCATTCGGATCTTCCGCTTCGCCTTTCGCTTTCTTGAAGACGATCCCTTGCGTCATCGCTTTATTAATTTCTTTATTCATAACTCAAATCTCGTAGTTCATAATTAAAACTTATAATTCGGATAAAAGTTCACGCATCGTCTTGCCAAACACAGGATGTTTCACCGACGGAGCTACTTCTGCCAACGGTTCCATTACAAACGACCGTTTGTGCATCAGAGGGTGCGGTAGCGTCAGCCGCTCCGTATGCAGGATTTGCTCATCCACCATTAACAGATCGATATCGATGATACGGTCATGATACGCACCGTCACTTTTTTCGATACGTCCCATCTCGATCTCGATCAAACGGGTAGCATCTAATAATTCCATAGGGGAAAGTTCCGTCGTCATGACGATCACGGCGTTCAAGAAAGTGTTGTCCGATTCAAATCCCCAAGGCTCCGTCTCATACATATCAGAAAGGGCAAGAACATCTCCCACCCTTTCAGCCAGCAGCGCCGCCGCTGTCACCAAATTTCCTCGTTTATTACCTACGTTCGTACCTAATCCAAGGTAAGCTGTCGCCATAGAAACCGGATTAAAGGATTAGCATAGCGTCGCCGTAAGCACCGAAACGATATTTCTCTTTCAAAGCGATATCGTAAGCGTCCATGATCAACTCATAACCACCGAAAGAAGCTGTCATCATCAATAATGTAGACAACGGCATGTGGAAATTTGTCACCATGCTGGTAGCCACGCTGAAATCATACGGAGGGAAGATAAACTTATTCGTCCAGCCCTCGAACTCTTTCAGATGACCATCCGTACTTACGGCCGTCTCGATCGCACGCATCACGGAAGTTCCGACCGCACAAACCTTGTGCCCCTCATCCTTTCCCTTGTTCACGATATCCACTACATCGGCATTTACGACCATTTGCTCAGAATCCATTTTATGCTTTGTCAAATCTTCCACGTCGATCTCACGGAAATTACCCAAGCCCGAATGCAATGTCAAGAAAGCGAACTGGCAATCCTTGATCTCCAAACGTTTCATCAACTCACGGCTAAAATGCAATCCCGCAGCAGGAGCCACAACCGCACCTTCTTCCGCAGCGAAAATATTCTGATAACGATCCTCGTCTTCCGGTTCCACCTCACGTTCGATATACTTAGGCAGCGGAGTCTCGCCCAAGGCATACAAAGCCTTCTTAAACTCGTCGTGGTTCCCGTCATATAAGAAACGGAGCGTACGACCACGCGAAGTCGTATTATCAATTACCTCCGCGACCATGGAATCATCCTCGCCAAAGTATAACTTATTACCGATACGGATCTTACGAGCCGGATCCACCAATACGTCCCACAAACGTAAGTCCTCGTTCAGCTCGCGCAACAAGAACACCTCGATACGCGCCCCTGTTTTCTCCTTGTTACCGTACAAGCGAGCGGGGAAAACTTTCGTGTTATTAAAGATAAACACGTCACCTTTTCCATAATAGTCTAGAATATCCTTGAATTCGCGGTG
This sequence comes from Parabacteroides distasonis ATCC 8503, assembly GCF_000012845.1. Taxonomy (NCBI): domain Bacteria; kingdom Pseudomonadati; phylum Bacteroidota; class Bacteroidia; order Bacteroidales; family Tannerellaceae; genus Parabacteroides; species Parabacteroides distasonis. Next base: position 2,818,919 of record NC_009615.1, read on the forward strand.
CTCGATCTCACCCGTATCACGATGAACGACCATCAACCTCGACTCATCTCTGTTCTTCGCCGGATGTAAAGCGATTAATTCCGACGGTAAGTTAAATTTGAATTTCGAAAGCTTCATAATGCACTCTATTTATTTTTCTTCTTCTATTTTTACCACATTCTGCTCTAAGAAATCATCGATCTCCTCCGGAGACATACACATATCCAAGGTTACCTCTCCGATGCGAGTCCGTTCCAAGCCAATCAAATGAGCGCCGGAACCCAAGGCCTTCCCGATATCACGAGCCAACGCACGAATATAGGTACCTTTGCTACATACCACCCGTATCTTTATAACAGGCAAATCACACTCCAGCAACTCCAGTTCGTCTATAACCAATGTCTTGGATTTTAGTTCAACCTCCTCTCCTTTCCGAGCTAGCTCATAAGCACGCTTACCTTCCACCTTGCAAGCGGAGAACACCGGGGGAATCTGTTGGATCGTACCCACGAATGTCTTTAAAACCTCCTCCACGAGCTCACGGGTTATATGTTCCGTGGGATACACGGCGTCTATCTCTTTCTCCAAATCGAAAGACGGGGTAGTCTCTCCCAACTTCAACGTAGCGATATACTCCTTCGTCTGGTATTGAAACTCATCGATTCGCTTCGTAGCCCTTCCGGTACAAACGATCATCACACCTGTAGCCAAGGGATCCAGTGTCCCCGCATGTCCAACTTTAATCTTCTTTACCTTCAGTTTCCGACTTAGCTTATAGCGAAATTTGTTAACTAGGTCAAAAGAAGTCCACGTTAGCGGTTTATTAAAATATAAAATCTCTCCAGCTATAAAATCCATTCTTTATTTAAGTAATGTACAAGCAATTGTCACCAATCCCGCAATCGCACAATAGATAGCGAAATAAATCAGTTTCCCCTTTTTCACGATGTTGATCATCCATTTACAGGCCACGCAACCGGAAACAAAAGCGGCCATGAAACCTACCGCTAATGATAACGCAGGAATGTCCCCAGCCACATCTTCACCTTTCACCATCTTCATCACATCCAGCAACGCCTCTCCTAAGATCGGAGGAATTACCATCAAGAAAGAGAACTGGGCCAGTTTCGCCTTATTATTTCCCAATAACAAACCGGTAGCGATCGTTGATCCGGAACGAGACAAACCCGGCATCACGGCGCAAGCCTGAGCCAGACCGATAATAAAAGCGTCTTTCATCGAGATCGACTCTTTCTGGCGTGGTTTGGCATAATACGAAAATGCCAGCAAAGCCGCCGTCAATAGCAGCATACAACCAACGACCAATAAACCCGATCCAAAGATTTGTTCTACCGTATCTTTAAAGAATACCCCAACGATCCCGATCGGAATCATGGAAATCAAGATATTGATCACATACTTCGTCTCTGCGTTCATCTGAAATTTAAATAAACCACGGAATATCCAATCGATTTCCTTCCATAAAACCACTAACGTACTGAATACGGTCGCCACATGCACGACGATCGTAAACGCAAGATTCTCCTCTCCCTCTATACCAAACAAAGCTGAGCCAATCGCTAAATGACCGCTACTGCTCACCGGCAGATATTCGGTCAATCCCTGTACGATACCCAGTATCAAGGCCTCAAACCAACTCATTCTGTTACTTCTTTATCTTTGCTATTCTTCAAGATTCCAAAAATCATCATCACGAAACCGATAACCGTAACCACCGGAGCTACCACGATACGGCGGGCGCTGAATATATCGGGATTGAACGTATTATCCCCGGAACCTCCACCACTCATCAATATGAAACCAAGCACGATGCAGGCAACCGCTACCGCAATCAGTATAAAATTCTCTTTTCCGAAAGCAAAATCTCTTTTAGCCATCTTTCTCAACTCTTTATTATTCGTACATTAAATATAATACAACTTATCGACCCCCATCCGCAAATATTTATTCACGGCAAAAATGGTTGCGATCACGGACAAGACAATACCTAAAGCAAACACTGCCACATAAACCAATAATAATGTTTGCATATCCAATATCTGGATAAAACCTTTCAATTCATTTTGCAAATAATATAACGCTCCGGTTAGCATCAATATTGCCAAGATAGAGGCGAAAATGCCACTTACTATGTTATATTTCACAAAAGGCCTACGTATAAAGCCGGAAGTAGCCCCCACTAGCTTCATCGTATGAATCAAGAATCGTTTGGAATAAATCAACAGGCGAATCGTATTACTGATCAACACGAACGAGATAATCATCAGTACCGCCGCCAAGGTAAGCAGGATCAAGCCCAACCGCTTCATATTATTATGGACTATCTCCATCATATCCTTTCGGTAAAGCAGCTCCGAGACCGACGTATAGTTTCTAATCTTCTTCTCTATCACTTGGAGGCTATCGGGGTTGGCGTACTCCGAATGCAGTTTCACCTCAATCGAGGCCTGTAAAGGGTTAAAGCCTAAGAAGATTTCCGGATTCTCGCCCAGTTCTTCCTCCAACTCTTTTGCGGCTTGCTCTTTCGATATATACTCGGTTGATTTTATAAAAGGAAGAGCATCCAAGCTCTTCTGCATTTTCTTTATCTCAGTTTCTTTTTGGTTATCTTTCAGCACGATGGAGAAAGATAAGTTCTCTTTCACATAAACGGAGAGTTTATTACCCAACATCCCTATCAATAGAATGAGTCCTAGCAAGAATAGTACCAAGGAGATACTAATAACAGACGTAAGCCGGGAGTTAAAGAAAGAAACAGAACTAACTTTTTTATTTTCAGCCATCAGACTCTCACTTATTAACGTTAAATAAATTAAGGAGATGCGTACAGAGAACACACCTCCCAATTTTCTTGCAAAAGAACGAATAAAATAAGTAAGCCGAAAGGGTTTTAGAATATTTAACCTCTACAACTCTAACAAAGGCTATTCGTACATATACAATGATAAAAAAGAAGACCGCCGGAACTGAGTATTCCTAGCGGCCTTCCCCAACATTAAAGACTCAAGGGTTAGTTTCTTAAAATAAGGTTGTTAGCGAACGTTTACTTTCACTGTTATATGCTTGCCATTCTCGTTGATCTCTATCAGATAGATTCCTGTCGATACCGGGATGCGGGTAGGTCCGATAATTGAGTCGCCATACAGGCTAACTCCAGTCACCGCTATGATACGGATCGAGATTGGACGGGCCGGATGAACGGTTATCGCACCTCGCTCGCAATAGATTTGATGATCGTCGATGATTTGCTCGATACCTACCGTACCGGAGACAGTTACCACACAAGACGCCGTCTTGTTTCCATCATCGGTAGCCACGGTAATCTTGCAAGTACCGATCTTCAATGCGGTAACGACACCATCCGCGTCAACAGTAGCCACCGTCTCGTCGCTGCTACTCCAAGAGACGGTTTTCATAGTGGCGTTATTAGGGGTAACTTTCTCTTGCAAGGCAAAAGATTCACCTACGGCCAATGCCTTGGACGTGATATTCAAAGAAACTCCCGTAACAGCCACATCTGTTCCCGGAGGTGTAGAAACCGGCTTGAACTCTGCTATAATAGCCAAGGACTTATCGACTTCAATCTCTACAGGCGAAGTCGTATACTTCTCTTCGCCTATTTGAATAACGGCCAATTCATAATCCGGATTGGCTTCTGTCTCAATGGTTAGCTTAGTCGCTTTCGCCACAGCGGTTCCACTCGTTATCTCGGTCTTCTCGCCCTCACCTTTCAACATATAGACTTTCAAAGAACCATTTTCCGGTTGAGCGAACGTGACAACTAACGCATCCGAACTTTTCACCGTAACCTCCGCATTCGTAGTCGCATCCTCATAATTCGGATCATACGACGTGAAGATCACTTCCTTTTTCTGGCTATCGCCGGGTTTCAATATAGCTGACGCATCAGCCCATTCAAATTTACCGGATATGGTAGTTCCATCGGCACCTTTCGCAACACCACCGGATAATAGGAATTCCGACAAGGACTGACCTTCCGTGATCGTAGATGCGGTAGGAGCTACTACCTCTACGACCTTCGCTTTCTTTATCACTAATTTCTTGGTTGCCTCGAAAGATCGCCAGTTCTCGTCCCCGGTACGTGTTACAGTCACAAGATAAGTACCTGCGTTCAATGGGGTAGCAACCGATCCATCCGTATTTGAATATTTAATATTTACATCTGTCGGATAACTACCGCTCAAAATGTCTTTCAATTCCACAAGCCTTACGGAACCATCATAAACAAACTCCAAGTCAAAAGGGTTCGCCGCTATTTTAGGTTTATCCACAAAATTCGGGGTGTATGTCGCATCAGCCGCCAAAGTAACCGTTATCTCTGGGTTCTTTCTATCGGCGCTTGAGACATTATCACTCCAAGAATCAAAACGCTGATTCTCGCTAGGAGCTACCGCTCGCAACTTTAAAACCGTATTCTCCGGAATTTTAGAATAATCGCGAATAACCAAGCCTCCATTCGTAACCTCCGTATTTGAGGCACTTAAAGAAAACGTTTTTACTTCACCAACCGGCATTGAATAATCTACCGATTCATAATTACTCTTGTCAAGTGGGGTAAAGCGCAGAATATTTACCTGATCCTTTGTCGGGCTTCCAGTCACGTTCGCACGAAGCGCCGATTTTTGTGTAGAAGGATTCCATTCCACATCCTCGAAGTCTTGAGTAAGTTTAGCGTCAATCTTTGAATAATCCTCCCCTTCTATAGTCGGTTCTTTCAGCAATGCCATACCAGCCTTCTTGATAATCAGCTCGGCAGTTACATCCACGGCTTTAAATAAATCATCCTCGCCACGGGTAATCCGAACTTTATAAGTTCCGGCCGATTTAGGATTCTCTGTCATTTCTACCCCACTCCGGGAATATGCGACCTTAAAGTCCAAACCGGAATAGCCCGTAATCTTAACCTCGAAATTCCGGTATTGCTTATTATAGACTACCGTTTGCGTCGTCTTATCAATCAGCGAAGCCAAATCTTTCTTCTCCACATAATTAGCGGTAACAACCATAGGGCCAGAAACGGTGAATACGTCTCCATCCTTGATCTCGGAAGAGTTCACCATCATATTCATAAAACGATATCCCGTTTCCGTCTCAACAGAAGCGGTCAGTTGAGTCATATAAGGAACCTTAGAACCAGAAGCCACCTCTTTACCGGCCTTATCTTTCAATACGACTTTACCCGCATTGGGGATATTCAACGCCGAGGTTATTTGATATTTCACCAATTGGAAACTCGCGTTCACCGTAACATCTCCGGTCCCAACCATAAATGAGCCATCAGCCTCATTATAATTCGCGCCTTCCACTTTCACGGATGCCAGCTCATAGCCATAATCCGCATTTCCTATCACCTTCACTTTCACACCTTCAGAGATAGCCTCACCGGGAGTAACGGGTGCCTTCGTATCCACCTCGATCAGATTCACGCTACCATTCTTCAACTCCCCAACCTTTACCAAATGTTTATCCGGTTCTTTTTGAAGGAAATCGGCCGATATATCAGCGGCTTGTATCAAAGTATAAGAACCGTTATTCACCAAAGCCCCGTTCACCTTCACGGACTGAACCATATAGCCCGGATCCGGAGTCGCCGTGATAGTCAATAAGGTTCCCTGCAAAAACTCAGCACCATTCTTTACCTCCACGCCATTCGCGAAGACCTTCAAGGAACCATTCATCGGATTCGTAAACGTCACGCCATAAACGATCGAATCGAAACGGGCTACGATATCCAAGTTCGTATTCGCTTGCAACTCCCGTGTAGCCGATGTATTCCCATCACTCCAACCGGCAAACCGGTAATTCTTATCCGCGACGGCTGTCGCTTTCAAAACCGAGCCTCTCGCGTATTTATCATTTGCGGTACGCCCCTCCAAGATGACAGTACCGAAATTACCGGCGGTAACATTCATAGAATAAACAGGAATTACGTTCAAGGTTATAAACGTATCTTTAGCCGCATAGAGAACAGGATCATTCGGTTCGAATATCAAGTCGTACTTTTTCTTATCCGGAGAAGCGATCTCGTTCGGAGTTTTCCAGATAAATGATCCGGAAGAAGTTCCATCGATCAAGGTACACGCCGATAAAGCCTGTCCTTCCTCAATACGACCCGGAGTAGGTAACACCAAACTCTCCACCTCTTTCTTGCTCTCCACCACTAACGTAACCGTATCAGAGAGGCTACGGTATGTCAAGTCCTCCGCACGGCTCAAACGAGCCTTATAAGAACCCACAGCCAGCGTGGAAGGCAATGTCGTAACCCAAGCCGTACCGCTCAATTGATATTCGATCTTGATGTCCCCGACAGCGCTTGTTACCGTGACCGGCTTGATGGAGCCGACCGTCTGGACAAGGTTGTTAGCCACGAACCTCACCGTATCCTTGGAGACGAACGCAAAGGTATAGCTATCGCCACTCATCAGATTAGGAGTCGTGTACGTGTAAGAGGTATTTCCATTAGCATACGTTCCCTTGATCTTCGAGATATCCACGTCCGAAGAGGCTTGCTTAATAGCCCCTAGCCTATAGTTGGCATTCGATACGATCGAGAAAATGACGGACTTACCGTAAGCGATCTCACCACCGCTCATGATGTCCTTGTTGTTCATCTTGGCGGTAACCGTACCCTGTCCACCATCGACAGCGTAAGCCAAGGTATTGGCATTACGGATCGTAAACGTTTTAGAGGAATCCTCTAACGCGGCATACTCCATGGTCTCCGGACTAAATAAGACGATCTTATAAGCTCCGACTATCTGCGGTAATGTGGAAGTCTCCGAACCATCGGCCGCACGATATCGAACCGCTTGTCCCGCTATTTCCGGCGTAAACTTAATAACCGGCAAATTCTTCCCGGCCACGATCTCGTCTTTTGTCGCCGAAGAACCTGTTACACTCACGGAAATCGTTTTCTTCGCGGCGAAACCTACCGATAAGGTCGTAGAGGCGGTTAACGAGGCGGTCGTATAGGTATAAGAGATGGTGTTATCCTTATTAAGCGCGCCTTTTGGCAAGGCTGATACCGCAGTTCCATTCACAACAATCTTATTCAATAGAAATCCGGGGTTAGCGATAATTGTAAATACGGCAGGTTGGCCGTTAATGATCTCGCTACCGCTTGCCATGTCCGTAGAGCCCATCTTGGCGGTAACCGTACCTTGTCCGGCCGTTTCCACGTTATAATTTAATACATTCGCTTTAGATACCGTGAACTTCATGTTCTCATCCTTCAAGGCGGCATATTCCGCAGTCTCGGGACTGGTCGCGACGATCGTGTAAACACCATCCGCCGCAGGAAGTTTATCGGATAAAGCTCCGGAAGCGTTCTTATATTGAACCTTCTGCCCCGCTATCGTATTGGGGGTAAATGTGATAACCGGAAGATTCTTACCAGCCAAAACCTCATCCTTCGTGGCAGATAATGGATTGGCTGTTACAGATACGGTTTTCTTCGCGGCAAATCGCACGTCAATAACCGTAGAAGCGGTCAACGCCGATGTCGTATAATCCACATAGGAAGTCTCATTCGTAGAAGAATTAAAAGTTCCTTTCGGCAAAGTCACCTCATTATTATCTACGGTAAGTCTGCTCAACACATAACCGGGCTTGGAGGTAATCTTCAATACGGCTGGCTTATTATAAACGATCTCATCACCACTGGCGATAATGGAGCCATCCATAGAAGCGGTTACAGATCCTTGCGCCTCCTCAAACGAGTAGGAAAGCGTATGGGACGGTTGTACCTTGAATAGAATCTCCTTGTTTATGGCGACTTGCGTATCAGTCTCCGACTTGGTTACGACAACATAATAAAGTCCAGCCTTTTCGGGTAGCTCATCCGTCAAAGCAGCAGAGCCATCCTCCCTGTATTGTACTTTATACCCCGTAATAACCGGGTCAAAAGTAACCTTGGGCAAATTCACCTTCGCCCTTATCTCATCCAAGGTGGCATACTCAGGAGAGATCGTGACCGTCACCTGCTCTTTCGCCTTGAACACCGCCTTGATTTCCGTACTACCGGTTAAAGCGGTGGAAGTATAGGAATAAGTGGTCGTATTATCATTTTGAAAAGTACCGCTCGGCAACGTGCCAATAGTAGCCGTATTCATCGTTATATCCGACAGGACATATCCGGGCTTCGCCGTGATCGTGAAAACGGGTTTACTATTATATGCCACCTTGGAACCTGTGGCTACCGTACTGGTTATGGTTCCTTGATCCGTATTCGCCGAGCTATAATTCAATGTCACCTTGAACGTCGGAAGATCCGGGGCGGAACGTAAATCTGAATCTTGCGCATGTACCTGTGCCATCGCAATGACAGCAAGGAATATCGCTAATATACTCTTTTTCATGTTTATCTTTGTTTTAATCGTTATTTAACCCTTACTAATTGACCGTTCACGGCATAGATGCCCGAAGAAACCATGATCCGCTGTCCGTCCGTAACCTCGCCACGATAAGCGACCTTGCCATTCATTCCGATGATTACCACGTCCATAGGCTCCGGCGTGTGGATCACGATAGCGCCACGATCAGTAGTCACGTAATAACCATCTACCGGCTCGATCGTCTGGTTACCCGTAACCACGCCATCGCCGATACGTAAAGAGCGAAGCGTACTCAATGTCTTGGCGTCTGTCAAGACAAAGCTTTGGAAAGGCTTGATCTCCGGATTTGCCTCTTGCTCGAAAGAGGTTCCATCCGTTGTCAATATATAAGCAGATTGTTTCAAGGTAATCGTAAATGTATTCGGATTCGAGCACATCAAGAAAGTACCTGTTTCAGTTGGAGCGGCAGGTTCTTCCAAAGTCTTGAATTCAAAAGCTCCTTCAGAAGAGATCGTATAGGTATCGCCATTAGCCGCCCAAAGACCAGCCATGCCAAAAGCACTCTCATCCACCACGAACTCCGGAGTCTTATTATCCTTCAACCTTGCGAACCAGATACCATTATCAACATTTTGAACACTTGGAGCCAAGATCTCCTCCTCCGTAGAGTTCTTGATCACGGCAGAGGCTAATGGCATTCCTAACGCCTTCCACTCAATACCGGAGAGATCCGGAGAGAAACGAAGAGACTTAGTGGTCACGCTTCCTGTTTGATCCGCAAGATTTGACTTTATTTGCGCGCCTTCTCTCATGGTAACGGTATCTAAAGACATTGGAACAGACAACGTCAAAGTCGCGCCATCCAAGACGGTGACCTTTTGATTTGGATGCGGAGTGGCCCAGACCGTATCTTCCGAAATCGTTACCATCTTATAGATTAAGGTACCCAAAGCGACATCCGAATAATAGGGGAAATAATCTACAGATCCGTTCGGTGCCCTGCTTTTATCAATCAAGGCAGAAAAATCCGGATTATCACTTCCCCAATAATTATTCGGCGCAACAACCGTTCCCTCTAAATTATTGGGACGAATGGAATATACATATGTCTGGTCGCCCGGGTACATCTTATTATATTGGAATGTTACACCATCCTCAACTTTCACGACACAATTATGAAACTCATTTGATTCAACGACATTCGAGCCGTCATTCTTCGCTACCGAAATATCACTATCCGTAAAAACATTATTCTTGACCGTAGCGTTAAGTCGTCCCGCTGAGATCAACAAATTCTTATCATATACATTAAAAGTACTGTTATGAACCAACAAGGTCGCATCTTTAAGAGTACTACCCGGTTCCGAATATAAACCTGTTTGGAGTAGCTTATCCTCAAAAATACAACTATCAATCTCCACCGTACCTCCACCGACAAACAATGCTGTTGGACGATTCGAGCCATCCGTTGAACTCTTGAAAGAAAGATTCATCAAAGTCACCTTATCCGCAGAGATACAAGCTATGGAAGAACCCGTATACTTCTTCGTTCCTTTAATAATCGTTTTTCCATAAACTCCCTTTATCCGGACATCAGCGGTAGTGACATTGAAACCCGCATGTTCTCCCGCCGGAACAGAAATCGTCTCTCCCGCTACCGCATTATCAATCTTATTCTGAATATCTGGCTCTCCATAACAAATAAGACCCGAGGCCGGATCATAAACAGTTCCATTGATCGTCAGCTTGTCGTATTTTTTCGCCTCCTTTTCGCGATGTGAATAGACCCAGTTCTCTCCTTCCTTGCCATTCAATGTAGAATTGTTGATCGTTATCGTATTATCCGCAAATTCCGACTTATCATCCGTTCCACTCCAACCTAGCCGAATAACTCCGGCATGTAAATATCCGTTACTTCCATCCGGGAGATTATTCGTTCCTTCCAAAGAAGACAACGTACAACCTGTAAATGTGATCGTATTTCCATACGAACGTATATCCGTAGCCGTAGCTTGGGTAGCATTTATCAAAGGATCTAATCCATCTACCGCTCGCAACTCGCAATTCGTGAAATCAGCTGTAACTCCGTTGTATTTTTCCTGAAGAATAACAGCTCCATAACTATTGCTTTTCCCATTCAGAAGAGTCCTACTGATGAATGTCGCATCTTTCGCCGTTATCCGGGTATTCGTATTAGCTAATGTACCATCACTTGGACTCATACTTCCGGCTGATGTCATGATCGCCCCCCATGCGGTAAAGGTTCCTCCCGTAATATCTAAGACTTGCTCTTTATTCCGTAAGCCTATTCCATAATAATTGACATCGATATCCGTATTCGTCAAGCTTAACTCCGCTCCCACTGATTCCATACGGACACCTACGGCAGCGGTTTGAGCGGTAACCGCACCACCATCTAACTTACAATTGGTTAACTTTACGATATCCTTGCCCGTTCCAATCATACCAATAAGCCCATGCGCAGAGGAATTATCAGTTCCTTTTAAGGTCATATCGCTTACGGTCAATGCAACTGAGCCTCCTGATGGTGAATTAACGGAAATATGCCCATTTACAATTGTCTGACTTTGCCCAGCTCCTTGAAGCGTGATTGATTTATCCAGAGGCAGCGTCATTGGTAAAGTATATTCTCCTTCCGGGAAAATCACTTTATCCTCCTCTTCTAAAATCATATTCGTCAATAATACGTCTAAACTGGATGCCGCATTGTTCAAAGTCCCGTTCTTATGAATCGAGACAATGCAAGGCTTCTCGTTTTCAGTCTTAAACTCAACATTTTCAACCCCTAAAACCTCCAAATTTGTTCCTGCATCATCAAAAAATAATGTAGGAGCATATTTGTCATTCTTGGATTGGATTAAAGCCTTAGAGCCATCGGTGGATTTAAACGTCCAAGTACCGGAAGTATTCTTACGGACATCAGCCACACACATATAGGTGATGGGGCTATCTATCGGTGCTTTATTCTCTGAAACGATAGAACTTTTAGAGTCCATCGTCATAGTCAAATTTTGACAATTATCCAAAACGACAGTTCCAAATCCATCACTTGGCCCATTTTGGTAAGAACGTCCATACAAATGAGTATTAGAGATCGCTACATTATGCGGGTAGGCTTCATTTACTAAATCACCTCTTAGAAAAAGTGCGGCCCAAGCAGTTACACTGGAATTGTCGATAGTTATATTTACGGCATTTGTGTACCCCGCTTGGTTGATGGCAAATATTGCATAATAATTCACATCTACTACAGAATTCCTTATATTATAAGTTACCGGATTAGTATTATCAGTTCCTCCCACCCATGAGCAAATGCCGATCACGTAAGGATATAAACCTTTAGCTGAAGGCCCCTCCATCTTACTTCCTATAAAATTGAGTGTATGGCCTCCACCATCACGAAATGCAAGTCCTCTTTCAAAACCCTCAGACATATACATACGGGAGTTGATAAAGTTTACGGTGTTCTCATCTACAGTTAATTGAGACACTATACCGAAACAAGCCCCGGAACCACTATCACCCGTTCCCCGCCCCTCTATCGTTATCTTACTCTCACTGAAAGACACTGTCGTTTTAGAGGATTTAATATCGACAACTCCTCGTCCAGTCGATGTTTTTGCTGTTAGATGTACCTTTTGGAAAGACACATTCCCTCCGTTTGTTAGCTCAATATCTACCGGAGACTTAATTGTAACTGTTGAGGTATCACCTTCACCAATGATAGCCAATGATGATTTGGTGATAGAATAAGGAGCTGCATTAGCCGAGTATTCCCCTTCAGGTAACAATATGATCACACTATCTAATGAAGATAATGCCGCATCAGACAATGCTGCTTCCAAGTTTGCCTTGTAAATGGGTGAACCAGCAGATGATCCATCACCACCTGTTCCTACAGCCACTTTGTAGTATGTAGGGATCATTTGTCCCCACCCCACACTTGCACCCACCATAAAGACGGCGAACAAAAAAAGTAGTCTTCTTTTCATACGATTAATTTTTATAAGTTAGTAATATTCAATTATTTAAAACATTTACCCTATATTCATAAACTCTGTAGCTTCCAGCACATCAGTCTTCTCATAATCATCATTTACAAGCAGTTATGCGAAATCATCGGTTATAAAACGACTAGTCTAAACGATCATTTTATTCTGGCGTTTTATTGAATTCAACGCATAAGCGTCCATATTTACGTTTATGCGTTGATAATCAATTTTTAAAAGTTTCTCTGGATTTTGTTTTATTCAAAAATATAGCCTATCTTTAACGCCTAGAATAAACGATCGTTTAGATTAGGCGTTTTTATCTATTACAGAATACTTATAGATCAAATATTTTTACGTAAACAAAATTTTCTACCATAAAAACTTTATATCATCACAAGCTATAAGATTCTCTTCTTAAAGCATGTGGAATAGCATAACTAACCAAATATCAGACTGCAACTATACATAATTGAGATAAAAGGAATTCTACAATATTGATTTTATGAAAACATCTACAATATCTACCACTACGCCATGTATGCTTTATAAATCAAAGCATTACATATAGGTTGTAGATAGCCTGACATCTACAATTATCATTCAACATCTACCACTTATACTTGACATTGATACTTTTTCTTTGCATTGGATAAGAAAACGTGTTATTTTTGAAAGACATTTCCCTTAGGGGAACAAAGAGTTTCTCCTAGAGAAAACTAAAGTTTCTTCTAGGGAAAACTAAAGTTTCGTAAGCACAAATCAAAAGTTTTCCGCTATGAAAACTTTTGTTTTATGCCTAAAAAACTATAAATACCTATTATTCAATACATTAAATCAGTACACAAGGTATACAAATAACCAAGCAGGCAACCTGTTGGCATACCCTCGCAGAACGAGTAATGTGGTTAGCGAATAGTGAACGGCTGCATTTAGTGGTTGAAAAGCAGTAAATAGTGGTAGATGCAAGCTGATAGTGGTAGATGTTTATTATCTACCACCATTCAACAAATTTCTTATAATTAGATACTTATATAGATAATGGCAGATATGGTAGATGATTTAGTTTTTTCATTTCATACTCAAGGTACCACTCCAGAAAAATATCAGTACAATACATTAAGAACCCAAAAGAACGGCTAATAAAAATCAAGGTAAGCTGTCGCTATTATGAAAAGGGAAGCTATAAACATAATTTACGTACGTGTACTATAAAAATAATACGCAAGAAAAAACCACAGTTCCGTAGGAACTAAATCCTTACTATCTCTCTCTTTCGATATGGCAAAGATGGGAAGTAATAAGAATCAAATGGTTACAAAAATGACATTTCTTGTTAGATAAATGACATAACAGATCCGCAATCAATCCTAAACCACTCTCCTCTAATATCCTATACATAAATTACCCATTGAGTTCCTACGGTACTTAATAACTTTATAACATATAGCCTATGGAGTATATCTAATAATGTATTAGTTAATCTGAATCTATCAGACTTATCGTATGTAGTTAACATTATCTATTCAATTATGAACAAATGAAAAGTATGAAAAGTAAAATGAGAACTTGGAATGTGGCGATGGGATCATTGTCTTTGCTCTTCCTCTGCGTATCGCCGGCATTGGCTATCGCTACAAATCCATCACAAGAGAACCCGTATACGGAGCGGAACGATGATTCCGTAACTCAACAGAGAACAAGAAAAGTGACAGGTGTCGTGCTTGACGCCAACGGAGAGTCTATCATCGGGGCGAACGTAGTGGTGAAAGGTACCAATAATGGGACAATCACGGATCTAGATGGTAAATTCTCGATCGAATTATCGGATGGTGAAACCCTGCAAGTATCTTTTATCGGCTATAACAGCAAGGACGTTATGGTCGGCGCAGGAGAGAATCATATCAAGGTACAGCTGCGGGAAGACACGCAGAAGCTCGATGAAGTGGTAGTAGTCGGGTACGGAACACAGATCAAGCGGGCGGTAACCGGCTCCGTGCAATCCATCAAGTCGGAAGAGATGGCGGATATGCCCGTAGCCCAGATCTCGCAAAAGATGCAAGGCAAGTTCGCCGGTGTCCAAATCAATCAAGTATCCGGTAAACCCGGACAAGGAATGACCATGCGAATCAGGGGACAAGCGTCACTGTCCGGAGGAACCACGCCCCTTTATGTAGTGGATGGAATGCCTATCGTGGGCGATATCAGCACGATCAATCCAGACGAGATAGAAAGTATCAGTGTGCTAAAAGACGCTTCTGCCACATCACTTTACGGTTCCCGGGCTGCCAATGGAGTCGTATTGATACAGACAAAGACTGCCCAATCAGGGAAAAAACTAAGCGTCGACGTATATGGAGGCATACAATACGTACCCGAGAAAGGGAGGCCGGATATGATGGATGCCTCCGAATACGCACGGTTCAGGAAAGAGATCGCTGAAGAGAACGGATTGGCGGTCGATCCCGCTTACCAGCATCCCGAAGCGCTGGGTAAAGGCACGGATTGGTATGACGTATTATTCCGTCCCGCCGCTATCCAGAATTACAGTTTGTCGTACAGCAACGGAGACGGGAAGTTTAAATCATCCACCGTAGCCAGCTATTTCAACCAAGACGGAGTGTTGACAAACTCTAATTACCAACGGTTCTCCGCACGAGCCAATACTGAATACGTATTCTCGAAGATCGTCAAGGTAGGCGTGAACCTAGCGCCTAGCTTCTCCATCAATAATAGCCCGCAATCGGACGGTAACTGGACGGAAGATAAAGGTTCCATCCTGCAAGGAGCTATGTTGACAACACCTCTCGCACCCTATAAGAATGAGGATGGCAGTATTCCGCTTGTGGCCAGTGGGCCGGGATTGTTCGATAACCCGAACTGGTATAATGTGGTTCGCCTCAACAAGAACAAGACCCAGAACACCCATCTGATCGCAAACGCCTTCTTGGAGGTAGAGCCGGTCAAAGATTTAAAAGTAAAGACCAGCATCAACGCGGACTTGACACAGAATAAATGGAACTCGTTCAAGCCCTCCACCTCTGGAGAGATCTATAAGGCTCCCTATCAGATCCCCGAGGCGAAGGAATCCAATAATCTATTCTACACTTGGCTGTGGGAGAATACCGCCACCTACAGCAAGCAGATAAAAGATCATTCCTTTGATCTCCTGTTCGGCATATCCGCACAAAAATACCATAGCGAATATACGATGGTGACCGGAACGAACTTTCCCGACGATAAAATATCGACATTCAATGCCGCCCCTACCATCACGGCGGATGGAAACATAAACGAATGGTCCCTTTTATCCTATATCGGCCGTATAAACTATAATTACAAAGGAAAGTACCTTTTAAGCGCAGCGATGCGTAGGGATGGTTCCTCCCGTTTCGGTAAGAACAATCGTTGGGGTAATTTTCCATCCGTATCGGCGGGCTGGATACTCTCGGACGAGGAGTTCATGAAACCATTGGAGAAAACGATCTCTTTCCTCAAGGCCCGTATCAGTTACGGTATCGTGGGAAACGACCAGATCGGTAACTATACGCATTTGGCGACGATCACCACCACGAACAGCAACTTCAATAACGCCTTGGCCAGCGGCAGAAGCATCTCGGGAATGGGAAACCCGAATCTGGGCTGGGAAAGGAATAAGCAAGTCGATGTCGGTCTGGATGTCGGTTTCTTCAATAATCGCTTATCCATCATGTACGATTACTATAGCAAGCGAACGGACGCCCTGCTGTTCTCGCTAGAGGTACCGATCTCTTCCGGCTTCTACAACATCCAGTCGAACGCAGGCAAACTGAAGTTCTGGGGACATGAATTAAGCGTATCCTCCAAGAACCTGACAGGCAAATTACAATGGACTACCGACCTGAACATATCTTACAATGACAATAAATGCTTGCAACTGGGTGTAGATGACGCCCCGATCATCGGTAACAACATCACGCAAGTCGGGGAACGGATCGGACAGTTTTACGGCTTAGTATGGGAAGGGGTCTACAAGAACAAGGAAGAATTCGACAAATACCCGAAACACGCACAAGCCGATGTCGGAACCATTCGCTTCAAGGATGTGAACGGGGATGGCAAAGTTACCCAAGGGGATGACCGCGATATCATCGGCAATCCGGTCCCTTTATGGATAGTAGGCATGACAAACTCGTTCACCTACAAGAATTTCGATTTGTCAATTGTCGTATCCGGCGGTTTTGGTTTTGAGTTAGCCAATATGGTAGATCAGTTCGCTGGAAATCTGGATGGTGTGTTCAACGTGTATAAAGCGGTAGACAATCGCTGGAAATCACCGGAGAATCCGGGTAACGGCCGTTATGGAACGACCAAGATGGGTACCACGGCACCAGAACGTGACTGGTTCAGTTCCCGTTTTCTTTATAACGGAAACTACTTGACAATCAAGAATATCACCTTAGGCTACCAAGTTCCGTTAAGAAACCGGGATATCATTAAAGGATTACGAGCTTACGTCAGTTTCCAGAACGTATATACGTTCACTAGCTACATCGGCGCTAATCCCGAGGTGAATATCAGCAATACGGGAACAACGGCGAATAGCTTGCAACAAGGATTCGATTATACCACCTATCCCGTTCCACGGACCATTACGTTGGGTTTAAATGTTAACTTCTAACTATCTAATTATACGAAATATATGAAAACGATATTCAATATAGCCATAAGCATCGCTTTAGGATGTAGTTGTGCCTCCTGTAGTGATTTCTTGAATCTTACGCCGTATAGCGAGATCACCGCCGAGAACTTCTACCAGAACGAGGAGGATTTCAGGCAAGCCGTAAATGGAGCTTACGAACCTTTACGGAACATGTACAACACGGAAGAGTGGAATCTGGGAGAGGCCAAATCGGATAATACGACGTATATCATCCATATCGCCAAATCATCCTTAGACGGAGAAGATCCGGATCAGTTCCTTGAGACATCCACCAATGGTAATGTCGGTACGAAGTATAATAACTGCTACGTAATCATCGGACGATGTAACCGGATTATCTCAGAAATAGACCAAGCGGATTTTGACGCAGAAGCAAAAAGCAACCTCAAAGGACAAGCTTTGTTCCTTCGGGCATTCTGCTATTTCAACCTAGTACAATACTTTGGCGGCGTACCTCTGCATACGACACCCTCTACCGTGTATGAGGAGGCATTTAAACCCCGTGCGAGCGTAGACGAAGTATATGAGCAAATCATGAAAGACGCACAAGAAGCCAGTGATCTCCTACCTGTAAAATCAAGGCAAGAGGTAGGAAGAGTTTCCAAAGGCTCCGCACAGACCTTATTGGGAAACGTATACATGGTACTAAAACGATGGGCGGAAGCAGAACAAACGCTGAAAGAGGTGGTATCCTCAGGCGAGTATGAGTTATTAGCGGATTACGGCTCCATCTATTCCATCTCGAACAAGAACCATAAGGAATCTATCTTCGAGATCCAATACATGCAAGACGCCTCATTAGGACAACAAAGTGATTTCATATACAGATTCTTGCCCTATATGACGAATCCGTCTGCCATCACGGGAACAACCCCTAATCCTTGTCCTTCCAACGTAGACCATGGTGGGTTTAACACCCCTACGATCGATCTAATCAACGCATACGAAAAGGGAGACAAACGGTTGGACGCATCCATCGGTATGGTGGAAGGTAAGCTCACCGATAGCTACGCCCTCGACGCTACCGGCGTGAAAAGTATAGTTGACTATGAGCCAGCTCCGGGAATAACCGCTTATCCTTTTATCAAAAAATATTTTCATGAGCATATAAAGCCCTATTACACGGATGACAACTGGCCGGTCTACAGGTACGCAGAGGTATTGCTCTTTCTGGCGGAAGCTATCAACGAGCAGAATAGGCCGGACGAGGCTATCCATTATCTGAATGACACCTTCGGGCAAGCAAGTATCCGGGGAAGGGCGGGATTAGCTCCTGTCAAATCCCAGAATGTAGATGCGTTGAGAGAGGCTATCTACCAAGAGAGACGGATCGAGCTGGCATTCGAGAACAAACGCTGGACAGACCTTCTGAGAACGGGACGAGCCGTGGAAGTCATGACACGACATGGACAAAAGATAAAGGCAAATCCCGAATCTTATTATTGGCCCGACGGTGTTCAACCCGTGGCGAACGCTTATCTGTTCAACCCAGATAAATGCTTGTTGCCCATACCTCTGCGAGAAATCGACTTGAACAGCGAGCTTAAACAAAATCCCGGATATTAACGAAGTTATTCTTATATTCGCATCATGAAAAGAGCACATATGAAAATCCTGCTAAGTTTACTATGCTGTGTCGGTGTATTCACCCTATCAGCACAAAGTCGTTATTTCAAAGAAAGCGCTTCATGGCTTCAAAAGAGTGAGGCCTGCAAGCCAGTGTTAACCTATACGGAACATAAGCCGGTCAAACGGGTCACTTCCATCAAAGATGCGTCAGCCTACCAAGGTTGGCGCATGCGGGACGAAGGAAGCACGGATCTGTTATTCAATGAGTCCCTGAAGAAACATCCATCGGTTATAGTTGACTTCGGTGAGCATCTGACGGGGTATTTGGATTTCTCGCTCAAGCTCCTTAGCCAACAGGTTTCGGACGCTCCGGTACGTATCAAATTCACGTTCGCCGAAGTTCCCTCGGAATTGAACACGCCTTTCGACCCTTATCCGGGCGGTCTGTCAAGGGCTTGGCTACAAGATGAGGTGATGACGTTAATGACCGTACCCATCGAGGCCTCCATCCCCAGAAGGGTGTCTTTTCGGTATCTCAAGATAGAGTTGCTAGGCGCTTCCAGTTTCGATTTCGCCTTCGACAAGCTAACGTTCCGTGCGCAGACATCGGCTAAGACGGCTCCATTGCCACTGGCTTCCACGACCGATCCCTTGATCCGTAAAATCAATGAGGTAGGATTGCTTACATTAAAAGAATGTATGCAGACCGTCTATGAGGATGGCCCGAAACGGGATCGCCGGTTATGGATCGGAGACTTGTATCTGGAGGCGCTAGCGAACGCATGGTCGTATAAAAACCACGACTTGACGAAACGTTGCCTCTATTTATTAGCGGCTCTAGCCAATGATGAAGGACTGCTGCACGCCACCGTATTGGAGACACCGACCCCTCATCCGCAAAACGGTACGCATTGCTTGGACTATTCCCTGCTGTATAACGTAGCGTTGCTGGAATACCTGAAAGAGACCGGAGACAAGGAGGTCGCCTTGGACTTATGGCCGGTAGTGGTCCGCCAAATAGAGATGGCCTTGCGTCAATACTCGGACGATTGGATCTACGATATGCAAAAGAAGCCGATTTATTGGTTGGTATTCGACTGGAAAGATAATTATGATCGCCAAGCATCCATGCAGGGACTTACGGCATTCTCATTAGAGAAAAGCTATGAGCTGGCTAAAATGCTGGGAAAAGAGAAGGAGGCTGGAGACTGGCCTCGTATCGCCGGCCAGATAAAGAAAGCCGCCCGGAAAACATTCTATGACCAAAAGAACGGGGTGATCGTAAGCGGCCCTAACCGTCAGGTGTCTTACCTATCACAAGTGTGGA
Source organism: Parabacteroides distasonis ATCC 8503 (assembly GCF_000012845.1). Lineage (NCBI taxonomy): Bacteria > Pseudomonadati > Bacteroidota > Bacteroidia > Bacteroidales > Tannerellaceae > Parabacteroides > Parabacteroides distasonis. The sequence goes on from NC_009615.1 coordinate 2,838,881, forward strand.
TGATCCTATCGGAGACGCTTACCGCCAAGGAAGGAGCAAAAGCGATGGCCACCGTCCTATCGATGCCCGACGCATGCTATCCGGGATGTCCGTACGCTTATCATTATGTAATGGAAGCCTTGTTGAAATGTGGAATGCGGCAAGAGGCCCGTTCGCTCTTAACCAGTTATTGGGGCGGCATGGTGAATAAAGGAGCCGATACATTCTGGGAGGTATATGATCCGAACAATGACGAATTATCACCTTACGGATTTTTCCCGATCAATAGTTATTGCCACGCATGGAGTTGCACGCCGGTTTATTTCATCAACAAATACCCGGAGATATTCCAAAGATAGAAGATAATAAGAGAAACGCCAATATCGCTCGAAATGGAACGTATTGGCGTTTTCTTTTTCTTATTCCTCCACAGGTTCCCCGAACAGGGTTGCCGAGGAAGCCTTATGGATCTTGACTTTTATGAATTGACCTACATGATAGTTCTTCTTGTCAAAGATAACCACCTTGTTTTGGCTGGTTCGTCCGAACAATTGCTCACGGGAACGTTTCGAGAATCCTTCTATCAGAACCTCGAAAGTCTTGCCTATATCCCGCAAGTTACTTTCCTCGGACAACTTATTTTGCAAATCGATCATACCTTGCAAACGACGTACCTTCTCTTCTTCCGGTACATTATCCTCCAAATGGCTAGCGGCATATGTACCCGGACGTTCGGAATATTTAAATAAGAAAGCACTATCATATCCCACTTCACGCATCAAGGATAAAGTCTCTTGATAATCCTCCTCGGTCTCGGAATGGAAACCGCAGAATAAATCAGTCGAGATAGCGCAATCCGGTACGATACGACGGATCGCCGCTATACGGTCCAGATACCATTCACGGGTATATTTACGATTCATGACCTTCAAGATGCGACTGCTGCCGGATTGGGCAGGCAGATGGATAAACTTACAGATATTGTCGTTCGCGGCAATCACACGCAAGGTATCATCGCTCATGTCCTTCGGATGGGAGGTCGTAAAACGAATTCGCATATCGGGAACCTCTTTCGCCACACGATCCAACAAGATCGGGAAGGTTATGGTCTCACCTTCTTTCTCGAAAGAATAGGAGTTTACATTTTGTCCCAACAACGTAACTTCCTTAAAGCCTTTCTCGTGCATATCCCGTATCTCATTCAAGATACTCTCGATATCCCGGCTACGCTCGCGTCCTCTTGTATAAGGTACGATGCAATACGTACAAAAATTATTACAACCGCGCATAATAGACACGAAACCGGAGATATGTACGCCCGGTAACTTCAAAGGAATAACATCCTTATAGGTCTCTTGGGTAGAAAGCTCCACGTTGATCGCTTTCTCTCCGTGCTCTACCGCTCCCACCAAGTTCGGCAAGTCCAGATAAGAATCCGGTCCTACCACCAAGTCGGCATGATGCACATGGATCAGATCTTCCTTCACTCGTTCGGCCATACATCCCAATACACCGACAATTAAGGACTTCTTTTTCCGTTTTAAAGACTGGAAATACTGTAGCCGCCCATAGATTTTCTGTTCGGCGTTGTCGCGTACGGAGCAAGTATTCACGAAGATGGCATCCGCCTCCTCGATATTCTCCGTCATACTATAGCCATCCATCTTCATGATAGAAGCTACAACTTCGCTGTCCGCCACATTCATCTGACAGCCGTAGGTCTCGATAAACAACTTTCGTTCATCGCTTTGGGTAGCGGATTTTAAGTCCACACCGTTTTCTTGATTTACCATACTATATGTTAATATAATTTAAATAAGCAAGATTCTTAAAAATAATTACGCAAACGCTTGCATAGTTCGAATCCCACCGTTATATTTGCATTCGAAAAACGTAAATTTTTTCATAGTTAAGGTTTTGGTTAAATCGAATAAGGGTGGCTGTGAAGTTACCCTTATTTACTTTTATACCTATCTGATGTTTTATATACTCCCATCTTTTCACTTCTCAATTATTCTTCTTACATTTGGAGGTGCAAAAATAATCAAAGTTTATGGATAACGTAGGAGATTGGTTATATATTGTTTTCCTGATTATCGCCGCCGTCAGTGGCTTATTCAGTTCGAAAGACAAAAAGAAGAAGAGTCGCCCCGATATATTGGGGCAACCCGACAGGGAAATTGTGCCTAATGACCAGCCTACAGAAGGAAAAGGCTTCTGGGAGATATTGGAGGATATGCAAAAGGAAACGCAAAAACCTAAGCCCGCTCCCCGACAAAAGCAGGTAAAGTCAAAGGTTGAGAAACCGCAAGTCGTAACCTCATCGCCTGCCTCATCTCCATTCCTTTCCGCCGAGAAGAATATCCCGAATCATATCGCGACCCAGCCATCCGTAAGGATGAGTGCTATCGAGGAAGAACCGGGGCTTATGCCAGAAGATACCTTCAGAGACATCGAGGAATTGAAGAAAGCGATCATTTGTGCGGAGATTCTAAACCGGAAGTATTAATTTACGCCACACTTATATTCGATTCAGCGTAATTTTATGTAAGTTTGCGCCCGAAATATTGAACAGTAAGTATTTACCTAAAAACATAAAAACTAATTATCATGGCATTAAAATTTATTACAGCTGAAGAAGCCGCATCTTATGTGCATCATAATGACAATGTCGGTTTCAGTGGTTTTACACCCGCAGGATGCCCGAAAGTCGTTCCCGGAGCTATCGCCCGGAAGGCAGCGGAAGAACACGCTAAAGGTAACCCTTTTCAAATCGGTATGTTTACCGGCGCTTCTACTGGTGATAAGCTAGACGGAGAGTTGGCTCGCGCTAACGCCATCAAATTCCGTACACCGTACCAATCTAACAAAGACTTACGTGCCGCATTAAACGCTCATCAGGCACAATATTTCGATTTGCACTTGTCTGAATTGGCACAAAGCTTGCGTTACGGATTCTTGGGTAAGATTGATGTCGCAATCGTAGAGGCTGCCGATGTTACTGAGGATGGTGAGATCGTTCCGACTTCAGGTGTTGGTATCTTACCTACTATCTGTCGTATGGCAGACCGTATCATCGTTGAGTTGAACTGCCGTCACCCGAAAGAAATCCGCGGTATGCATGATATTTACGAGCCGGCTGATCCTCCTTTACGCCGTGAGATCCCTATCTACACTCCTTCTGACAGGATCGGTAACGATTGTGTAAAAGTAGACCCGGCTAAGATCGTTGGTGTGGTAAGAACCGATGAGCCGAATGAAGGTGGAAAATTCTCTCCGCTGGATGATGTTACGATGGCGATCGGTAAAAACGTTGCGGACTTCTTGGTTAGCGAGATCAAGGCCGGCCGTCTTCCGAAAGAATTCGTTCCATTGCAGAGTGGTGTAGGTAACGTGGCTAACGCAGTCTTGGGCTGCATGGGAGCTAATGAGTCTATCCCCGCATTCAATGTATATACTGAGGTTATTCAAGATGCGGTTATCGAATTGATGAAACAAGGTCGCGTTAAATTCGCCAGCGGTTGCTCTTTGTCCGTAAGTAATGAGGTAATCCGTGAGATCTACGCAAATCTCGATTTCTTCAAGGATAAGATATTGCTTCGTCCGCAAGAGATCTCTAACAATCCGGAGGTTGCCCGCCGTTTAGGCTTGATTGCTATCAATACGGCTTTGGAGGCTGATATCTTCGGTAATATTAACTCTACGCACGTATCCGGTACTCGTATGATGAATGGTATCGGTGGTTCCGGCGACTTTACCCGTTCGGCTATGTTATCGATCTTCACGACTCCGTCTACAGCGAAGGAGGGTAAGATCAGCGCGTTCGTACCGATGGTATCTCACTTGGATCATAGCGAGCACTCCGTGAAGATCATTATCACGGAATATGGTGTAGCGGACTTACGCGGTAAATCTCCGATCCAACGCGCTCGTTGCATCATCGACAATTGTGTTCATCCGGATTACAAACCGTTATTGGAAGAATACCTCGCTATGGGTATCAAGGGACATACGCCTCAAAACCTGAAATGCTGTTTCGCTTTCCATGAGGAACTAGCGGCCAGCGGCGATATGCACAATGTGGATTGGAGCAAGTATAATAAGTAATACAAACATATTACAGGCATAATTCATAGGGCATGGGTTCAACCGAACTCATGCCCTATTCTCATAGCAGACAATGCGTAATACATTTGTAATAATTTTGAAACAATTCTTTCAAGCGGGTTTAATCTCTCCTTAATATAGAGGCTCTTTCTTTGCAGCAGAATAAATAGGCAAAGATTGTGAGAAAGTTTATAGAAAAATTAGTGGAAGGAGGATTCTTGATCAGTGGAAGCGTCAGTAGCTTTACGATCTTGTTGATCATTGTCTTCTTATTTAAAGAGGCCGCAGGTCTTTTTAACAGCCCGGAGGTAGAGGAAGGATATATATTGGCTGTGAATCAGGAAAATCCAGTCGAACATTTGTCTCCCGAGCAAATCATGGATGTCTTCGATGCCAATATCACCAATTGGGAAGATTTAAACGGAGAAAATCAAGATATACTTGTCTTCCGTTTCTCGGACCTAACCAACTATTATACGGAAGAAGAGCTAGGTGAAGAATTTCAATATGTTCCCGAGAAAATCAATGAACTTATCCATAAAGAGCCGGGGATTATCGCATTCTTTCCGGAACAATACAAGTCGGAGAACTTTACGGGAAAAATCATATCGGGAGCCACGATCAAACCTTCGGAGTTCTTTGGAGGGACGAAATGGTATCCTACCTCCGCTCCCGCTCCGATCTTTGGCTTGATCCCTCTATTACTAGGCACACTTTTAGTAAGTATAGGCGCGATCGCCTTATCCCTCCCCTTCGGAGTAGCGGTAGCGATCTATATGGCAGAGATTGCCAATACAAAAACCCGTAATTTGCTAAAGCCTATTATCGAGTTATTGGCAGGTATTCCCTCAGTCGTTTATGGTTTCTTCGGATTGGTGGTGATCGTTCCCCTTATCCAAAAGACCTTAGACCTTCCGGTAGGCGAGACCGCTTTCGCCGGAAGCGTGGTTTTAGCGATCATGGCGTTGCCGACCATCATCACGGTAGCGGAAGATGCCATGCGAACTACCCCACGAGCCATGAAAGAGGCCAGCTTGGCATTGGGAGCCACGCAATGGCAAACCATCTACAAAGTAATAATCCCCTACTCCATATCCGGTATCACGTCCGCTGTCGTATTAGGTATAGGACGTGCGATCGGTGAGACGATGGCCGTATTGATGGTAACCGGAAACGCCGCCGTTATCCCTACCTCGTTCTTCGAACCGGTACGGACAATTCCTGCCACGATAGCAGCGGAATTAGGTGAGGCTCCCGCAGGTGGAGCGCATTACCAAGCCTTGTTTATGCTGGGAGCCGTGTTGTTCCTCATCACCTTGGGGTTGAGCATCGCCGTAGAATATATTTCATCCAAACGTAAAATTTAATTAAAGATATGGCACCTATTCAACATTTAGGGAATATAGACAAGAGGAAACGGGCCTCTCAACAGGTTGCTTTCGGTTTCTTTTCTTTCCTGAGTTATTTGGTCGTAGTGATCTTATTCGTAATACTGGGATTCATTATCTTAAAGGGAGCGAGCGTGATCAGTTGGGATTTCCTGACACAAGCACCCCAAGAGGGCATGACCTCCGGGGGGATTTTTCCGGCTATCGTAGGTACACTCTATTTAGTGATCGGAAGTAGCTTGATTAGTTTTCCCATCGGCATCATGAGTGGTATCTATATGAACGAGTACGCCACAAACGGGAAACTCATCCGTTTCATCCGTATCATGACGAATAACCTAAGCGGTGTCCCATCCGTTGTTTTCGGGTTATTTGGTATGTCTCTATTCGTAAGTACCTTGGGATGGGGAGACTCTATTATAGCGGGTTCGTTTACCTTGGCGCTGATGTCCTTGCCACTTATCATCCGCACGACGGAAGAGGCTTTGAAAAGTATCGATGATTCTTTCCGTCACGGTAGCCTAGCGTTAGGGGCTACGAAGTTGCAGACCATCCGCAGGGTCGTGCTACCGATGGCGTTCCCCAATATTATTACGGGATTGATTCTTTCGATCGGGCGTGTGTCCGGAGAGACCGCTCCTATCCTTTTTACGGTGGCCGCTTATTTCTTGCCGCAATTGCCGAAAAGTATTTTCGACCAATGTATGGCATTACCTTACCACTTATATGTTATCTCTACAAGCGGTACAGATATCGAGGCTTCCCGGGGGATGGCTTATGGCACGGCGCTCGTGCTGATCGTCATCGTATTATTAGTAAACCTTTTAGCGAACGCTTTACGTAGTTATTTCGCCAAGAAGGTAAAAATGAATTAAAAAAATAAGACAATTATGATAAAGATTGATGCTAAAAACGTAGACTTTTATTATGGGGATTTCCATGCATTGAAGAACATTTCCATGGAGATAGAGCCGAATACGTCCACCGCTTTCATAGGACCGTCCGGTTGCGGAAAGTCTACTTTCCTCCGCCTGTTCAACCGCATGAATGATTTGATTCCGGACACTCGCATGGAAGGTCAGATCCTGATTGATGGAAGGGATATTTATACGAAAAGCGAGAGAGTGGATCGCTTACGTAAAAACGTGGGGATGGTTTTCCAGAAACCGAATCCTTTTCCTAAGACGATTTATGAGAATGTCGCTTATGGCCTGCGGGTAAACGGTGTCAACGATGAGAATTATATTGAGGAGACGGTGGTCAAGACTTTAAAGCAGGTCGTCCTTTGGGACGAGGTAAAGGATAAACTGAAAGAATCGGCATTCGCTCTTTCCGGCGGACAGCAACAACGTTTATGTATCGCCCGTGCCTTGGCGATCTCGCCCTCCATCCTATTAATGGATGAGCCGACTTCCGCATTGGACCCGATTTCAACCAGCAAGATCGAGGATTTGATACATGAGCTGAAAAATGATTATACGATCGTAATCGTTACCCATAATATGCAACAAGCGGCTCGTGTTAGCGACAAGACCGGATATTTCTATTTAGGGGAATTGATTGAATATGATAATACCCGGAAGATTTTCACCAATCCGGAGAAAGAGTCTACACAGAATTACATTACCGGACGGTTTGGGTAATTGAAAATTAAAAATTGAAAATTAGAAGAATATGAAGGTTATAGAGCAGGAGATTCATTCTTTAAAAAATAGTATCAGCGAGATGTGGGCATTGGTTCACCAGCAATTATACAACGCAGGGGAGGCTATGCTTACCGGAGATAAGGAACTCGCTTATAAGGTAATCAGCCGGGAACGCCGGGTAAACGCTTTCGAGCTAAAGATCGACAGTGATTGCGAGGATATCATCGCTTTATATGCGCCGGTAGCGATCGACCTACGTTTCGTATTGGCGATGTATAAGATTAATACAAACCTAGAGCGTCTGGGAGATTTCGCCGAAAGCATCGCCCGTTTCGCCGGAAACCTTCCCGAGGGGGAACCGATTGACCCGCAACTGGTCAAGGAAACCCGGGTAGAAGAAATGCTGTCGGAGTTATTAAGCATGATCTCACTCACCAAAGAGGCTTTTGAGAAAGAAAGCTCAGAGATCGCTTCCCGTATCTTCTTGAAGGATAATTTGATCGATGAGATCAATCATAATTCTACCGCTATTATCGCCAAATATATAGAGGAGCATAAAGGTAGTGCGTTGGCAGGGTTATATATGGCCGGTGTTATCCGGAAAATGGAACGTTTCGGAGATCATTGTACGAATATAGCGGAAGAGCTCATTTTCTATCTGGACGCTAAAGTCATGAAGCATATGGGCAAAACCGAGCAATAATTCGTATCTTCGCGGCCACTTTAACAATCAACATCAGTAAATGAAACGACTCACAGTGGCTTGGCTGTCGGCCTTCTTATTGAGCGGTTCCGCGTTAACGTCTTACGCTCAGACAAATTCTCCTATCCCGGAGCGGGATTCTTCTTCGGTATCTCTTTTTGAATACGCGACTAAGATTCCGAAACGCAACAAGGTTTTCAATCTGGACTTGGAGATGCACGCAGGATTCAACGCAGACTTTTTCTCGGGGAAGCTGGATGAAGCCGCCTTTCGTTTCAGGGGTGTCAAAATTGATGTTACCGGAGAGGTGAACGATCGGTTATTCTATTGGTATCGCCAAACGCTGAATGGCGGTTATGAGGGACAAGCCTTGGAGAATTTGAATGAGTCGATCGAATATGCGTATATCGGCTATAAACTGAATGAGCGTTTTACCTTAACCGCCGGAAAACAAGATGTGTTCTACGGTGGTTTTGAGTACGACGAGAATCCTTTGCTTATTTATGAGTATAGCGATATGAATGAATACTCCCTTTGCTACCTTACGGGAATCGGGCTGGGGTATCAGCCGAATGAGTCGCAAGAGATCCGCTTACAGGTGACGAACAGTCGTATGGGATCGATGGAAGATGAGTATGGACGTCCGCCGGAAGGATTTAAGAAACCGAGAGTTCCCTTGTTTTACACATTGAACTGGAACGGTAACTTTCTGGATGAGTTGATTCATTTACGGTACTCCGTATCCGCTGCGGAACAAGCCCAAGGGAAATATATGTATAGCGTCTTTACCGGTCAAAGTATAGAGGCCGGACCGGTCTATGCTTATTTCGATGTCATGTATTCACGAGGAAAATTAGACCCATTAGGATTATTGACCGAATTGACCCAGCCCGAAGTCTCCGGAGAGGAGGAACCGGAACCACCGGTTCGTATGCAAAACATCGATTATCTTTCGCTGGTGGGGGAAATACAGTATCGTTTCCATCCCAAATGGCAACTATTCGCGAAAGGAATGTATGAAAGCGCATCGATCTATAAAGCCTACGATGCTTACGAGAAAGGTAAATACCGTACGGCATGGGGGTATCAAGGAGGGCTTGAGTTCTATCCGATGGCCGATGATAATCTACATATCTTCTTGACCGCCATAGGTAAAAAATATAACCTATCCGAACGAGCGAAGGCGCTCGATGCCTCTCTGGACGACACCGCACGCCTTTCGATCGGTTTCATTTATAGATTACCACTATATTGAATAATGTGCCAATGTGGGTAATGTGCCAATATGCCAATTAAATGGATATATTCGCAGGGCACATTGGCATATTGGCATATTATTCACATTATTAATATCAATTCGTCTCCTTGTTGCAAATCCACCGTTAGCATTCCATCGATTACGGGTAAAGATACTGGTTTCTGATTTTTCTTGAGACTTAGGTTCGCTGAATTTGCCGGAAGCTTGATCCGGAAAATACCCGGAACGATCGCTTTCAATCGAGCTTCCGTCAGCAGACCTTCCGTCCATTTAGCCGACACCTCTCCGCCATTCCGGACTTTCAAACCGCTAAAGCTTCCGTTTTTCCAAGCGGAAGGCAAAGCCGGCAAAAACTCGATCAATCCGGTTTGACTCTGTATCAGCATCTCCGCGATACCCGCCGTGCCTCCAAAATTACCATCGATTTGGAAAGGAGGATGGGCACAAAACAAATTAGGATAAGAACCTCCTCCCTTCACCTCCTTCGTATGCTCATCTACGCAAGGACGTAACAAATCACCCAACAATTTATAAGCATGATCGCCATCCTGTAAACGAGCCCAGAAATTAATCTTCCAAGCCATCGACCAGCCCGTGCTTTGATCACCACGGACCTCCAAGGATTTACGAGCCGCCTCAGCCAACTCTGGCGTATGCTCTATCGATATCTCATTCCCGGGATAAAGCCCATATAAATGAGAGACATGACGATGGGTAGGCTCTACCTCCTCATACGGCTCGAGCCATTCCATAATACGGCCGTCTTTACCGATCGTCGTAGGCATCAAGCGATCTCGCTTCGCCGCCAACTCAGCAGCGAACGTGCTATCCACACCTAAAATTCCGGCGGCCTCAATGGTATTCGTAAACAATTCCCGCAAGATCTGATTATCCATCGTCGATCCGGCACAAATACTCACGACACTTTCGTTTGGCATTTTATAAGCGTTTTCCGGAGAGGTCGTAGGTGCCGTCACTAGATATTTAGTTCGGGGATCTTGCACCAACATATCCACAAAGAATAGGGCAGCCCCTTTCATCGTCGGATAAACATCCCTCAAATACGCCTTATCTAATGTATACTGATAATGCGTATACAAATGCTCGCATAGCCATGCGGCGGATGTATTCGTCGCTCCCCACGATGGATGTTCGCCCGGGGCGGTAAACTCCCAAACATTACCTAAAATATGGGTAACCCATCCCCGTGCGTTATAAAAAGCCTTGGCCGTGCGTTCGCCGCTAGGGACTTGCAGTTTCGTCCATTCGATCAGCGGAAGGTGCAACTCGGAGAGGTTCGTGACCTCCGCTGGCCAATGATTCATCTGTAAATTAATATTTAGGTGATAATCCCCGTTCCAAGGCGTATGAATCGTATTACACCACAAGCCTTGCAAATTCGGGGGCAGTAATCCCTGCCGGGTCGAGGAAATCAATAAATATCGACCGAACTGGAAATATAAAGCCGCCAATCCCGGATCGTTCTTATCTTGAGCGAAAGCGGCCAAACGCTCATTGATCGGAAGATGATCCCTTTCGCCTCTTCCCAAATCCAGAGAAACCCGATCGAACAGGGAGCGATAAGCAAGTGTATGTTCCCGGCGCAAGGTGGAGAAATCCTTAGATTCCGCTTGCGATAAGTATTTTTCCAAGGATTGTCCGGCGCCGTCTTTATCGAAATAATCCGTACCTAAACTTACCAAGATAATCGCTTCCGAGGCACTTCGCACCGACAGACAGCTATCTGTCGTAGCCAAATCTCCTCCCTTCGGCAAGACGATACGGACACGAGAGGCGAAACGCATCCCTTTCATCTCCAACGTATCCACCCCGTCCGGCAGTTGTCCCCGCATCAGCAAGTCCTTTCCGTCCAAAGAGATCGTCGCATGTTCCGGACGATTCATACCCAATGAGAAATTCAAAGCCCGATCCGTATCCGCTACCAAATGAATCACTCCCAGATCCCCGGAAAAAGAGGTAAACATTTCCCGTTGATAATTCACATTCCCCCTTTTAAAAGAGACGGAAGCGATAGCCTCGCTTAGGTTCAACCGCCTGCGATACTCAGCGATAGAATCCGATTCATTCGGATACGTATATTTCAGCACTAGATTTCCGAATAATTGGTAACTCCCATACGGAGCGTTCGCACCGTCACCCAGATTACTTCCGGTCCCTTTGCAGACGAAAGTTTTATACATCAAATCCTGTGCCTCGTCATTCCGTCCCTCAAATAAAAGGCGACGAATATTCGCCAAAGAATAATACGCATAAGGATTGTCCGTATCTTGCTTACTTCCGGACCACAGGGAGATCTCATTCAGGACAACATTCTCCCGCTCAATACCACCATCCGGCATCATACCGATACGGCCGTTTCCCAAAGGCAAAGTTTCTTCCCATATCTGCGCTGGTTGATCAAAATAATATGAGACCTCCTTCCCGGTCTGCATATCCGGCAAATTACAACCGAAAAGGAACGATAACAAAATCAAATAAAGTCCTTTCATATTCATACGATTATTCCTTGTTATTGTTTTTCCATCAAAAGCCGAAGAGGCGATCCACTGCAACCCGGGTTACAGTATCACCCTAAAAGCTTTGCATATCACATAGTCGTTTATAATAGCCATCCAAAGCCAACAACTCCTCGTGTTTGCCCCGTTCTACGATCTCACCCTCATGCATCACACAGATCTCATCTGCGTTACGGATCGTAGAGAGACGGTGGGCGATCACTACGGTCGTACGGTTCTTCATCAAGTTCTCCAACGCTTCTTGTACCAAACGTTCGGATTCCGTATCCAAGGCGGATGTGGCCTCATCCAAGATCAAGATCGGGGGATTCTTCAAGATCGCACGGGCGATACTGATTCGCTGGCGTTGTCCACCAGACAGTTTTCCACCTCGGTCACCTATATTGGTATCGTAACCTTTCTCACTCGCTATGATAAAATCGTGAGCGTTAGCGATGCGGGCGGCTTCCTCCACCTGTTCCATCGTAGCTCCTTCCACTCCAAAAGCGATATTGTTGAAGAAGGTATCGTTAAACAAGATAGCCTCTTGATTGACATTTCCCATCAATCCCCTAAGATCGAAAAGGGTGGCCTCACGGATATCCGTATCATCAATACGAATATTCCCTTTATTCACATCATAAAAGCGAGGCAATAGATCCACCAAGGTACTTTTGCCCGAACCGGATTGACCGACCAAAGCCACGGTTGTTCCTTTCCGGATATCCAGATTGATTCCTTTCAAGACCCAAGCTTCCTGATATTTAAACCAGACATCTTTATAACTGATTTTCTCTTTCAAGGCGATCTTCTTCGGATGTTCCGGATCATGGATATCCGTCTCCGCCTTCAATATCTTATCGACACGTTCCATGGAGGCCAGACCTTTCTGGATCGCATAAACCGACTTACTTAGATCTTTCGCAGGATTGATAATGCTATAGAAAATAACCAGATAATAAATAAACGTAGGAGCGTCGATCGGGCTATTCGCACTCAAGATCAGCGTACCTCCATACCAAAGTACGATAGCGATCGTAACGGTTCCCAAAAACTCGCTCATCGGGTGCGCCATTTGTTGGCGGCGATAGATACGGTTTGTCAACCGACGGAAAGTATCATTGCTTCGCTCGAAACGGTCTTGTATCTTCTTCTCGGCGTTAAAAGCCTTGATAATACGAAGTCCGCCTAATGTCTCCTCGATCTGGCTCATCAGAAATCCCCATTGTTGCTGTCCTTCCAAGGACTTCCGTTTCAACTTCTTACCGACTTGTCCCATTACGTAACCCGCCAACGGCAACAGGATCAAGACGAATACGGTAAGTTGCCAACTGATAGCGATCATACCCACCAGATAGATCACGATCAGGATCGGGTTCTTGAATAACATGTCCAATGAACTCATTATGGATGTCTCAATCTCGTTCACGTCTCCGGATACACGGGCGATAATATCCCCTTTTCGCTCCTCGGAGAAAAAGCTCAACGGCAACTGCGTAATCTTCTTGTTAATCTGATTACGGATATCACGAACGACTCCGGTTCGAATCGGGATCATCGTATAAAAAGCCAGATACATGGTCGCCACTTTCAAGAAAGTCGCCACGATCAGGAAGATTCCCAACATAATCAAGGCGAACGAACCGCCGTGTACCTCTATCAGATCGGATACATACCAAAAAAAGTTATTTTTGATCAACTCCGGCAAGGCTTTCCACGACTCCCAGCTTCCCGCGTTAAAATTCCAATCCATAAAGGTGTAATTCCCCTCATCCATCTTAAACAAGATCTGAAGGATCGGGATAATCAAGGCGAAAGAAAACAGGTTCAAGATAGCGGAAAGTACATTGAACACGATGTTCAGAACCATATACTTTTTGTAAGGGGGAACGAAACGCTTTAAAATACGTATGAAATCTCTCATAAATTGATCTGTTACATTGAAGTGGCAAAGATACAAAAAGTACAGCTATATCAACCCCTATTATATAAAGAGAAAAGACAAATACCGGACGGTAAGCAACTATTTTGCGTATATTCGCATCTATATATAGTGCAAACAAATAAAAACGATCAGATCATGGAAAACATCAACTTGCAACTATTAAGAAAGATCAACTGTCTATTAACCGGATTATTGGCCATCATAGGATTCTCTTGCGGTGAGAATGGAGAGATACCTTGCGAATATGGTAGTCCCCATGCCAATTTCCAAATAAAAGGGAAAGTAACAGACATGAAAGGAGAGCCAATCCCCGACCTACAAGTCCGCATCAACCCGAGCGGAGAGTCTCATCCGCAGGGATGGTTACATACCGATACCCTCCAGACAGATACAAACGGAGATTTCATTTTTAGCAAAACCGATTTCCCTTTCATGGAATATCGATTAATTATAGAGGATATCGATTGGGATAAGAATAAGGCGATATATGCTTCCGATACGATAACGGTCACCTTCGACAGCAATGATTTTTCCGGAGGAGAAGGCTGGTCTCTTGGAAGCGCTTCCAAGGAAATCCAAATCCAACTAAAAGAATACATCGATACACACACGGAACCTTATACCTTATATACCTTCTACGGGAGAGTAACCGATCAAGATGGTTGGCCTGTTCCGGGCGTAACAATCTATACCTCTCCGGCCTATACGCCTAATATAGATGAAGATATCACCAGTTTTCCTGCCGTCACAGATGAGACCGGGCGCTATCAGTTTACCTATGATCAAGCTCCGGCAACTGAACATACCCTTTACGCACGCCTATCACCATCCTTTTCTGATCCTCAATATCCTTGGAAAACTGATTCTATTGTTGTAAATTTCGGCGAAATTGAATTAATAGACGGGGAAGGGATGCTGATTGGGAGAGGATCGAAAGAGGTTAACTTTCAGCTTGTACATTCCAGCCCACAAAAATAACACATATGGACAAACGCCCAAACATCAAAAAACGTATCGCCCTAGAGCTTTTTCGAAGTATCAAGAAGAACAGGGCTAAATTACATGAATTGCGTACACTCTTTTGGGAGTGTACGCTTCGTTGTAATGTATCCTGCCGTCATTGCGGGAGCGATTGCCATGTCTCGGCCTCTGTCCCGGATATGCCTGTCGAAGACTTCCTGAAAGTCATAGACGATATCACGCCTTACGTCGAGCCGAACAAAGTGCTCGTCATCTTTACCGGAGGCGAGGCGCTGGTTCGTAAGGATATCGAGAAATGCGGGTTGGAACTGTATCGCAGGGGATATCCTTGGGGGATCGTCTCCAATGGTTATCTGATGACCCGGGAACGGCTCGACTCGCTCTTGGCTTCCGGATTGCACTCGGCGACTATCAGCCTAGATGGTTTCGAGGAAGCGCATAACTGGCTTCGCCGTAATCCTAAAAGTTTCGAGAAGGCACTGAATGCCATCTGTATGTTGGCCGAGGAAAAGGAGATCATCTGGGATGTGGTGACTTGCGTAAACCAACACAACTTCAAAGATTTGATGCTCTTCAAGGATTTTTTGATCGAGATGGGCGTAAAACGGTGGCGTATCTTTACGATCTTCCCAGTTGGACGTGCCGCGACTGAGACCGATTTGCAACTGACGAACGAGCAGTTCACATGGCTCATGAACTTCATCCGCTTCTGCCGGAAAGAGGGTAAGATACACGTTAGCTACGGCTGTGAGGGCTTCCTCGGGAATTATGAGGCAGAGGTGAGAGACTCGATTTTCCAATGCAACGCCGGTATCAATACGGCCTCTGTCCTCGCTGATGGCGCTATCTCCGGTTGTCCCAGTATACGGGCGAACTTCCACCAAGGGAACATCTATAAAGACGATTTCATTGATATCTGGAATAATGAGTTTAAACCGTATCGTAACCGCCAGTGGGCTAAAAAAGGGGAATGCGCGGATTGTAAGATGTTCCGTTATTGCGAAGGCAACGGGATGCACTTATACGATGATGAGGGGAATCTGCTCGTATGCCACTATAAAAGGCTAGTTGACAGTTGACAACTGTCAACTAATTCCTATCTTTGCCCTAGTTAATATTCTAAAATAAGCAATCGTATGAAAAACACTTTCATCCTTTGTGCCTTTCTGGCACTAAGTTCTTTTACCGTAGCCCAGCAATCCGAGAAATACCCGCTAGGCGACTATACGGAATTGACCGACACGAAACCGCATGACAGCGACGAGATCTGGGACAAGTTATCGGCCCCAACCCAATTAAGCTGGGGCACGACCGATATACGATATCCGAAACTCAGTATTCCCGATGTCAAGAAAAGCAATCGCTGGCAGACGAAAGCATGGAAAGGGGAACGGGTAAACGCACAAGCCGTGTTATGGACCAAGGTGGGACTCGAGGATGCCTCTATCACCGTGAGCGACTTAAAGAGCGGTTCTTCCATCATCCCATCCTCCGCTATCACGACGAACTTTGTCCGTTACGTCATGACCGATGAGTTGAATAAAGACCGTAAAGGCGGTTGCGGCCACCGAGAGAATAAGGCGGAATGGGATTCCTCCGTCGTAGCCGATGTATTGGATATCGTAAAGATCCGTGATATCAAGGCACGCACCACCCAGCCGATCTGGATGAATATCTGGGTACCTCAATCCGCGAAAGCCGGTAAATATAAAGGGACATTGACCGTCACGGGAAAAAATGCCTCCCCCATGGAATTACAAATAGAAGTGGACGTATTGAACCGCACACTTCCCGCCCCGAAGGACTGGGCTTTCCATCTGGACTTATGGCAGAACCCGTATTCCGTGGCCCGTTACTACCAAGTTCCTCTTTGGAGTAAAGAGCATTTCGACGCTATGCGCCCGATCATGAAGATGTTGGCGAACGCCGGACAGCGCGCTATCACCACCAGTATCATGCATAAACCTTGGGCCGGACAGACCGAGGATCATTTCGACAGCATGATCACCCGGATCAAGAAGATAGACGGCACTTGGGCATATGATTACGCCGTCTTCGACAAATGGGTGGAATTCATGATGAACGAGATCGGTATCGATGATATGATCAGTTGCTACACCATGATCCCTTGGGCTTTATCTTTCGATTATTACGACGAGGCGACAAATCGTGTACAATTTCTCAACACGAAACCGGGTGACGCCGCTTACGCAGACTATTGGGGTACTTTCCTAAAAGATTTCTCCCGCCACCTTCGCGAGAAAGGCTGGTTCGAGAAAACCGCCATCTCTATGGACGAGCGTCCGATGGAGGCGATGCGTGAGGCGATCAAGGTTATCAAGCAAGCCGATCCGGAGTTCAAGATCACGCTGGCCGGAAATTATCATCCGGAAATTCAATCGGACTTATACTATTTAAGTATTCCCTATGGGCATAAATTCCCAGAAGACGTAAAGGCTGCCCGTGATAAAGCGGGACAGATCAGTACCGTTTATACCTGTTGCGCGGAAGCGTTCCCGAATACCTTCACCTTCTCCGACCCGGCGGAAGCGGCATGGACGGTCTTGCACGCCGTAGCCGGTGGTTACGACGGTTATCTACGTTGGGCAGTTAATAGCTGGACCGCCGATCCTCTGCGTGACTCGCGTTTCCGCACTTGGGCGGCAGGCGATACATACAGTATTTATCCCGGTCCACGCAGTAGCATTCGCTTCGAACGTTTGGTCGAGGGTATACAAGATTGCGAGAAGATCCGCATCCTCCGGGAAGAGCTGACAACGAAAGGAGCTAAAGGCAAACTCGAGAAGTTGAACAAGACGGTTGCCAAGATCACTCCGGAAGGTTTATCCGAGACACAAGAATCCGCTACGCAGATGGTTAATGAGATTCATAAACTTCTGAATACATTATAAATAGTACCGGACGCCGACTGCGCAGTCGGCGTCCCCTAAATATATCATCAAACCCCTACAATGTTTGATATTCATCAAAAAACGAAATCCTTACCTCCGATACCTTTCTTTTTCTTTGTCCGCCTCGATTCCTTCGCCTACTTTTGGGGCACTGAAAAACACAAAAACCATTCTATATGAACAAACTATTAATGGGCGCATGCCTTACGATGGCCATGCAAGTAGGGCACTCCCAAACCTTGCCGCAATTGGGTAAAGATCCTATCGAGAAAATCGTAGCCGCCATGACTGCCGAAGAGAAAGTATCCCTGTTAGTCGGAACCGGAATGCCCGGGTTCGGCGGCCAATCAGCCGTAGTCGGCAGCACGCAAAATATAGTGCCGGGAGCCGCCGGAACGACCTTCCCGATCGAACGTCTGGGAATCCCCGCTATCGTAGTGGCCGACGGTCCCGCCGGATTACGTATCTCCCCGACTCGCAAGGGGAACGAGGCGACCTATTATTGCACGGCATTCCCGGTCGCTACCTTGCTAGCCTCCACATGGAACACCGCATTGGTCAAAAACGTAGGCAACGCCATGGGCGACGAGGTGAAAGAATACGGTTGCGACGTACTCTTGGCCCCCGCGCTGAATATCCACCGAAGCCCTCTCTGCGGACGTAACTTCGAGTATTATTCCGAAGATCCCTACTTGACGGGCCGGATAGCGACAGCGATGGTAAACGGTATCCAAAGCAATGGCGTGGGAACCTCCATCAAGCATTTCGCCGTCAATAATCAAGAGACCAACCGGACGGGAACGGATGCCCGCCTCACCCCTCGTGCCTTGCGGGAGATTTACCTAAGAGGTTTCGAGATGGTCGTAAAAGAGGCAAGCCCGTGGACGGTCATGTCTTCCTACAATAAGATAAATGGTGAGTATGCCTCCGAAAGCCGTGATTTATTAACGACCATCCTCCGTGACGAATGGGGTTTTAGCGGCCTTGTCATGACCGACTGGTTTGGCGGCAAGAACGCCCCCGCCCAGATCCACGCCGGAAACGATCTGCTGATGCCCGGACGGCCGGACCAGAAAGAGGCCCTCCTAAAAGCGCTTGAGGACGGTTCTCTCTCTATCGACGACGTGGATACGGACGTAACCCGTGTATTACGACTGATCCTTCAAGCCCCCCGCTTTGCCCAATACGCCTATTCCGACAAACCGGACCTAAAAGCTCACGCCGAGGTAACCCGTGCGTCCGCTTCCGAAGGTATGGTTTTATTAAAGAATACGAATAATGCTTTGCCGCTGGCCCCGGGTATCAAGAAGATAGCGGCTTACGGTACCACCTCGTACGATTTTATCGCCGGAGGCACCGGCAGCGGCGACGTGAACGAGGCTTATACCGTATCCCTCGTGGAAGGTCTGGAAAACGCCGGTTATACCATGGACGCCGAAGTGAAAGCCTTATACGAGAAATACAGTACCGAGGAAAAGGCGAAACAGCCGAAAGACACGAGTCCCGCCGCCGCTTTCTTCAACCACCCTCGTATCCCGGAGTTCGTACCGGATGCCGCAGGGCTGGCCGCTAAGGCGAAAGAGGCGGATATCGCCTTCGTTACGATAGGCCGTAGCTCGGGAGAGTTCCAAGACCGGAAGATCGAGGGAGATTTCAACCTGACGGAGAATGAGCGAGCGTTGATCCAATCGGTTTCCGACGCTTTCCATAAGGAAGGGAAGAAGGTGGTCGTAATCTTGAATATCGGGGGCGTGATCGAGACCGCCAGCTGGAAATCGGAACCGGACGCCATCCTATTGGCTTGGCAAGCCGGGCAGGAAGGAGGTAACACGGTAGCCGATATCCTGTCCGGAAAGGTGAATCCTTCCGGTAAGCTCCCGATGACTTTCCCCGTGAGCATCGCCGACGTAGCCTCCACGAAGAATTTCCCGGACGCTTCGGGTATCGACCTGAAAGAAATGTTAGCCGGCTTCATGGGAGGAGGCCCGGAGCATACGGATCGTAAGAATATTGACTATACCAACTACGAGGAGGGTATCTACGTGGGCTACCGTTACTTCGATACGTTCGGCGTGCCCGTCTCCTATCCGTTTGGCTACGGACAGTCGTATACGACTTTCAATTATTCGAGCTTGAAAGTGTTCATGGGCGATACGGACTACAGCATCAGTTGCACGATCACGAACAATGGCCCGGTAGCCGGGAAGGAAGTGGTCCAGCTATATATCTCCGCCCCCGGCAAGAGCATGGATAAACCGGCTAAAGAGTTGAGAGGTTTCGCCAAGACCCAACTCCTCCAGCCGGGGGAGAGCCGTGAGATCATCTTCAAGGTGAAAGATACGGATCTGGCCTCCTTCGACGAGAGCGCCAGTCATTGGGTCGTAGAATCCGGTAAATATGAGGCGCAGATCGGCTCCTCCGCCGCCGACATCCGCCTAAGGGATTCCTTCAACGTGAAGGGGCGGGTAACGGAGAAGGTTCATGCGGTACTGTTGCCCGGCAAGAGGATCGATCTTCTGAAAAGATAAGCCCGGAGGTATCTACCTAGTTATCGGGAGGGCGGGGTATCAACCTCGCCCTCTACTTATTTAATCACCCGAGTGTTCCGGCTTCCTGAAAGTAAGGTAGGTCTCCACACGCCCCTCCAGCTTCGCCTCCATGGTCCCTTGCTCCGACACGAAGAGATATTTGTCCTTTTTCTCTTCCTCGGTCCATGTATCGGGAGTGTAGGGAGCGATCTTCCGGTCGCCGGCAGTCCTCATGAAATAGATAGCGGGCAGAAGGCCGTTCAGTTGGATCTGGTTCGGGTCGATATAGCGTTCCTCGTATTGTTGCGAGAAATGCGAGCTCACCCTCTCCAGCCGGAAGCGGTCGAGATTATTCATAAACAGGTAATCCGTGCCTTCATCTCCCGGCAGGGAGGTGTAAATCATAGATGAGACTTTCACGGCACCGGCCGGTGTCGTGTACAAATAATAGAAATATACAGTCCATGTATTCTTGGAGCGGGTTTGAAGGGTATGTGTCTCCTGTAAGGAATGCAAGGCCCAAAATCCCGGGGGCGTGCATCTCACCCTTTGTACGAATTTATCCTTCGCGATTTCCACTCTTCCCCGGATCTCCAGAAAGTCCTTATAGGCCACTGCCTCTATTTCCTCGTTTGTCATTGATGGCGTAAACATGATTATTTTTAATTTTTAAGGTAAAGAGACATAAAGGTACGATTATAAATGGGGATTCCAAGGGTTTCAAGGAAATGTGGATGAAAGAAAGACAAAAAAGAGAGACGAACTCGTACCCTTATCTTTTTTATTCCATATATTCGTGATGAAAATTCCCTAAGACCCATTTAAAAGAGAAAAAGTTATGACTGAAGATATAGATTTAATATGCGTCACTGGCGTGGAATATGTAAAGGGCTATACCATGCGATTGGAATTTAGCAACGGTAAGGTGAAATTAGTGAACTTCCTCCCTTTACTGAAAGGGAAACTTTTCGAGCCATTGAAAGACCTCCGGAATTTCGTCCAGTTCGGGCTCACACACTGGGCGCTCGAATGGTACAATGGGGCAGATTTCGCTCCGGATTACTTGTACAGGAATGGGGTGGAGGCTTAAGACAAAGCCTGTATTTGCTATAAACCTCCCTTTTGAAAAGTCTGACTGCTTCTCGAAAGGGAGGTCCTTATCGGATAACGGTAATCACGCTTTCTTACATTTTATAACGATTCATTTAAAGCTTCAACTTTACTGTTTTCTTTCCGATTTGTATAAGATAAATCTCACCCTTGGGTAGTTGTACCTCATAATCCATAGCTTCTACAACCACTGAATGCACCAAGACACCTAAGACATTGTAAACATTCACTCGCTCTCCGGTCGTGATATTTTGTATCAAAACCTTATTATCCAACGTCGAGATCTTTATATCCTGTGGGTTTTCGATCACATCATTTGAGGTTACGGACAGGTCTTTCATCACGATCTCCAACTTAGAATCCCTATCTATATTCAAATAAAGCAGGTCATTCTCCGTCACTTGCGAGGTTATGTCCTCTCCATTCAAAAGGATCGTATCTATCTTCCAGTTCGAAAAATATGTATTTTCTTCAGCGATATGAAATACGATGGTCTCACCCTTCTCAACATCGATGAGATAATCTTGTCCCGGATAAAAATGATTTACAATGATTCCTCCATTTCCGTCATAAAGAGGGTAAAGCTGCCAAGCGAATGTTCCCCCTTCCAAGTTAACTCGCAAAGAAAGCGCAGGCTCCACATATTCCTCGCGGATGTTCCCGAAGTTAAGCCATCCATCCGCAAAGGTATAATCCCTCTTGCATCCCTCCGGGACATAAAGGGTACAGGTCTCATAGAGTCCCTTAAAAGAATCTTGTTTGCAACTTGGAGGAATAGATCCCTTACAATGCACTTCCCTCAAATTACTACATAGATAAAAGGATTGCGAGTCTAAAGACTTAACACGACGACCCAATGTAATCGAGGTTAAAGAAGAGCACCCTCTAAAAGAATTAGCGATTGTCTCTACCGATACAGGAAGCTCTATATCCATAAGCCCAGAGCAATCCTCAAAAGCATACCAACCTGTATTCACCAAATATTTAGGCAGTTTTATCGCACTTAAATTTGAACATCCCTCAAAAGCTCTTTCCGTAATAGCACGGGTACTTGTATTCTCAATATCCACTTCCCTTAAAGCATGCCGTATCAGCATAGCTTTCAATACAGCGAAATCTTTTTCCTCTAAACCATTCCCGCTAATAACGATTTTCTCAGTTCGCTCAATTTCGGCATCTGTAAGCAAGTTTAATAATGAGCCACTTTCCTTCATTTCCACATAGGTTACAACTTGGGCTCGTATTGTTAAACACAAACAGAACCCCATCAATAGCAGTAAAGCCTTTTTCATAACTTCTAACTCCTTATTCCAAACCTGTTCCCCTGTTCGGTCTTTTCATAAATAAAAGAAGCGTGAGAACCATCGCTTATCACTGCATTGAGGCTCTGGACTGCCCACCCAACAATAATAAGACAATAGTCCCACGCTTTATGATTGCATATAATTCACCTTTAGGATAAGTATATAACAAGCACAAGCGCAGGAGCTACTTTCTCATTATCTTGTTGGGTTGAAATTGTCCAGATTTCAATGCAAGATAATATCGAAACGCTTCTACGTTATTTTTCCAATACATCGCGAAGATCGTGTTTTTTTAAAACATTCGCAAAACAATCAGATTCTTAATGTCTCTTAGCCCTAAGAAATGCCCTCGAAGGGTGAAAAATGACTTCTTAGGGCTAAAAGATAGTTTTTCAACCGTGAAAAGTGATTTCCTTGGCCTAGGAAGGGACTTTCAAGGCCGCGAAACCATTTCTTAGGCCTAAAAAGCCTATTTTCACCCTTGAAAAGCCATTTCTTAGGCCTAAGATGATTATTCGCGCCATTCAATCCCCATTTTTTAGGCCTAAGAAGCCCTTATTCAGCAAATATCCCTAACTTAGAGAAGTTTTTAAACTCTAAATCAAATTTACCATGAGTACTTACACAAAAATCAAGACACTTCCGCTCTCTCTTTTCAACAACGCCGAGTACCTCTCCTTCATGAACCACGTCCTCGACCTAGCCAACGGAAATAGCGGTGACGGCGATTCCGAGTCCCCCGACGAGATCTCCCTGCTGACCGGCAGCGACGGCATCCCCGAGCTGGGCCTCACCAAAGAATTCCTCGAGACCTACGAGGCAGACCTCCTCGCCATGGCCGACGTGGTGGACGAGAGCCGCATCTCGCAGGAGACCGAGCAAATGACCTTGCACGATACCAACCGCGACAACCTCGCCATCTATATCATCACCCGCATCTCACGGGCCGGTACCCTCCCGTTGGAAGCCGAGCGTGACGCGGGCAAGTATCTATACAAGATCATCAAACCCTATAACGGCATCGCCCGCCTCCCCATGGCGCAGGAGACCGCCAAGATAAAGGGCCTCTTGCTGGATTTGCGCAAGGACGAGAACAAGCCGTACGTCACCACGCTCGGCCTCGACGCTTACCTCGCCGAGCTGGAGAAAGAGAATAACGCCTACGACCGCCTGTCGCAGCAACGCGTCCAAAACCGGACCATCTCCAAAAAGGAAAGCGGCGCCAACCTGCGCAAGCGGATCGACGTGTATTATGACGATCTCACCCTGCTGGCTCAGTCCTATGGCGTAGCGAAGCCGTCCGAGAAAGCGACCGCCTTCATCGCCGCCCTCAACCAGCTGATCGCCGAGACCACCGCCGCCTACAACCAGCGCATGGCCGCCTCCAAGAAACCGGCGCCCGCTCCCGAGCCTACACCCGAGCCTACGCCCGGCGGAGACTCCGAGAGCCCGGACGAGATCTAACCGTCACGTCCCTCCCCCCGACGCGGAAGCGGGAAATAAAAAGAGAAGGAAAACAATTCCCCTTCTCTTTTTATTCCGTATATTTGCGAAGGAAATTCCTAAAACAGAGCGATATGGAGACAACGACATCATTAAAGACATTCGAGGTAACCATCCCCGAGAAATACGCCGACATCTTGAAGAAATTCATCACTTCGCTGGAAGGCAAGGTGAAGGCACAGAAGAAATCCGGATTGGACGAAGCCTTGGAGGACGTGAAGGCAGGAAGGATACACAAATACGAGAACTTTGAGGCATTCAAGCAAAAAATGCTAGAGCTATGACTTATACCGTACATACCACTTCCAAATTCGAACGTGACATCAAGCGGTGCAAGAAGCGGCACTTGGATATAAACCTCTTATTAGAGACTGTAGAAATCCTCAAAAATACCGGTTCCCTTCCCTCCCAATACCACCCGCATAAGCTATCCGGGAAATACGCAGGATTGTGGGAATGCCATATCCAAGGAGACTGGCTGCTGATATGGAGCCAAGATGACACGGAGCTAATCTTGCTTTTCACCGATATCGGAACGCATTCCGACCTATTCTAAATAGAAAAAGCCGCCTCCCCGTTACAGGAAGCGGCTTTTTTGTATCTAGTATTTACTTTTCCCGGATAAATATATTAATCGGCGTACCGGTAAAATCCCAGTTCTCGCGGATCTTGTTCTCAAGGAAACGTTTGTACGGGTCCTTGATCCATTGCGGCAAGTTACAGAAGAACACGAAAGAAGGCACGCTGCCCGCCGGGAGCTGGGTGATATATTTGATCTTGATATACTTACCCTTCCATGCTGGGGGAGGATAATTCTCGATGATCGGAAGCATCACCTCGTTCAGCTTGGCCGTAGGGACACGCTTGGAGCGATTCTCGTAAACCTCCTTGGCGGTCTCCAGCACCTTCAGGATACGTTGTTTCGTCAGAGCGGAGATAAACAAGATCGGGAAGTCGGTAAACGGAGCCAGACGCTCGCGGATAGCGGTCGTATACGAGTCGATCACCTTCTGGCTCTTATCTTCGATCAAGTCCCACTTATTCACACAAACCACCAATCCCTTCTTATTCTTCTGCACCAGCGAGAAGATATTCATATCCTGGCTCTCGATACCCCTCGTAGCGTCCAACATCAGCACGCAGACATCCGAGTTCTCGATGGTGCGGATCGAACGGATCACCGAGTAATACTCCAAGTCCTCATTCACCTTCCCCTTCTTACGGATACCCGCCGTATCCACCAAATAGAAGTTCAAGCCGAATTTATTATATTTCGTGTAGATGGAATCACGGGTCGTGCCTGCGATATCGGTAACGATATGACGATCCTCGCCAATAAAAGCATTGATAAGAGAAGATTTTCCCGCGTTCGGGCGTCCTATAATCGCGATACGGGGCAACTCCTCCTCCAGTATCTCCACCTTCTCCTCGGGCAACGTCGCCACGATCTTATCCAGCAAATCCCCGGTATAAGAACCATTGATGGCCGAGATGCAGAAAGGCTCTCCCAAGCCAAACGAGTAAAACTCCGCCGAGGCCGGATGCAGATCATAATTATCCGCCTTGTTCGCCACCACGATCACCGGCCGCTTGCAACGACGCAAGATCTGCGCCACCTCCATGTCCAGATCCGTGATGCCATTCAATACATCGACGACGAACAAGATCACGTCCGCCTCCTCGATAGCCACTTTTACCTGCTTGTTGATCTCCTCCTCGAAAACATCCTCCGAGTTAACCACCCATCCGCCTGTGTCAATCAGCGAAAACTCCTTGCCGGTCCACTCCACCTTGCCGTACTGACGGTCGCGGGTAGTACCAGCCTCCTCGTTCACGATCGCCTGACGGGTACCCGTCAACCGGTTGAAAAGGGTTGACTTACCTACATTGGGTCTCCCCACTATCGCTACTATATTTCCCATAAATTCTCCTTTCGTATGCTATTATTAGTCCAGCTGATAACCGAAGTTCTTCAATATGTTGTCACGGTTACGCCAGTCTTTTTCCACTTTGACAAACATTTCCAAAAACACCTTCTTTCCGAAGAAACGTTCGATATCCTTCCGGGCCATAGCACCTACTTTCTTCAATGCTTGCCCTTGATGCCCGATGATGATCCCCTTCTGGGTATCACGCTCCACGATGATCAGCGCCTTGATATGGATCAGCTCATCATCTTCCTTGAACAACTCGACGACCACTTCTACCGCATAAGGTATTTCCTTCTGATAATATAACAAGATTTTCTCACGAATGATCTCTGTCACGAAGAAACGGGCCGGTTTATCGGTCAAGGCGTCTTTCTCGAAATAAGGCGGGGAATCAGGCATCAACTCCTCCACCCGACGCTTCACGTAATCTATATTGAAATTCGAAAGCGCGGAGATCGGGATGATCTCGGCCTTCGGAAGCAATTCCTTCCACTGGGCCACGAGCTTCTCCAGCTCCGGCTGATTGGTCTGGTCGATCTTATTGATCAACAAGAGAACCGGACACTCTATACTCTGTACCCGTGCTAGGAACTCATTATTTTTATCAATCGTCTCGACGACATCCGTCACGTACAACAGCACGTCGGCGTCGCCTAAGGCGGATTGAGAGAAATTAAGCATGGATTCCTGCAACTTATAATTCGGCCGCAAGACTCCCGGCGTGTCAGAATACACGATTTGCATATCGTCGGTATTCACGATACCCATAATACGATGCCTTGTCGTTTGCGCCTTCGAGGTGATAATAGAGATCCGCTCCCCGACCAAACGATTCATCAACGTAGACTTACCTACGTTTGGGTTTCCAACGATATTGACAAAACCCGATTTATGCTTTTTTTCCATCATACCCCCATTTCAGATAAACCGCTCCCCACGTAAAGCCCGCTCCAAAAGCGGCGAGGATCAGGTTATCTCCTTTTTTCAATTGATTCTCCCATTCCCATAGACAAATAGGAATCGTACCGGCGCTTGTGTTGCCGTATTTCTGGATATTGATCATCACCTTATCCATATCTACGCCCAAGCGTTTCGCCGTAGCGTCGATAATCCGCAAGTTCGCTTGATGAGGAACGATCCACGCGATATCATCATGCGTCAAGCCATTCTTCTCCGCAATCTCAGCGGCCACGTCCGCCATATAAGAAACCGCGTACTTGAACACCACACGTCCATCTTGATAAACGAAATGCTCACGGTTATCCACCGTCTCGTGAGAAGGAGGATAAGCCGAGCCGCCCGATTTCATGATCAGATGCGGATAGCCTACGCCGTCTGTCCGTAAAATAGTATCCAAGACACCGAACTCCTCGGTAGTTGGCTCCAGCAAGACCGCTCCGCAAGCATCCCCGAACAAAGGACAAGTAGAACGATCTTGATAATCTGTAATAGATGTCATCTTATCACCCGATACGACAACCACCTTCTTATAACGCCCCGAGCGAATATAATTAGCGCCCGTCTCCAAAGCATACAAGAAGCCTGCGCACGCACCTTGCATATCAAAAGTCATCGCATTCTTACAACCTGTATGATAAGCGATGATAGAAGAAGTTGTCGGGAAATGATGATCCGGGGTAGTCGTAGCGGTCAAGACAACCTCTACTTCTTCCGGATTCAGGTTCGTTTTCTCGAGCAATTGCTTCACGGCCCGTATACCCATGTAAGAGAGTCCTACGCCCTCCCCTTTCAATATCCTGCGCTCCTTAATACCCACACGAGTCATGATCCACTCATCCGTCGTATCGACCATCTTGGAAATATCCTCATTCGTCAATACATCTTCAGGAACGTATCCACCCACTCCTGTGATAACCGCATTTATCTTATCCATAACTTTAAAAATAAAAGGACTACTTATCCCAATTAAAAAAAAGCCCTAAAAAAACTTTTAGGGCTATTTCTTTTGTTCATCAAACCATATAAGTTGACAAACTTACACAGCAGCTTCTTTTTCAATCGCTAATTTACCTCTGTAATAACCGCACTCACCACATACTGTGTGATAGATGTGCCATGCGCCACAGTTCGGGCAAATTGCCATTGTTGGAGCTACAGCCTTGTCATGAGTTCTTCTCTTGGCTGTTCTTGTCTTACCTTGTCTTCTTTTAGGATGTGCCATTGTTTTATTTATTTAATTGTTATCATTCTCTAGCAAACCTTTCAGAGCATCCCAACGAGGATCGGCAGGACTAGCGTTTCCGTCATCTTCCAACGCCAAATCATCACCTCCCATGTCATCCTCAAAATCGTCTTCGGTCTCATCCGAACTTCTGGCGGTATGTTTCTTCAATTTAGACGACATTGCCTTATTACATTTACCCGGCGCATGTACATGCTTCATGGGAACCGCCAAAGCGATAAACTCATACAGGAACCACGCCAAATTAATAGCGCCCTCCTCTTCCGGTATCACGACAACCTCATCACTTTCCTCGGCATATTCCTTGCCGAATTTTACCACCAGACGATTGTGGGTATCAATAGGAATTTCCATATTGTCCAAGCATCTATCGCATGGAACAACAACAACCCCTTCTATCTGAAAGTTCATCTCAAACATCATTGACGACCGTTTTACGGTAAGATGAACCTTCACTTTGCCCTTCTGGACCTCGGTTCCGTCAATGTCCACAAAAAACTTGTTCTCCAAAAGATACTCGAATTCGTGTACTCCCGGAGAGAGATTTTTCAAATCTACATTATATAATTTAAATTTCCCCAAAGCCTTTTAGTGTAAAAACCTTGC